>NZ_JBITPL010000010.1:0-257470 GCF_050467885.1 Rossellomorea sp. NRS-1567 | reverse complement strand
CACAATTATATGGACTTAATCGTGTAAAATGTAAATCGGCTGGATTATTAATGAAAACGGCCGGATTTTCTGCGGTTTCGGCCGGATTCTTGGTCAAAACGGCTGGATTTTTCTCGATAACGGCCGGATTCTTCGACAAATCGGCCGGATTTTTCAGAACCGACTTGATTCTTCTCGGAAACGTCCGGATATTTGATTGATACAGCTGGATTTTTCATCAAAGAGGACAAAATTACTCGTGAGTGTCACCTGTAATCTCATAGAATTAAATAAAATGGCAATAATCTCATCCGCAAACCAACAATAGGCTTGCGCTTCTGTATATTTTTCACTAAAATAGTGAATACATATATTGTTTACCTATATCGAAACGTTGATCAGGAGTAGTAATGATGGATTTCTGTCGTAGAGAGTTGACGGGTGGTGAAAGTCAACCAGAAGCATCATGAACTCGCCTGCTGAGTTGCAAGTGTGAACATCAGTAAGACTTGCCGTTTTCCGCGTTAAGGATGAATGAAGCTGAGTGCGCGTACACTAATGTGGGTGGTACCGCGGGAGAATGTTAATACAAACTCTCGTCCCAAATATTTATTTGGGATGAGAGTTTTTTTATTTTTTTTTAAAAAAGAAAGGCACCACCTGCCTTTCGAATGAAAATTAAAGGAGGATCTCAATATGAGTTTTGATCATAGAAGTGTTGAGACAAAATGGCAGCAGTATTGGGAAGAAAACAAGACGTTCAAGGCGACGGAAGACGAAGGGAAATCCAATTTCTACGCACTGGATATGTTCCCGTATCCATCAGGCGCAGGTCTTCACGTAGGACATCCGGAAGGGTTTACGGCAACGGACATCCTTTCCCGCATGAAGCGTATGCAAGGGTACAATGTCCTTCATCCGATGGGGTGGGATGCATTCGGTTTACCGGCTGAGCAATATGCCCTTGATACAGGGAATGACCCGGCAGAATTCACAGAGATGAACATTAATACCTTCCGCCGTCAAATTAAATCACTAGGGTTTTCTTATGATTGGGACCGCGAAGTCAATACAACAGATCCAGGCTACTACAAATGGACACAATGGATCTTCACCAAACTTTATGAAAAAGGCTTGGCTTATGTGGATGAGGTTGCCGTGAATTGGTGTCCGGCACTGGGGACGGTCCTTGCCAATGAAGAAGTCATCGATGGGAAGAGCGAACGTGGAGGGCATCCAGTAGAGCGCCGTCCGATGAAGCAGTGGATGCTGAAGATCACCGCTTATGCCGACCGTCTTGTTGAGGACCTTGAAGATGTAGACTGGCCTGAAAGCATTAAAGACATGCAACGCAACTGGATCGGACGCTCTGAAGGAGCAGAAGTGAAATTTGTGATCGATGGCCATGACAAATCATTCGATGTCTTCACGACTCGTCCTGATACGATCTTTGGTGCAACGTATGCAGTTCTTGCTCCTGAGCATCCGTTCGTCGAGAAAATCACAACTGAGGAACAACGCTCGAAAGTGAATGAGTATATCGACAAGATCAAGTCAAAAAGTGATCTTGAACGTACAGATCTTGCAAAAGAAAAAACGGGTGTATTCACAGGGGCCTATGCGATCAATCCGGCTAACGGAAGCAAAATGCCGATCTGGATTGCCGATTACGTTCTAATGAGCTACGGTTCTGGTGCCATCATGGCTGTTCCTGCTCATGACGAGAGAGATTATGAGTTTGCCAAAGAATTCGACCTTCCAATCGTGGAAGTGGTCGCTGGAGGCAACGTTGAGAAAGGAGCTTATACAGGTGACGGGGAGCATGTGAATTCCGGTTTCCTTGATGGACTGCAGAAGGAAGAAGCGATTTCGAAAGCCATTTCATGGTTAGAAGAGAAGAATATCGGAACGAAAAAAGTAACGTACCGTCTGCGTGACTGGTTATTCAGCCGTCAGCGTTACTGGGGCGAGCCGATTCCAGTTATCCATTGGGAAGACGGTACAACAACGACCGTCCCGGAAAGCGAGCTTCCTCTTGTACTTCCGAAGACGACTGAGATCAAACCGTCTGGTACAGGTGAATCTCCACTTGCGAACATCAGTGAATGGGTGAATGTCGAAGACCCTGAAACAGGTAAAAAAGGCCGCCGTGAAACAAACACAATGCCACAGTGGGCAGGAAGCTGCTGGTACTACATTCGTTATATCGATCCACATAACGAAGATGCTATTGCTGATGCGAAGAAAATGGAAAATTGGCTGCCGGTGGATACGTATATCGGAGGAGCCGAGCATGCGGTCCTTCACTTGCTGTATGCCCGTTTCTGGCATAAGTTCCTTTATGATATCGGCGTAGTTCCAACGAAAGAGCCATTCCAAAAGCTGTTCAACCAAGGAATGATCCTCGGGGAAAACAATGAAAAAATGAGTAAATCAAAAGGGAATGTTGTGAATCCGGATGAGGTGGTAGAATCTCACGGAGCAGATACCCTTCGTCTATATGAAATGTTCATGGGTCCACTGGAAGCGTCCATTGCATGGAGCACAAACGGACTGGACGGAGCCCGTCGTTTCCTTGATCGTGTATGGCGCCTGCTTGTTGAGGAGGATGGTACACTATCCTCTAAGGTGACAGATGCACCGAACAGTGACCTGGACAAAACGTATAACCAAACCGTTAAGAAAGTGACGGAAGACTACGAGGGGCTTCGTTTCAACACAGGAATTTCTCAACTGATGGTATTCATCAATGATGCGTACAAAGCTGATACACTTCCTAAGAACTATGTGGAAGGTTTCATTAAAATGCTGGCACCGATCGCTCCGCATATGACAGAAGAACTTTGGAGCAAGCTTGGTCACGAAGGAACGCTTTCCTACGAAGCATGGCCGACATTCGATGAATCGAAGCTTGTGGACAACGAAGTCGAAATCGTCCTTCAAGTGAACGGAAAAGTGAAAGCCAAAGTCATGATCCCTCGCGATATGAATAAAGAGGATCTAGAAAAAACCGCCATGGAAAACGATGAAATCAAAACACAAATCGACGGAAAAACCATCCGCAAAGTCATCGCCGTACCTGGCAAACTAGTGAACATCGTAGCTAACTAATATTGTGTTGAGGGACGGACCTTGAAATGCATCTGATTGTTAGGAAATACTATCAATTGGGGATTCTGTATTTCACCAAGGTCCGTCCCTCTTTTCTATTTAGGGGGACGGACCTCTATATGGGCCGGAAATTGATCGCAAATCGCTTTAAATCAGCGTTCTATTGAGGTCCGTCCCTCTTTCAATCTGATTTTTTTGTTTGGGAGAAGGGCTTTGGTATAATTGTGATGAATGAATTATGAAAGGAAGTTGAGAAGAATGGATACAATTAAAACGATTAAGACTGATGAGTTGGAGCAAAAGTTGAAAAATGGTGAAGATCTGCTTTTGGTGGATGTTCGTGAAGATGAAGAAGTGGCAGAGGGAGTGATTCCTGGAGCAAAGCATATCAAAATGGGTGAGATTCCTGAGTCACTTGATCAATTTGATAAAGACAAAGAGTACATCTTTATCTGCCGTTCAGGAAACCGCAGCGGAAATGTCGCTCATTACATGCAGGAACAAGGATACAAAGTGGTGAACATGGAAGGCGGTATGATGAACTGGGCTGGGGAGACAGCTGAGAAGAAATAATGTTTTTTCTGAGCGAAGCACATCCTTTTTTAATAAAGGGTGGGCTTTTTTCTTTTCTTGATGTATTTGAGTCTGGCTGACAGTGTGAAAATACTCCGGTAAATTGATTTAACGGCGAAATTCAAAATATAACGGCGAAATTCCGAAATCCCCCTCCCATCACATTCAATCCAATATAAAAAATCCCCCATCAATTGTTTGAAAATTAAATATTCTGACGATACTAATATCAATCAACAATGGGGAGGGAGCTCTATGATTCAAGTGAAAGTCTTCGATTATGAGCATGAGAAAGATTTAGAGAAAGATATGAACCAGTTTCTTAGTAAACTGGAAGATAAAAAAATCGTGGATATTAAATATCATGTAGCAGCATTGTCGGAGGAAGTGGAAGATCAAATTTATTGTTTCTCGGCCATGGTTGTTTACAGAAAATAAAAAGGTTGATCGTACTGCAGATGCAGATGGGATCAACCTTTCTTTTTGCATTATACTTTTGCTGCATTAAAACCGGCAAGTCTACCGGTAACAAGGGCAGAAGTAATGTTATAGCCGCCAGTATATCCGTGGATATCAAGCACTTCCCCACAGAAGAAGAGTCCGTTCATCTTTTTCGAAGCCATCGTTTTCGGTTCAATTTCTTTAATGGAGACTCCGCCGCCCGTTACAAACGCCTTATCAATGGATAATGTACCGTTCACATTGAAGGTGAATTGTTTTAACAACTTGGTAAACTGTCGGATCTTCTCTGAGGAGATATGATCTCCTTTTTCATCGTGATCGATTTCTGCACGGTCGAGTAAAAATAACAGGTACCTCTCTGGGACCAATCCTTTGAATATATTCTTCGCGGCTTTCTTTCCCTCTTCCTTCACTTGCTTATGAAGAGTCTGGAATAGCTGTTCTTCATTTTGATCAGGCATGGAATCGATTTGCATTGCAACATGGGTCAGGTTCCATTTCTTCATGGCCTTTACTACATATTGACTGCAACGGAGAACAGCCGGTCCGGAAATTCCTAAATGGGTAAAGATCATATCCATTTTATGCGTGATGATTTTCTTTCCCTTAGGATTTAATACGCTTAAATCAACGCTGCGCAATGAAAGTCCTTGAAGCTCTTTCTTTTTAACAAAAGGCTCGTCCGATGTAAGGGGAACCTCCGTCGGGAACAAGTCGGTAATCGTATGCCCCGCTTTCGTGGCCCAAGGATATCCATCCCCGGTCGATCCGGTATGAGGGACGGACTTGCCTCCAACCGCGATGACGACAGCCTTTGCGGCAATGGTTTCCCCGTCTTTCAAGAGGATTCCGACCGTCTCGCCATTTTCGTACAGAACTTCCTCCACGCTTGTGCTCGTCCGGGTATCCACCTTTAACTCCTTCATGCGCTTCAATAAGGCTTCCACAACATCCATGGCCCGGTTCGATACGGGAAACATCCTGCCGTGGTCTTCCTCTTTTAATTGTATTCCCAGCTTTTCAAAGAAAGCGATGATATCTTCATTACTGAACTCGGAAAAGGCACTATATAAAAAACGTCCATTTCCTGGAATATGCTTAATGATTTCTTCTATGGGAAGTCGATTGGTCACGTTGCAGCGGCCGCCTCCGGAAATCGCAAGCTTCCTACCAAGCTTCGTTCCTTTATCCACAAGAAGGATGTTCGCCCCGTTTTCACCGGCTGCGATACTCGCCATCAATCCGGATGGTCCTCCACCTATGACAATCACATCGTATTTTTTTACCATTTTTCCACCAACTTTTAGTTTTGCTCTTTCGTTTTCAAAAGAAGTTTCTCCTTATTTTAAATGGGATGGGTTTTAAATACAACATTCGAAAAAAATTGTCATTCGATTCGTACAGTAGTAAACTACTGATAGTGTGTAAATATTCAAGTAGGATTTTATTTTGTTTGTTTAATGAGCAACAAGATATATAGAGAGGGATACTATGTCATCTAAATTAATAAGAGGGACGTTTATTTTAACGTTAGGGACCTTTATTTCGAAGTTTCTGGGTCTTTTTTATGTTATACCGTTTGATGATTTGTTAAAAGGTCATGAAGAGGGAGCTTCCCTTTATCAATATGGGTATGTACCCTATACAATCTTTCTGACTGTAGCGACTGCAGGTGTGCCCCTGGCCGTTTCGAAATTCGTTTCAAAATATAATGCCATAGGGGAATATGCTGTAGGACGAAGGCTATTTAAGTCAGGCTTGGTGTTGATGACGCTGACGGGGATTGTTTCGTTCCTCATTATGTATGCATTTGCACCAATTTTTGCTGAAATGACGATCAAAAGTGATGAGCAGGTCATTTCGGTTGCACAGGTGACAACCGTCATTCGGGCAGTAAGTTTTGCACTGATCATCATTCCGTTTATGAGCTTGATCAGGGGATTTTTCCAGGGTCATCAATCCATGGGGCCGACTGCGGTTTCCCAGGTGATCGAACAAATTGTCCGGATTATCTTCTTACTGGGCGGGATTTATGTTGTATTAAACATCTTGGACGGATCAGTGACAACCGCCATTTCTGTAGCTACGTTTGCTGCATTTGTCGGGGGGCTGGCAAGTCTCGGGGCATTGATTTGGTATTGGTTTAAACGAAAGCCTCATTTAGACGAGCTATTAAAGGAAGATCGCGGTCAGGAAGAGGTTTCGTTACGATCGATGTACAAAGAAATCATCGCCTATTCGATTCCGTTTATTTTTGTAGGGCTTGCCAATCCGTTATTTCAACTGGTTGATCAGATTACCTTTAACACTGCGATGTCTGCGATTGGAAATGCGAAAGTTTCCGATCATGCCTTTGCCGTATTGAACTTCTATACTCATAAGCTTGTGATTATTCCAGTGTCATTGGCAACCGCCTTTTCTATGACGCTGATTCCGTTGATTACGACGTCTTATACAAGCGGCGACCGGAAAACGATGCGTAGAAACATCGACCAAACGTTTCAAATTCTATTGTTTTTAACAGTACCGGCAGCTTTAGGAATTGCGCTTTTAGCTGAGCCAACGTATACAATGTTCTATCACAGTGATGAATTAGGAACGTCTATTTTAAGATCATATGCACCTGTTGCGATTCTGTTTGCTTTATTTGCTGTTACGGCAGCGATCCTTCAAGGGATTGACGAACAGAAATTTACAATCTTCAGCTTGCTTGTCGGTCTGCTTCTCAAGCTTGTCCTGAACATACCATTGATTCGCTTGTTTGAAACTCAAGGTGCAGTCATCGCCACTGTAATTGGGTATTCGGTAGCGATTCTAATTAATCTGTATATCATCAAGAAATACGCGAGATATCAATTCAGACTGATTATGAGAAGAACCATGTTCATTGGAGCACTGAATGCCGTCATGGCAGTAGTGGTATTGGTGCTGTATGGTATACTGGTTCAATTCCTCAACCCTGAGTCCGGGTTCCAATCGATTCTTCTCGTCGCGATCTGTGGCGGGGTGGGAGCACTCGTTTACTTCTACTTAAGCTTAAGAAGTAAATTGGCAGATCGATTATTCGGGGATAAAATCACGAGAATTCGCAGTAAACTTCGCATAGGGTAAAAAGGAAAAGGGATGATACATGCCGATCATCCCTTTTTTTATTTCTGGCGCAGGTCCGTAATGGAAAGTGAGCCTCTTTCTTATTTAATGGGTTTATTCATTTTTTACCTATAAATGTGAAATGGAAACGCTAATTATTATAATACCCAAGCTGTCTTTCAAGTCGCTCTACTTTTCGTTCCAAGCGGTCGACTTTACGGTCCAGACGCTCATATTGTCTCTCGAGTCGATCTAGCCGGTCATTGATGCCGCCGCCATACCCTTGACCAGGAAAACCTGGATATCCCTGTCCGCCGCCTCCAGGGAGTGGAATAGGGATTAATAATCCACCTGAACCTTGTTGTCGATATGGATACATACGCTTCACCTCAATTATTTTTATCAAAGTTGCTTACCTTTAGTAGCCTATGTTAAGAATAGAAACATGAATGGGTAGGTGCCTATGGACGGGTCAAATCACTGATAATTCAACATAATATATAAACGGAGCGTGATTAATGTGAGAATAGATAAAATGCTTGCCAATATGGGTTACGGCAGCCGGAAAGAAGTAAAGAAATTATTAAAGGATGGCGGTCTTCAAGTCAATGGAGAGGTCATTAAGGATGGGAAAGTACATATCAATACGGAAAAAGATACGGTGATGTTGTACGGAGAGCAGGTTGAGTATCGTGAATTCATCTACCTTCTCATGAATAAGCCGCCTGGAGTCATCTCCGCCACAGAAGATGGACAGGATGAAACCGTCATTGATTTACTTCAATTGGAAGATCAAATATTCAATCCATTTCCGGTCGGAAGGCTCGATAAGGATACAGAGGGATTCCTCCTCATTACGAATGACGGCCAATTATCCCACCAGCTCCTTTCTCCAAAGCGCCATGTTCCGAAAACGTATTTTGCCGTGATTGACGGGGAAGTGACAGAAGCGGATGTGGAAGCTTTCAAAAAAGGGGTAACGTTGGAAGATGGCTACGAAACAAAGCCGGGGGAATTGACGATTTTAAAATCAGGATTGACCTCTGATATTGAATTGACGATTACTGAAGGCAAATTTCATCAGGTGAAAAGAATGTTTGAAAGCGTAGGGAAGCGCGTCATGTATCTGAAGCGTTTAACGATGGGGCCGCTAGAGCTTGATAAAGATTTGGAGCTTGGTGAGTACCGTGAGCTGACCGAAGAGGAAGTAACACTACTAAAAGAATACAAGCCTGAATAAAAAAAACGGGGCAGCACCCTTCGGTAAAGGTGCTGCCCCGTTTCGTTGTTTGAAAAGTCATTTTAGTCCGCTATTCTGTGATCAGATCTGGGAGATAATCCGTCAAATCTGATTACGAAGTCATCTTCACTTTCTTCTCCGTAGTTGTCCATTGACCCCGACTCGGGCTTTGCACCAAGTCATTGTACGCTAACACGTTGAGATCTCTTTGTATGGTGCGAGGAGTAATGCCAAATTCGTCTACAAGATCTTGAGTTGTTACAGTACCTTTCTGATTAATGTACATGTACACAGCTTTGATTCTAGTTAGCATACGATTGGTTGAAGGTTTCAAAGAACCACTCCCTCATCATTTTTCCAAAGGCAAAGACTACATGTGTCGTTTGTGCACCTCACGTGCTACCATATGTACTATGCGCTTTAGACAACCCCTTTTCTACATATAAAGTTTACTCATAAGATGTCAGACAATTACATTGTACTCCTAATCCGACAAAATTTCAAAAATATTGTCCAAATTTACAAACAATTTACGTAGTAACTTGATGGTTGTATTCCTAGAATATGAAGAAAATGCTAAATATATGTATTTTTTATCTTATAAAGCTCTTTTGGTAAAGAAAGATTGTTGTTTTGTATCATAAGATCTGCCAGGAGCTCTGTCAACAAGCGTGTGCTTGGATGGTGAGGGGAACCGCTCTGCTTGTAGCTAGCGTTCGGCCGAGCCTCCTCAGCTTCGCTTCCGGGGTCTCGGCACGTCCGTACTTCTGCAGGAGTCTACGCAGTTCCCCTCACCATCTTTAAGGGAATTTCGTGACAGAGCTTAAAAGTGACAAAAACAATTTAGAGAAAACGGACTACTGCACCCTTTACAAAAGGTTATTTACCATGGATCATTGTTTGATTCATTTGAAAGATGGTTCAATTATCTACCGATCTATGAGCTAACATAAAATTTTCTTTAATTCCTTTGTAGTTACTTTGTTTTTAGAACAAACGCTCAACCTATTTAGAATAGGAGTTTTTAAGTGTTTCTCTATGAATACTTAAAGGTAATGAAAATGTAGTAGCACAGAGTGGATTGTAGAGGAAGGCACTTAACTCCTGCGGGATATAGAGGAAAGGTCGAGACCCCACAGGGCATAGCCCGAGGAGGCTCGACTTCCTCCCCGCGGAAAGGAAGTGCCTGGAGCGAAAAGGAACGGTCCATGTTTCATACTATTAACTTTCATTCAAGCAGTATGCTCATTGAGCAGAGGAAGACCTTGACATGAGGATTCTCTCTGTTTGGATTTCCCCATAAAACAGTATAAAATGAATGTAGAAGTAAATACATATAGAGCAGGTGGATACGAATGGGTATTAATTGGACGAATGAAGTGGAGAAGCGGAAAGACGATTTGCTTAAGGATCTGCAGAAATTTCTGCAAATTAAAAGTGTGCTGGATGAAGAGAATGCGACGGAGGATGCACCGCTGGGGAAAGGTGTGAAAGAGGCGCTGGACTATTTGTTAACCCTTGGTGAAAAAGACGGTTTCACCCCTAAGAATGTCGGCCATCTTGCCGGTCATTTAGAATTTGGGGAAGGAAATGATCTTCTTGGTATTCTTTGTCATGTGGATGTGGTGCCTGAAGGGGATGGATGGAGCGTCGATTCTTATGGCGGTGAGATAAAAGACGGTAAGATTTTCGCCCGTGGAGCGATCGATGACAAGGGTCCTACAATGGCTGCCTATTATGCCATGAAAATCGTAAAGGATCTTGATCCAACCTTCAATAAGCGGGTCCGGATGATCATTGGAACAGATGAAGAAAGCGACTGGAGATGTGTAGAGCACTATTTTAAAAACGAAGAAATGCCTACAATGGGATTTGCCCCTGATGCGGACTTCCCGATCATCCATGCAGAAAAAGGGATCGCCGACTATGATTTAGTCCAAACAAAATCGGCGGAGACGTCTCAATCGGGCATCAAAGTCTTGTCTTTTGAGTCCGGACGCCGCTACAACATGGTTCCTGACTATGCCAAAGCGGTCCTGCTGGTCGAAGAGGACCACACAAAATGGGTTCAAAACTTTGAAATTTTCACTAAGGAAGAAAACATCAAAGGGAACTATTACATTGAAAACGGCGAGCTTGTTTTTGAAGTCGAAGGCGTTTCTTCACATGGAATGGAGCCGGACAATGGGAAGAATGCGGGTCTATACTTAGCTGCATTCTTATCACAGCTGCCTCTATCTTCTCAAGGAAAAGAATTCTTTGAGTTCACGTCCAAGCATTTCTTTAAAGATTCAAGAGGAATTCAACTCGGTGTAAGTTACCGTGACGATATTACGGGTGATTTAACTATCAACGTAGGGAAGCTGCGCTATTCAGATGCTGATGGCGGGCGATTAGGATTAAACATGCGTTATCCGGTTACGTTTGAGATGGAAAAAGGAAAGGCAATCATTGAGAACATAGAAGGCTATTCGATTGAGAACTTCTCAGATAGCAAACCTCATCATGTGTCTAAAGATGATGAACTCGTTCAAACGCTGAAAAAAGTATATGAGGATCAAACCGGTGAGAGAGGCGAGTTATTAAGCATCGGTGGAGGGACTTATGCCAGAAGCTTAGAGGCAGGCGTAGCCTTTGGGGCCTTATTCCCCGGCCGTGAAGATATTGCTCATCAGAAGGATGAATATATGTATATAGAGGATCTCCTGAAAGCAACGGCTATTTACGCACAGGCTATCTATGAATTAGCATGTGAATCTTAAGAGAGACAAGGGGAGAGAAGAATGAACACAGTATTTGTAAATGGGGTAGTCATCGATCGTGCCGATGCGAAGATTGATATTGAGGACCGCGGTTATCAATTTGGGGATGGAATCTATGAAGTGATTCGCGTATACGGTGGAAACACGTTCACGATGAAGGAGCATATGGAGCGACTTTATCAAAGTGCTGAAAAGATGAAACTGTCCATTCCGTATTCAGAAGAAGAACTGACTGGGCATCTTCTTGAGCTTATCGATTCCAATCAAGTGAAAGACGGGATTGTTTATTTACAAGTGACACGCGGTGTGTCTTCCCGTCAGCACCATTTTCCTTCGAAAGATGTAAAGGGAAGTGTCGTTGCCTATACGAAAGACTTCCCTGTTCCTATTCGCCAGATGGAGCAAGGTGTAACAGCTAAGCTGGTTGAAGATATCAGGTGGCTGAGGTGTGATATTAAGAGCTTGAATCTTCTCGGAAACCTGCTTGCAAAAGAAGAAGCGGCTTCTGAAGGCCATTTCGAAGCCATTTTGCATCGAGGTGATACGGTGACGGAAGGTTCCTCTTCGAATGCATTCATGGTAAAAGGTGGGGTCATCTACACGCATCCCGTAACAAACTTGATACTCAATGGCATTACGAGAAGAGTCATTGAAGATTTATGCAGAAGAAATGCTATCTCTTTTCAAGAAGAGACGTTTCTTGTCCCTGATCTTCTCGAAGCGGATGAAGTATTCATCGCAAGTACGACTTCAGAAGTAATGCCCGTCATTAAGATCGATCAACAGGTGATAGGGAATGGGAAACCCGGTTCTGTAACGAAAAAGCTGCAGGCACTCTTTAGTGAGAGAAAAAGGGAACAAAGCCCGGTAAAATAGTTGGAGGCTTTAAATGAGATTGATTTGTTCACAACCATTTATGAAGACAGAACGAAGAATAGAAGACAACCAGCAATTCACGGTAGAGACAGAGGAGCATCTTTATTTATACAATGATCGAATCGAGACTCCTATGAAAAGCTTCACCATTAAGGACGTGATGGATGTGACAAGCAAGCCGTTGTCAGCTTACTATACTTTTTTGTATCTTCACACGATAGAAGGAGTGTGGACGTTTGTTGTTAAGTCTTCTCCTGAACATTTCATCACGCAGTATCATAAGGTTAAATAAACATAAGAAAGAGGCTGCGCCGTCATGGTCGCAGCCTCTCTTGGTTATCGTCCGGCTCGAGGGGCAAGCCGGTTCCGATTTTGTAATTAAAACCTAAACAGGTCACTTGATAGATATCTTTCTCCTGTATCGCAGGCTATGCACACGACTACATCTTCAGGTGATAATTTCTTCGCCACTTCTATGGCTGCATAACAAGCGGCCCCTGATGAAGGTCCAACCAGGATACCTTCTTCACTTGCCATTCTGCGGGCAATATCGTAGGCATGCTCGTCTTCGATTTTGTGGATTTCATCGTAGACACTGGTATTCAGGATATCCGGAACAAACCCTGGGCTCGTTCCTACTAATTTATGCTTACCTGGCTTACCTCCGGATAGAACCGGGGATCCCGCCGGTTCCACCACATGAACGGCGAGATCCGGATAGTGCTCTTTTAACACTTCGCCAGTCCCTGTAATCGTGCCGCCCGTTCCGGCAGTCGCAACAAATGCAGATAAGGGCTTGCCGATTTCTTTCATGGCCTCCACAATCTCGAGGGCAGTCGTCTTTCGGTGGGCATCCGGGTTCGCATCATTTTCGAACTGCATCGGCATGAAGCTATTGGGAATTTGCTCTGTTAATTCTTTCGCTTTTTCAATGGCACCTGGCATTTTGTCATCTCCAGGTGTTAAGACTACTTCAGCTCCGTATGCTTTTAACAGATTAATACGCTCTTGAGTCATCGTATCGGGCATGACCAGGATTGCGCGATATCCCCTTGCTGCTGCATTCATGGCAAGTCCGATACCCGTGTTTCCACTTGTGGGCTCTATGATGGTTGAGCCTTCTTTTAAGAAGCCTTCCTTTTCTGCTTCAACGATCATTTGAAAGGCTGCACGATCCTTCACACTTTTACTCGGGTTATAGAATTCCAATTTAACATATACATCCGCTCCGTCAGCAGGATTGAGTCGATTCAATTTGACAAGGGGGGTGTCCCCGATCAGTTCAGCGATATTTTGTACAACTTTCATAGTCAACTTCCTTTCAGAAAACGTTCTTCTTCTATCGTACTAATTCAGATAAATCTTATCAAATAAATGAGCTTTGTATTTCATTTTTATTGCATTTCCTTCTAGTCATTCTCTCTCATGACACATTTTGCTAAAATGGTAGTAACGAATGAAAGGACGAGTGATATGTTGAAAGCTCACTATTTCTTTGCACTCTCTTTATCTCAAGAAACGAAACACCTTATACATAAGTGGACAGAGCCAATGATGGATGAGGGTTCTTTTCAGCGCTGGGTGCACCCGCAGGACTATCACATCACATTGGCCTTTTTAGGAAGTGCGGATGAACTTCAACCCGTGATCCATAAAGTAGAGGCCCTCGATTGTCCTTCATTTTCATTAACCCTTGATCACTACGGTACCTTTGGAAAAAGTGATTCACCCAGAATTCTTTGGATGGGCATTCAGCCTTCTGAAATCTTACAACGGGTTCGGGAAAGTGTGTATGGTGCTTGTGAAGAAGCGGGCTTTCCATTAGATAAGAGACCTTTTTCTCCACATATCACCGTAGGGCGAAAGTGGAATAGAGATGTTCCTATTACTTCCGGGTGGTTGAATTCGTTTCAGCCAACGGACACCCATTCTTTCACAGCAGGAGAAATCGTGTTATATCAAACTCACTTAGACAGACTGCCAAAGTATGAAGCCATTTACACCAAACCGTTACATGCAAATTGACCGTCATGAAAGGATCGATCCATATGGCACAGCTGATTAAACTTCAAGATTACGTTTCCAGGTACGAAACGGATTTATATAGATATCCTTCCCAATTTGTCCGATTAAAAAAGCAGCAATGGGAAAAAATGAAACAACATTGGGAAAACGGTGATCTTCCTCCCGCTTCCCCGGTCATTAAGGAGGAAGGACAAGAAGAGGAAAGGAACTCCATGAAGGAGAAGCTCTTTTCACTGTTCAAAAAGAAAGAAGCTGAAGAGGAGGAGCTCTCAAACTCCATTCAGCCAAATGATGAAGAAATTGCCTTTGAAATGGATTCAAACCAGGATATCTCTACGGAGGAAGAATTGAAGGTTTCTTTCCTGGACCTTGTATTTGATTTTCAGTTGAGATGGGCAAGCTCCACGATCATGGAGAAATCCTATGTAGACAACAGCTATCATTATGACGAACGATTGCGTTACCTGATTCAGCGTTTTCCAGATAACATATTGGTGATGTACAACCCGGTACTAAAGATTAAACATGCCCCTGTAGAACTCGAAACCATTCTGATCACCCCAACCGGGATCTGGTGCTTAACCTTTCTCGAATTTGAAGAGGGAACTGCCTACATCGGTTCAGGAGAACGATTCTGGTTGAAAAAATGGGGAGATGTAGAGACGAAGGTATTAAACCCTCTAATCGGACTGAGAAGGATGGAGGGAATACTCCATCAAATCATTCAATATGCAGGTGTGGACCTTCCTATACATAAAGGCGTGATAAGCAGAAATGGATACATAGATTACCCACAGGCTCCGGTGGGCATTCAGTTTCTTGACAAGCGGCTCCACAATGAATGGTTCCAGCAGCAGCGCTCAAGCTCTTCTCCGATCAAGAGTGTCCAGCTGAAAGCGGCCCAAGCCATCTTGGAGTATTGCCAGACCACTTCATTCAAGAGGCTTCAATGGGGAGAACAGGCGGTTGAATCAGGTGAGAACCAACAATGAAGACGATTTTCATCGTGAATCCTTCAGCAAAGAATCAATATTCCTTATCTTCGTTGAATCATTTTAGTCAAACCATCCATATTCCACATGAGATTTTTGTGACAGGTCACCCCGGTGACGTGAAGAACATTGTTTCAAGTGTCGTCAACCAATCTCCAGAAAACTGGCTCCTGGTAGTGGGGGTAGGTGGCGATGGGACCATGAACTCTGTGGTTAGTGGAACAATCGGTTTTGACAAGGTCGTTATAGGGTATATTCCATCAGGAAGTGGTAATGATTTTGCAAGGGGCTATAATTGGCCTAACAATAAAAAACAAGCATATACCTTAATAAAGGAAGGTTTGAAAAAAGAAGATTTCGTGACCCTGGATTCAGGTCAATTTACCATGAGCAGCGGACCAAATGGGCATTTCGTGAATAATATAGGGATAGGATTTGATGCGGAAATTGCCCGTAAGGCAAATCGTTCATCCTTTAAAAAGTGGTTGAACAAATGGTCCCTTGGACAATTGATCTATCCTATCCTCCTTTGTAAGGAAGCGTTTACGTATAAACCCTTTTCCCTTTCGATAGAAGTTGATGGGAAAGAGCAGGTGTTTCACAAGGTATGGTTTGTGACTGTTTCGAATCAGCCTTTTTTTGGTGGAGGAATGAAGATCGCCCCTCAGGCTTGTCCTCATGATGGATCTATCGATATGACCCTCGTCCATGGGTTATCTAGGTGGAAATTACTCCTGGTCTTCCTATCTGTCTTCTTCGGAAAACATACGGCTTTCAATGAAGTCAGCACGTGTTCAGGAACAACCATGACCATCCGATCGGGTCAGGATGTACCCGTGCACGCAGACGGAGACACAATTGAAGAACTGAAGAAGGGGAACGAATTGAAGGTGAATGTTCTTCCATTAAGTTGGAAAATGTTAAACAGAAGTGGGTGGCAGAAGTGTTAGTCATTAGTAGGCATTACGATGCGTTTTTAGATACGTTCAATACGGTTACATTGATTCTTCCATACGATTATCATGATGGGAATTCCAGTCACTTCTCTCTCATAAAAGGTAGTGAAAAAATAGCTCTTCACATTGAAGAAAAGATTCCCCTCAATGATGCGATGAAATATGTCACGACGATCCAGAGTGAGAAGGTTGTCCTGGGTGAAGTCTATGAAGTCGTCGATGAGCATAACACAAAGACAGACCTGCAAATCGGAGCGGTCATTAGAACGGAAGAGTTTGATCAACGCTATTATTATGACGGGGATGACCTTGGTGTTACCTGCCAAGAGGGGTGCACCGTGTTTAAAGTATGGTCTCCGACGTCTACAGAGGTAAGTTTAAAGCTGAAATCCCCTGATGATGAAGAGATACAATACCCATTCTCCAGAGTTGAGAACGGCGTATGGGAATGTAAGGTGTATACCGATGTAGATCGTTATTATTATACCATTCTAACTTGTATCAACCTGGTTTGGGATGAACTGATCGATCCCTATGCTAAATCGGTTTCCTACGACAGTGAGTGGGGATGTATTGTGAACCTTGGACGCGGGGAAGGTCCTTCTTCCTTGGCACCATTAACTTCCCCTGCAGATGCTGTCATTTATGAATTGAATGTCCGTGATTTCTCAGCCCAAAAAGAAAGCGGCATGAAATTCGCAGGAAAATATCGTGCCTTTACAGAAAAAGGGACCTCTACACCGAAAGGATTCAGTAGTGGAATTCAGTACTTAAAGGAGCTGGGCATCACCCATGTTGAGCTGCTTCCTGTCAATGATTTCGATGGGGTCACGGATCACCCTACCGATAAAAGTTATAATTGGGGATACAATCCTTTGTTTTTTAACGCGCCTGAAGGGAGCTACAGTTTAAAGCCTGAAGATCCCTATGAACGGATCAGTGAGCTGAAAAGCGTGATTCAAAGCCTCCATGAAGAAAATATCAGAGTCATACTGGATGTGGTGTACAACCACGTGTTCATTCGGGAGGAATCGTCCTTTGAAAAGCTCGTGCCCGGCTATTTCTTCCGTCACGACGAAAATGGCTTACCTTCGAATGGGACGGGAGTGGGAAATGATTTTGCTTCCGAACGCCTGATGGCCAGGAAATTTATCGTTGATTCGATTCTTTATTGGATAAAAGAGTACGGTGTCGACGGCTTCCGTTTTGACCTGATGGGAATTCTTGATATTAAGACCATGACGACAATCCGTGAAGAAGTGGAAAGGGTTTTGCCGGGAGCGATCATCATAGGAGAAGGCTGGGACCTGAATACACCCCTGCCCCCCCATCAAAAAGCCAACCTGCGTAACGCCCATCAGCTTCAAGGGATCGGTCAATTCAATGATTGGTTCCGGGACACCATTAAAGGAAGTACGTTTAACTTATATGACAAAGGGTTTGCCCTTGGTCACGGTCACTTGGAACAAAAGGTGGAACTCGTCCTGACTGGAAGTGTCGGGATGAAAAGTGGGGAAAGAGGACTTTTTAAAGAGCCGACTCAATCCGTCAACTATGTGGAGTCCCATGATAATCACACCCTATGGGATAAAATGAAAGCTTGTTTAAATGAAGATGAAGGAACCCTTATGAATCGCCATAAATTAGCAACCACGATGGTGCTGCTATCTCAAGGGATCCCTTTTATTCATGCAGGACAGGAATTTTACAGAACGAAAAAGGGGATCGAAAACAGCTACAATTCTCCTGTGGAAATTAATCAACTAGACTGGGTAAGAAGAGAAGAATTCGATGATGTGGTTCAATACGTAAAAGCACTGATTCAAATCCGTAAAAGTCACGGTGCCTTCCGATTTCAAAAGAGCGGCCTGATCAGGGAGCATGTGGAAGTCTCACATAGCATTGAAAATCTTGTTGTGGTCCGCTACCGGAATGTCCACCCGTATGGTCCGTGGAACGATATCTTCATGGTCTTCCATTCAGATTCGAAAAAGTGTCAGTATTCCCTCCCCGAAGGAAAAGATTGGATTTGTTTGTCCGACGGAAATCGTGCAAATGTAAACGGTCTTTATGGGGTAAAAGAGCCAACCATAACCCTTGAACCTGTCTCTTCCTATGTATTTGTAAGGTAACAGTTTTTCCAGTGCTTGACGAAAACGCAAGATGACGATAAAATCTTAAACAGATGGCTATTGATTGTATTGCCCAATAGCTGTCTTTTTTATTTTATAAGAATTTTTTGATGTAGTGAATGAATTCAACTATTAACGTAAATGAACATATAAACATGACAAAGGACCAATAGAAGGTGAATATATTGGAACACTTATTTGACCAAGATTGGGAAATAGTCCCCGCAGGCGGTGCTACTGGAGAAGCGTTCTTTGCTCAGTACCAAGAGCAAAGGTTATTTCTGAAACGCAATTCCTCCCCTTTTGTGGCTGTATTGTCTGCAGAAGGAATCGTACCCAAGCTAGTTTGGACCAAAAGACTGGAAAACGGGGATGTCATAACGGCACAACATTGGTTAAATGGAAGAGAATTAAAGCCGGAAGAAATGATGGATGAACGAGTGGCTAAGCTGCTTAACAAGATTCATTCCTCAAAGCCGCTTTCAACCATGCTTGAGCGGTTGGGAAAAGAGCCGTTTCAGCCGGAGCATATGCTTACGGAAGTGGAAACAGGCTTAGAATTCGATCTTCTTTCATTGCCTGTCATTAGAGAGGCGCTATTATTTCTTCAAAAAGAGCTCTTGGAAGTTCAGCAGGAAGAATATGTAGTCTGTCACGGTGATGTCAATCATAACAACTGGCTGCTGTCTGATTACAACCAGTTGTATTTAATCGATTGGGACGGTGCCATGATCGCGGACCCGGCCTTTGACGTAGGGCTTTTATTATACTGGTATATCCCTGAAGACCAATGGGAGAGCTGGTTAACTCAATATGGTGTTGAGTTGACCGATAACTTAAAGCTGAGAATGAAATGGTATGTGGTTGCACAAACGATATTATCCATTCAGTGGCATAAAGGAAAAGCCCGATTTCACGAAATGAATCATTGGATTGAATATCTGCACAAAGTGATCTGATTCATTAAGAATAGTTGTTCATATCCGTAACCCATTGGGACAAGTTTTCTTGATTGGACGTAATATGGTTCGATAGGTCAGCAGAGGATATCCCGCTTTGACTATACTGATAAATTTCCTGCAGGACAGGCTTTACGTTTTCGTGAATATCAGCATTAACCATTAATGACTTCACCAATCGTTCAACTTGCTCACATTCAGAAACCGAACCGCAGCAATCCGCACTGTGATTGCTTAAAATATCTGATAGTAACTGCATTTGATTCTGTGAATTTAAAGGCATAGAGTACACCCTTTCATTTTCTTCTATAAAGATTTAAAGAAACACGTACTTTTTCAGCCCTTCAAAATGACCAGACCCGAAAAAGGAATTCACTAATAGTGTGTGAATTCCTTTTTCAATTATGCGCGCTTTTTGAGGGACGGACCTCAAAAAGGGCACATCAGCCAGAAGATCTGAAGCGGGGATTGGCTCTATTTTGGCTCTTGCACAGGACGGATAGTCGTGGTATGTTTTTTTCGATAATAAAAAAAGAGGTGTCTACATGCGTTTACGTAATAAACCGTGGGCTTCTGAGAGAATCAGTGACCATCCACAGTATGTTGTGGCAGAACCCCAGGAGATAAAAGGTCAATGGAATAAAGAATTTGGTAATGACAATCCTATTCACATCGAGGTAGGAACTGGAAAAGGTCAATTCGTCACGGAAATGGCCAGAGCCAATCCGGACGTTAATTATATTGGTATCGAGTTATATGAAAGCGTCATTGTAACCGCTCTTGATCGTTTGATTGAAGCCGGGCTTCCTAACGTCAAGCTGTTAAATGTCGATGCAAAGAACCTGACTGAATACTTCGCAACAGAAGAAGTAAGCCGAGTGTACTTGAATTTCTCTGATCCATGGCCGAAAAACCGTCATGAAAAACGTCGATTGACTTATAAAGATTTCCTGAAGCTATATGAAGATGTGCTGATCAAAGGCGGGGAAATCCACTTTAAGACAGACAATCAAGATTTATTCGAGTACTCATTAAAGAGCTTCTCATGGTATGGTCTCCACCTGAATTTCTTGAGTCTTGATCTTCACAAAAGCGATTTTGAAGGAAATATCATGACTGAATATGAAGAGAAATTTTCAGCCAAAGGACAAAGAATTTACCGGGTTGAAGCACAATATCAAAATAAGTAATTTAATGTTAATGCAGCCTCGCAATCTCGCAGGGCTGTTTTTTTTATTTCATGATCATTTGAGGGCGACCCGAGCATCCACCTATAAGTTGTCCATAAATTCTGATAAAATAAAAGGGAATGAACAAAGGAGGAGTCAAAATGGAAACGTTGAAGGTTGGAGATATATCGATCTATTGGCTGAATGGCGGCGTCACTCACATGGATGGGGGAGCTATGTTCGGAGTGGTCCCAAAGCCTCTTTGGTCAAAAAAATATGCCGTGAATGACTTGAATCAAATCGAATTACGAACAGATCCTCTCTTTTTCGAATGGGAAGGGAAGAAAGTATTAATTGAATCCGGTATTGGTAAAGGGAAGCTGAATGATAAACAAAAGCGTAACTACGGTGTGCATGAAGAGTCGGATCTCGAGGCATCACTGGAAACACTGGGCTTGAAGCCAGATGATATTGATGTGGTGTTAATGACTCACATGCATTTCGATCACGCTTGCGGCTTAACAAAATATGAGGGGGATAAGCTTGTTCCTGTATTCCCGAATGCAACCATTTACACCTCCCAAGTGGAATGGGATGAAATGAGAAATCCGAATGTGCGCTCCCGTAATACATACTGGAAAGAAAATTGGGAAAGCATTCAATCTCAAGGGGAAACGTTCGAAGGAGAAAAGGAAGTACTTCCTGGAATCACAATGGTGCATACGGGAGGTCACAGTGATGGGCATTCGATTATCCTTCTAGAGCATAACGGGGAGAAGTTCATCCATATGGCAGATATCATGCCTACTCACGCTCACAAAAATCCATTATGGGTACTGGCTTATGACGACTATCCGATGACGTCCATCGATGCCAAATACAAGTGGATCAATCAAGCGATTGAAGGAGAATACTGGTTCCTTTTCTATCATGATGCGGTTTATAGAGGGATCAAGTGGAATACAGATGGAGAAATCGTTGATCACGTACTGAGGGAAAAATAATAATGACTAAATAAAGGATGGTCCCAAGACCCTGGGATCATCCTTTGGTATGATGCGGTTAGTCTATTTAAGCTAAAGGATACACATCCACAACGGTGCCCGTATACGCATCTGCTAAAAACTCATATTGCTCCAGTTCCCCGTCTTTTCTTCTGGATACGCCACCTTTATAAACTTTCGTTGTGACCGAGTGCTTCTGATAGTCTTCGGGCTTCATTCCAATCCAGGAGCCATCGATGTTCCCCTCTTTTTTAAATGAAAGTTTGACGTCCTTTAATACTTTTTCGGCAGAAACCATGCTTGAATCATCCAGTTTTTCTTTCAGAAAATATCCTCCTGCTGCTCCGATTCCGATTCCAATCATGAAAGATTTCCAGTTCATTTTTATTCCCTCCACAGGCAATGAGTATTTGATGTTTCTCTGACACGCAAGGGATAGCATGCTCTTCCCGCTATCTCCCCAATAATTCTCGATTATTTTCCATCTATAGGTACATTCTATCAAAGAAGTAATAAAAAAGAGAACTCATTTTCTTCTCAATTGGTGGTAAGACGTTCGAAAGTTCTGTAAAATAAGATTATACATAAAGTAGATTTTATATAAAAGGGG
The DNA here is from genome assembly GCF_050467885.1 of Rossellomorea sp. NRS-1567. Classification (NCBI taxonomy): domain Bacteria; kingdom Bacillati; phylum Bacillota; class Bacilli; order Caryophanales; family Bacillaceae; genus Rossellomorea; species Rossellomorea sp. NRS-1567. The sequence continues at coordinate 235,530 of NZ_JBITPL010000010.1, read as the reverse complement.
CATATGACATGAAACAAGATACGTTGGAACTTTTTAAGACATTGACTGAATTGCCGGGAGCACCCGGTAATGAGCATGCGGTTCGTAAATTTATGAAAGAACAATTGTCTCAATACTCAGATGACATCGTGCAGGATCGTTTGGGCGGGGTATTTGGAGTGAAAAAAGGCAATGATCAGGATCCTGTTGTGATGGTTGCAGGGCATATGGATGAAGTAGGATTTATGGTCACGTCTGTTACGGACAATGGAATGATCCGCTTTCAAACCCTTGGAGGCTGGTGGAGTCAGGTCATGCTTGCTCAGCGTGTTCAAATCATAACGGATAACGGTCCGATTACAGGTGTGATCGGAAGCATCCCTCCTCACCTGCTCGGAGAAGAACAGCGTAGAAAGCCGATGGAAATCAAGAACATGCTCATTGATATCGGTGCTGATGATCGGGACAATGCAATGGAAATCGGGATCAAACCGGGACAGCAGATCGTACCGATTTGTCCGTTTACCCCAATGGCGAATGAGAAAAAAATACTTGCGAAGGCTTGGGATAACCGTTATGGATGCGGATTGTCCATTGAGCTGTTAAAAGAGCTGCAAGGGGTGACACTTCCCAACACCCTATATTCCGGAGCCACGGTTCAGGAGGAAGTAGGATTACGCGGTGCCCAGACAGCAGCCAATATGATTAATCCGGATATCTTCTTTGCCCTCGATGCGAGTCCGGCAAATGATATGTCAGGGGACAAAAATGAATTCGGCCAATTAGGTAAAGGTGCTCTCCTTCGCATTCTTGATCGTTCAATGGTTACCCACAGAGGCATCAGGGAATTCGTTCTTGATACAGCTGAATCAAATGACATTCCATATCAATATTTCGTTTCTCAGGGCGGAACGGATGCCGGAAGAGTACATATGTCAAATGAAGGGGTTCCGAGTGCCGTTGTTGGTATCTGTTCAAGATATATTCACACACATGCATCCATGATCCATGTAGATGATTATGCGGCTGCGAAAGAACTGATTGTCAAATTAGTGAAGCAATGTGACCGTTCCACAATTGAATCCATTAAATCAAACGGATAATTCACGTTTCTAAAAAAATAGACCAAAAAGGCTGTCTCAATCAGGAACCTCTTGAGACAGTCTTTTTATAGAGACAAAAAAGGGAGTGACTCTCTCTTAGAAATGAGGTATTAATTTGTTGAAAATAGCAATTGGAACAACCAATCCCGCAAAGGTACAAGCCGTTCAAAAGGCTTTTAAGGAACACTATGAAGACGTAGAGTTCGAGTGTTTCAAAACAGATTCAAATGTAGGTGAGCAGCCAATCTCTGATCAAGAGACCATCGAAGGTGCGTTAAATCGAGCCAAGAACATCCTGCGGGCAACAGATAGCGATATTGGGATCGGTCTTGAAGGAGGAGTGACGGAATCACTTTACGGAATGTTTGTCTGTAACTGGGGGGCACTCGTGGATCGGAGCGGCAACGAAATCATTGGTGGAGGAGCCAGAATCCCTCTTCCTAAAGAAATCAGCAGTCAGTTAAAAGCCGGGGAAGAGCTTGGACCCTTGATGGATGAGTACACTCAAACCACCGGGATAAGAAAAAAAGAAGGCGCAGTGGGCGTGTTTACGAATGGACTCATTACGAGAGAGGCTATGTTTTTGCACGTGGTTCAGCTCTTAATAGGCCAGTGGCAGTTCAGAAACAAAGAGCAGGACTTATAATCGATAGACTTTTGCCTTTAGAGGGTACTTGGCCCATACCAATTCTACCTGATATTCATAGGATGGAGTATATCAGACTTTATTTTATCTGATAAATTCTTTCTAAGGAGGTAAGAATTTATGGGATGCCATTATTGTAATGACCGAGTTGGGGGTCGTCGTGATGACCGTCGTGATCACAGAAGATGCTGTGACTGGGATAAGTTGCTTTTTGGTGACAGAAGAAGACGTGACCGCAGAGATGATGTATTAGGATCAGAAGATAATCGTGGAAGATGTCGCAGAAGAAGAGATGATAATGTCCTGGGAGCTGAAGATAACCGTAGAAGATGTGGTTGTCATAGAAGAAGACGCAATAGAAGATGTGGCTGTGGCTTATTCTAATAGTTGGGAATGGAACTCCGTTTGAAGCGGAGTTCTTCTTATACTTAGCAGGATGGTTTAAAGTAAATCCCTTCAGTTATATAAAAAACCCTCTGAAAAATTTCAGAGGGTTAAGTCAATTATTTTACACCTTTCATAAACTCCTGAATCTTAGGTGAAAGCAGGAATAATGCAATACTCAATACGATTGCCATTCCTCCGATTGCCCCAAAGTACAGCGTTTCTGTTTCTGGTGTGTAGAAACGGACAAGTTGTGCATTCAGCGCCTGTGCAGCAGCAGAAGCTAAGAACCAAAGACTCATCGTTTGAGCAGAGAAAGCTTCCGGAGCTAATTTGGTTGTCGCTGAAAGACCGACTGGTGATAAGCATAGCTCACCAAGTACAACGATCAAATAGCTAAGCACAAGCCATAATGGACTTACAAGTGAATCTTCTCCTCCGAAGTATGCAGGTAATAGAATCACTAAGAAGGATAAACCGGCAAACAATAGACCGAATGAAAACTTCTTCGGAACCGATGGTTGACGATCACCAAGTTTCACCCACATCCAGGCAAATACTGGAGCTAATAGGATGATAAATAATGGGTTTAACGATTGGAACCAGGCTGGTGAGATGCTGATTCCCATGAATTCCAGGTCAGTTCGCTTATCTGCGTATACTGCAAGGATGGTTGAACCCTGTTCTTGAATTGCCCAGAACATAACCGCTGCAATAAATAATGGAATGTAAGCGATGACTCTTGAGCGTTCAGTTTCTGTGGTTTTTGGACTATAGTACATCACGATAAAGTAAATGGTTGGAACGACGATACCGAAGATACCTACTAAATTAATGAATACGTTTAATGTAAATAGACCGGCAGGAATCGTAATACCTAAAATGATGGCAAGACCAACTACAACTAATCCTGTGATTAAACCATACTTTTTCTTTTCAGCCGGCGCAAGCGGGTTTGGTACATAAGTACCGGCAAGACCAAGATTCTTTTTCTTTGTTAGCATGAACACAACAAGACCTAAGAACATTCCGATGGCTGCAACCGCAAATCCCCAATGGAATCCTTTTGTTTCCATAAGCTTACCGACAATTAGTGGAGCAATGAATGCACCTAAGTTGATACCCATATAGAAAATACTGAAAGCTGCATCTCGGCGAGTATCACTTTCGCTGTACATTTCACCGACAACTGTTGAAACATTCGGTTTTAATAATCCTGTTCCGACAACAATCAATACCATCGAAACAAAGAACATGGCTAAACTTCCTGGAAATGATAAAGCAATATGACCAAACATGATGAATATTCCACCGTAGAAGACGGCTTTCGAAGTTCCGAATATTCTATCTGCCAACCAGCCTCCGATTACTCCGGACATATATACAAGTGAACCATAAATAGACATGATTGCTAAAGCTGTGTTTTGCTCCAGGCCCAGTCCGCCTTTTGAAACCTCATAGTACATGTAGAATACGAGGATGGCACGCATTCCGTAGTAGGAAAAACGCTCCCAAAATTCTGTGAAGAATAAAGTGAATAATCCCTTCGGATGTCCAAAGAAACCTTTTTGAGGGACACTATCCACAATTTTCTGTTTATTCATTGATGACATGTTACTACCTCCCTTATTCTTTTACTATAATATTTTAATATTTTCATAAAGTCAAAAAAAGTTTATAAATTGTTAATAATAACACAAAATGTCTTTAGATTGCCAATATTAAGTTATTTTAAAATAGTAAAAAAGTTCCGGGGATATTGTAATGATCATAAAAAATAAGCATGCCGTCCAATGTGGACGGCATGCTTATTTTCATGATTTTATTCTGTTTCAAAAACATAGGATAACGTCTTAATCGCCTGATCTATGTTTGTCACGGTGACATTTGACTTGTTTGAAAGTTCTTTTAACGGATGATGCAGATCTTCAGGACGAATAAGGATAAGAGGCTTTCCAAGTGTGATGGCGGTGCTCGCATCCATAGCAGTATTCCACTGTTTGTATTTTTCTCCAAACAAGGCAATCACCACATCGGCCTTATTCATCAGTAACTCTGTTCGAAGATTGTTAATACTCGATGCTGCCTCATCGCGGAGTATTTTATTTGGTTGTTCACCAAGAATTTCTTCCCCGATAGCATCGGAGCGTTCATGATTTTCCATCGGACCGACGAAAGATAGAGGGAGACGAAGCTCTTCTGCTTTCTCTTTAAGCTCGTTTCTCCAGGAACTATGTATTTCCCCTGCCAGATACACTGTGAATTCCATGATTTTCACTCTCCTGTTTTTAGTCATTTTATCATAAATACCCTATGTGAGTTAAAAATAACCTGTTTTCCCATTAAAAAGGCAGGATTTCTGATTGAAAGGGTTGTCAGGTAGGACTTTGTGAGGGTATCATAAGCGTAGGTCCTAAGCATGAAAGGGAGGATAAGTATAGGATGAAAATCAAACACACAGTCATTTTCTTTATTCTTGTGCTTATTTTAGCTGGATGCAACACGACAATCGATCAAGAAAAAGAAAAGACAGCCAAAGTGGTGGAGAACACATTAAGCTCAAATGAGGCAGCTAAAGAAGAGGCTGGAAACATTAACTTTTATCTTCCATTTGGAGCCAAAATAGAAAAAGAATCACCCAATAATATCATTATTTCAAAGAGCTCTGATACTTTTATTCTTTTTACAAACCCTCAAGAAAATAAGGATAGTGAACTTCTATATCAAATGGCCATTAGTGACAATGAAAATCTCTTGAAACATGGGATTTTTAAAGAGGACAATCGCTTAGGATACTATGTCATTAAGAAACTGCCCGATACAGAAGAATACGAACTAATTGTTGGAGTGGGTGGAACGAAAGTAACGACACAGGCGGAATTAGATGATTTAGCAGATCATGCAGAGATGATGATGAAAATGGCAGCTTCAGTTAAACATAAATCATAACGATAGAAACCGATTTTCCACTTAGGTGGAAAATCGGTTTTTTTTAGGCTCTTTTTCAAAGATTGTTGTTCAATCACTTGGGATCTGCCAGGACTCTGTCAATCAGTATGCGCTTGATGGTGAGGGGAACCGCTCCGCTTTCCGCGGACGCTCGGCCGAGCCTCCTCAGCTTCGCTTCCGGGGTCTCGGCATGCCCGTATTTCCGCAGGAGTCTACGCAGTTCCCCTCACCATCTTTAAGAGATTTTTGGTGACAGAGCTACAAGGTGTCAAAAAACAATCTATTTAGAAAGTTGAATTATCCTTCTTTAATAAGACTAAACCTCTACTCAACTTAAGAAGGTTGTTTGCTAAAAGTTTTTGTATTATTGATTTCTTTTAAAGAATCATGCTCAGAAAGTTGATTGGAGCGGAAGGATGCTCGACTCCTGCGGGAATAGCTGGACAGGTGAGACCCCACAGGCGAAGCCGAGGAGGCTCACCGCCAGCCCCGCGGAAAGCGAGCATCCTGTAGCGGAAATCAACTACTACTTTCTACTCTAAGATAACCATAATCTTTGCGAAAAGAGCCAATTTTATTATACGTGAATAGGTACGCTTGATTAAAAGGAGAATAGAAAGAAATTGATTGTTGGGTAAAGGAAAATATATAGACAAAATACACAAGTGTCTTTACACTAGTAAAAGGAAGAAGGTTAACACAGAGGAGAGAAACCACGTGAGAGAATTCTTAAAGAGTAAAGGCATTACATTATCTGCAAAGGTGTATTTCATAGATGCGTTAAGTTATATGGCTTTAGGATTGTTCAGTTCGCTGATCATCGGATTGATCATTAAGACGATCGGGGAACAGCTTCCCATTTCCCCTGGTTTGAGTGAATTTTTCATTGAGATGGGTGGTCTGGCGATCAGCTTGATGGGTCCTGCGATCGGGGTAGCCATTGCCTTTGGTCTTGGGGCACCACCGCTTGTCTTGTTTGCTGCGGTTGTTACGGGAGCAGCAGGCGCAAGCTTAGGTGGACCGGCGGGAGCTTATGTAGCAGCTGTTATATCAACGGAAATTGGTAAGTTAGTCAGTAAAACAACGAAAGTCGATATCATTGTCACTCCATTCGTCACCATCTTTTCAGGGTTTACGATAGCTTACTTTATCGGACCGGGAATTGCCGACTTTATGAGCATGTTTGGCAGCTGGATCAGCTGGGCGACTGAGCAACGCCCGATTATCATGGGGGTTTTGGTGGCTGCCCTCATGGGTCTTGCTTTGACAGCCCCGATATCAAGTGCCGCCATTGCCCTTATGCTTGAATTGAATGGAGTCGCTGCCGGAGCCGCAACGATTGGATGTGCTGCTCAAATGGTAGGATTTGCTGTCATCAGTTACCGGGAGAATAAAGTAGGTGGATTATTGGCTCAGGGAATAGGTACTTCCATGCTTCAAGTACCTAATATCGTCCGAAATCCCCGCATTCTCATTCCTCCCACCGTAGCGGGCATGATATTGGCACCCATCGGAACCACGATATGGTTGATGGAAAACAATGCTGCAGGAGCCGGAATGGGAACAAGTGGATTCGTCGGTCAAATCATGACCTTTAAAACGATGGGATTCACCTGGGATGTAACATTGAGAATCCTTCTGTTGCATTTTGTTGGACCTGCATTCATAAGCCTGTTAATATCTGAATATATGCGTAAACTAGGTTGGATCAAACCTAATCAAATGACGATTGAAACAGGGGGCAAATAAAATGCGTAAACTTGAATCAGTGGAAGAGTTTCACCAGTTGAAAGAAAGCGGCAAGCATGTATTTATGTTTTCAGCGGACTGGTGTCCGGATTGCAGGATCATCGAGCCGATCCTCCCGGAAATCGAGAGCCAATACTCAGAGTACACATTCCTATACGTAGATCGAGATCAATTCATTGATCTGTGCATTGAATTGGATATTTTCGGAATCCCAAGCTTTCTGGCATACGGAGACGGCCGTGAACTTGGACGATATGTTAATAAGGACCGTAAAACAAAAGAACAAATCGAGAACTTCATGAACACATTATCTTCATAATAGGATGAAAAGGGATCACCTTATTTTGGGATCCCTTTTCTTTTTGCCTGAAATGAAACAGGTTCCTTTTGTATTCTAAGCATTTTGATGTAAAATGTTATAAGTGAATGCATCAGCGATGGATCGATACTTTCTATTATAATAGTACAACCAAAGGAGGATCAGATTTGGACATAAAAAAGCTAAAAGGTATACTCCAGGAACGATTAGAGAAACCGAATCGTACGTTTACATATGATCGAGATAAAGATTCACTTAGAATTGAGAACACTGATACAAAAAAAGGCATCAACGTCGCCCTGCCACCGATTGTATCCAAGTGGAAAGAAAACAATAAATCCATTATCGATGAAGTGGTGTATTACGTGGAAGAAGCTTTAAACGTAATGGGTACTGAAGCAGACCTTGGGAATAAAGAGAAGAAAGTGTTTCCAGTGATACGTTCCACTTCTTTTGCCACAGAATCCAATGAAGGGGTTGCCCTCGTTACAGATGATCATACAGCTGAAACACGTATCTATTATGCTGTTGACCTTGGGAAAACCTACCGCCTATTAGATGAAAATATGCTAAAGGATGAAGGATGGTCTCACGAGCAAATGAAGGAGACCGCTTTATTCAATGTGAGAAGCCTACCAACTGAAATGAAGAAGGATGAAGTGGCAGGAAACATCTTCTATTTTCTAAATAATAATGATGGTTATGATGCAAGTCGTATTTTGAATGATGCTTTCTTAAAGCAGGTAAGCAAGGATGTTCAAGGTGAAATGACTGTATCCGTACCTCATCAGGATGTTTTGGTAATCGGGGATATTCGCAATGAAACGGGCTATGATGTTCTTGCCCAATTGACGATGAGCTTCTTTACGACGGGAAATGTTCCGATTACGGCACTATCCTTTGTGTATGAAGAAGGGGAACTGGAGCCGATTTTCATTCTGGCAAAAAACCGCAAAAAGGAAAGGGAGAAGAAATAATGAACGTATTTTATAACTTAGAAGGTATTGGTGATACCCTGATCGTTACATTGGAACCAGGGTTTGAAGGAGAAGTTTTACACGAAAGAAAAGAAGATGCTGCACGTTTGTTTGATGAGAAAACAGGGAAAACACTTGGATATAACCTATTCCATGCATCAAAGTATATGGATTTAAGTGAAGTGGGACCTGTCGAAATGAATGAAGAGAAGCTCCAATTGATCAATGAAGCCATCAAAAAGAACGGTTTTGATGAAGTATTGGAAGCAGACTTTTCACCAAAATTCGTGGTAGGATTTGTGTCTGAAAAAGAAAAGCATCCAAATGCAGATAAATTGAACATTTGTACCGTGGATGTTGGGGATGAAACCCTGCAAATCGTGTGTGGTGCTCCTAACGTTGACAAAGGACAAAAAGTCGTTGTTGCGAAAGTTGGCGCTGTCATGCCAAGCGGAATGGTCATCAAGGATGCAGAGCTTCGCGGAGTGGCATCATCAGGCATGATTTGTTCTGCCAAAGAACTGGCACTTCCAGATGCTCCTCAAGAAAAAGGAATCCTCGTTCTTGAAGACACTTACCAAGTGGGTCAACCATTCACAGCTTAAAAATATATACCTGGGTCCGGAGTATGGGCTCAGGTATTTTTGTTTTTATTAATGTTAGAGGTCGTATGATTGAAAACTTATAGAAACTTGTTCATAGTAGTTTTTCATTAAGATTTTTTATTGAGTACTGGTACGTGACAGGATCATTCATAAGTTGATTGGAGCGGAAGGTGCTCGACTCCTGCGGGAATAGCGTGAAAGTTGAGACCCCGCAGGGCAAAGCCCGAGGAGGCTCAACTCACGCCCCGCGGAAAGCGAGCACCTGAAGCGGAAATCAACCACTACTGGCTTAGTAACACAGCTCTGAAATTAGCCTTGCAAAATTCGTATTACATTCTCTTTACACCTATGTTTATTTCGACACAATCCTTTAACAATTCTCTTATTCTATCGAAATGACTCGAATTTTTCTCTTTAACTGATAAAATAATAATAAGTATGAAAGAAAGAGTGATGTTTGTGAGCTGGATAAAAAAAATATTTGGTAAATTATCAGATAATGATGATCAATTTGAAGAGTACTATGATGAAACTAATGATGAAGTTCAGCATGTTGAACGTAAAAAGACTGAACGTAAAAATATAGTAGGGCCCAATCATTCACGTGATGTAGAAGCAAGGATGACGTATCAATATCCTAAAGGGACTTTTCGCTTTCCCCTCATTTCGGATGGAGAAAACATAGATCGTCCACGAACGAATAGAAATCGAAGAAGTCAAGAAAAGGAAGAGCCAGCTAGGGAACAAAAGAATAAGAGTCAGGACCACTCTTCTAAAAATAGAAAGTGGAAAGAAGAAAAACCAGCGGCTGCAGTCCAACCGAAGAAATCCCCTAAAGTGGAAAAGGGAAACAGCAGGCCGTTCACCCCTACGGAAATTCCTTCACCTATTTATGGTTTTAGAGGACGACCGGCAAAAAAAGAAGACCAGGTAGAGTTCGAGCTTAAGAAATTTTTACATAAGGAAGAAGAGAGCAAAGAAGCTGTGACTGATCATGAGGCTCTATCTGTAGTAGAGAATTCAATTCCTGTGGAAAATGAATCAGCATCCATTGTCGATGGTGAAACAACTGAATTGAAAAATTCCATTAAAGTTGAACCAGCTGAATCGGAAAAGCCTATTGACGATGAACCTGTTGGGATGATGATGAATTTCCCGGAAGAAAAACGTGAAGAATCTCTGATTGAAGATACGCTAATGGTTGAGGCTGAAGACATCAATGAAACCACTCCAGTTGAAGATCCAAATCAAAAAGTGGAGCTCACTGAAGAAGTTTCCCAGAAGCCAAATGAACGTGTTTCACTTATATCTGAAACGGAGCAACCAGCACCAGAGTATTCATCACATAAAGAGAAAGAGCTTATTAATCACTCTGTGCAAGAAGAGCCACCACAACCCGTTCATTCTGCGCGGGAAAATGAAGAACAAGTCCAGGAACCCGTTCATCCTGTTCAAGAGACACCTGTTCAAGAGACACCGGTTGAAGAGACACCGGTCCAAGAGACACCAGTTCAAGAGAAACCGGTTCAAGAACCCGTTGTACAAAGTGAATCTACGAGTGAGGAGAAACGAGTAGAAGAAAAGTCAGAACCTGCCCGTTCCCAACATGCGCCGAAGGAGGAAGAACCTCAGAGACGTAAGAGGTCTCACCTTCCTTTTAACGTATTGATGCTGAAACAGGATAAGCGACAGTTAGATACGCGAAAACGATCAGCTCTTAATGATTCGACTCCCACCCGCAAGGAAGGTGAGGGCGAAACATTAACTCAGACTGAAGCAGAACCCGAGAAGAGAGAACAACCTGTACGGGAAGTTAAGCAAGAAAAAGTGGAAGAAGCGACATCCATTCATCATCCTGAACAGAAAGCATCTCAACAAAGTTCTGTTCAAGGAGAAGAGGCGGTAAAGAGTTACAGCGAATTAAGCTCATCTTCCAAAAGGACAAGAGACTATGTCTTTCCTGAAATGGATTATCTAATGCCTCCTGTATCAAAGGAAATGAGCGAAGAGTGGCTCGATTCACAAAGAATATTACTCGACGAAACCCTTCATAACTTTAACGTAAGGGCCAAAGTAGTGAATGTCACACAAGGTCCATCCGTTACGAGGTTCGAGGTTCAGCCGGAACCTGGAGTGAAGGTGAATAAGATTACCAATCTATCAGATGATATTAAGCTGAGCCTGGCTGCAAGGGATATTCGAATGGAAGCCCCTATTCCCGGTAAGCATACGATTGGTATTGAAGTGCCTAACCGGGAGAGCCGTCCTGTCTGCATCAGTGAAGTGATCGCAAGTCCTGAGTTTCAAGAGCCAACTTCCCCTCTGACCGCCGCTCTTGGTCTCGATATTTCCGGACAGCCGATCGTGACTGATTTAAGCAAAATGCCACATGGACTCATCGCCGGTGCTACCGGATCGGGGAAAAGTGTATGTATCAACTCGATACTGGTGAGTCTCTTGTACAAAGCATCACCGGATGAATTGAAGATGCTTCTCATTGATCCGAAGATGGTAGAGCTTGCTCCCTATAACCGGATTCCACATCTCGTCAGTCCGGTCATAACAGATGTGAAAGCAGCTACTGCAGCTCTTAAATGGGCTGTTGAGGAAATGGAAAGAAGATACGAATTATTCGCTCATACAGGTGTAAGGGATATTAAACGCTTTAATGAACTGGCCAAACGGAATAAACAATACAGCGATATGCTGCCGTATTTAGTCATAGTCATTGATGAGTTAGCTGACTTGATGATGATGTCGCCTGCAGATGTTGAAGAAGCGATTTGCCGGATCGCACAGAAGGCCCGTGCATGTGGGATTCATTTAATCATTGCGACTCAGCGGCCTTCAGTCGATGTCATTACAGGCTTGATAAAAGCCAATGTACCGACACGAGTGGCGTTTTCCGTATCATCAAGCGTCGATTCAAGAACGATCATTGATGGAAGCGGTGCCGAGAGGCTTCTTGGTAAGGGAGATATGCTCTTTTTGGAAAATGGTTCATCAAAACCGGTCCGCTTGCAGGGAACCTTTGTGTCAGATGACGAAATCGATGACATCATCAACCATGTAAGAGAGCAAAGAGAGCCGGATTATCTCTTCCAACAGGATGAATTGATCAAGAAAGCACAGGTTACCGAGGAAGAAGATGAATTATTTTTAGAAGCCTGTGAGTTTGTCGTCGACCAGGGAGGGGCCTCTGCATCGGCCTTGCAGCGCAGATTCAGAATCGGTTATAACCGCGCGGCAAGATTGATGGAAATGATGGAGAGTAATGGAATTATTTCAGAGTCCAGAGGCAGTAAACCAAGGGATGTCCTGATTTCGGAAAGTGAATTGGAGACTCTGGCATAGACTAGTAGAATCACTTAATACATGGTATTCTGTTTATATGTGTCCTTTTAGGATTCAGTAAACAGAATACCTATTTTTGTGTAGGAAGAGCCATAAGGAGCTTTAGTGATGAAAGAAATAGAATTGAAACTTCAAGGAAAACTCAACAGATTGACCAATCATACATTTAAGTTTGACGAAAGAATCAAGGACGGCTGGTTTTCAGCGGTTTATTTTTTGAAAACGAAGGAAATTGCCAAAAAGTATAAACCGGATGCCTTTGTCACCATGCAATTCTTCCAAAAGAACCATGCCGTTATCTGCGGAACGGATGAAGTGATTGCACTTCTGCATAGTTTCGCTGATAATCCGGAAAATCTTGAAATCCATTCCTTAAAAGATGGAGATCAAATCTCACCCTTTGAAACGGTTCTGACCATCAAGGGTCGTTATCAGGATTTTGGCTATTTAGAAGGAATCATAGATGGCATCCTGGCAAGAAGAACGTCAGTGGCGACGAGTGTCTATAATGTGATGAAAGCTGCCTCTATTTCAGGTAAACAAAAACCTGTCATCTTCATGGGTGATCGGGATGATCACTTTACCCAGCAGGCCGGGGATGGATATGCAGCCTTTATCGGGGGATCCACAGCTCAGGCTACCCATGCCATGAACGAATGGTGGGGAAAGAAAGGGATGGGAACCATGCCCCACGCCCTGATCCAATTATTCAATGGCGATATCGTGGAAGCCACGAAAGCTTATCAGGAAACATTTCCTGAAGACGAGCTCATTGCCCTGGTAGACTACAATAATGATGCCATTACAGACTCATTAAAGGTAGCACGGGAGTTTGGCCCTGAATTAAAAGGGGTAAGGGTAGATACATCACGAATGATGATCGATAAATACTTCCTGCGTAATCAACATGTGCTTGGAACATTTGATCCCCGGGGAGTTAACATGCAACTGATTAATGCATTAAGACATGCCTTGGATGAAGAGGGGTTCCGCCACGTCAAGATCGTGGTGTCAGGTGGATTTAACGAAGATCGTATTCGCCAGTTTGAGGAAAATCAGGTTCCAGTCGATATGTATGGAGTGGGAAGCAGTCTTCTAAAGATCCATGTCGGGTTTACAGGAGATAACGTCGTAATTGACGGTTCCCCTGAAGCCAAGGCAGGAAGAAAGCTCCGTCCAAACCCCCGCCTGGAAAAAGTAGAATTCGAATAGGTGAGAGGATGCAAGAACCAGAAAGCCTTTTAAATCTAGAGCAATATAGACAAAAAAAGCAGGGAATGGCCGAGGAACATATAAAAGACCTCTATAGAAAAGCTTCCGTGTACGCTTTAAAGGAAACGAATATCAGAGAAAAGGTACGGGCCAAGATGATTTTCTCTAAACGTTTCCTATTACAGGATGAGACGCAAGTGGATGGAGAAGTCGATAAGCTGTTTCAGGAATGGTTTTTGTTTGATTATAAGACCATTAAAGGCCAAACTCTGTTCTTTCAATTTCTTCAGTCGCATTCACTGCATGAATCGGTCAAACTGCTTGGTGCCATCGTGCTGACTGCAGCTTGGGAACCCGTCATCATTAGAAAAAGCGATACCCAGAATGAACACATGGTCCTTACTTGTCAAAATGTGATTCAGGATGATGAAGTTTCTGTTAAAACAAACCTTGGTTGTAAAGAAAAGGGAATCGTTGAGGGTGGGGTCTATTTCATGAGAAAAGTCCCATTAGTAACCCATCAGTGGATCTTAGGTCCTGTTTTTCCCGTTGAATCAAAGGAGATTTTAATAGATGTGAAAAATCATTATGGTCAAATGAATCAAAATACTGGGGTATTATGGAGAACGTATTTAAAAGAAGAAGCGCCAAACTTCATTATCTCCAGTCTTTCGTAGCTTGTGCATGGTCAGGGATTTTAAAAAATGATATAATGTTTCAAGTTGAAGAAAGTTCGCTTTTTTTAATACTCAATATCAAAAGCTAAAGACAGATAGCAAAATAATATTCATTTCATATAATGCTTTTAGATAGACGATTGTTGGAGGTTCTATTATGACTATATATCATTTCGTAGGAATTAAGGGGTCGGGCATGAGTGCATTAGCCCAAATACTCCACGATATGGGCTACGAGGTCCAAGGATCTGACGTAGATAAATATTTCTTTACTCAGAAAGCTCTGGATGAATCAAATATAAAAATTCTCCCTTTCCAAAAAGAAAACATCGGAGGGGATATGCATGTGATTGCAGGAAATGCATTTCCGGATACACATGAAGAAATTCAGGCAGCTGTAGAGCAAGGTCTACCCCTCACTAGATATCATAAATTTCTTGGAGACTTCATGCAGAAATTTACAAGTGTAGCGGTAACCGGTGCACACGGAAAAACGTCTACAACCGGATTGTTGGCACATGTCATCAGTGGCGCAAAGCCAACATCCTTCCTGATCGGGGATGGAACAGGGAAAGGGGAAGTGGATGCTCAATACTTTGTCTTTGAAGCGTGCGAATATCGCCGTCACTTCCTGTCTTATTTTCCTGACTACGCCATCATGACAAATATTGACTTCGATCATCCCGATTATTTTGCCAATGTGGACGACGTTTTCTCTGCTTTCCAGGAGATGGCGATGCAAGTGAAAAAGGGAATCATCGCATGTGGAGATGACGAACAATTACAGAAAATCCAGGCTCAAGTGCCAGTCGTATTTTATGGCTTCGCTGAGGAGAATGACTTCCAGGCGAGAAACGTAACAAGGGACAGAACCGGCACTTCATTCGATGTGTTTGTCCGTAATGAATTTTATGCGGCATTCAAAATCCCGACATTCGGTGACCATAACATCATGAATGCTTTATCGGTCATTGCCATCTGTCATTACGAAGAGCTTGATACAGCCATCGTCCAGGAGAGATTAAGCTCATTCAAAGGCGTTAAACGCCGTTTTTCTGAAAAAGAAGTGGGCAACCAAATTCTGATCGATGACTACGCTCATCATCCGACTGAAATCAAAGCAACCGTAGATTCGGCAAGACAGAAATATCCTGAAAAAGAAATTATCGCTGTCTTCCAGCCTCACACATTTACACGTACGCAAACCTTCCTTTCTGAGTTTGCAGAAACCCTGAGTCTTGCAGACAAAGTGTACTTATGTGAAATCTTCGGTTCCGCACGGGAAAATCATGGGAAACTTTCGATCAACGATCTTGGAAGCAAGATTGAAGGATGCGAGATTATAGATGAACAAGATACGACTTCTTTACTCAAACATGAAGACGCAGTGCTGATTTTCATGGGAGCAGGAGATGTACAAAAGTTCCAACAAGCGTATGAAAAAACGCTGAAGGAACAGGTAGCAGAAAATTAATGTGGAAAAACCGGTTCTTAAGGGAGCCGGTTTTTTTTGTTTTGAGGTTTCCGATTTTCGGCCTGTTAAAAAATGAGGGGAATTCAGCAGTTAAAATTAGCATGAAATTTAACAGGTGGATGTGAGCAAGAATTCAACAGGCAAGTTATCAGACACAAAAAACCACCGTCATAAATCTTGACGGTGGTTTTATCAAATTTATTTCAAATTCTCAGGATTCAGCACTTCAAGTTCTTCAATGACAAACCGTCCATCTTTTCGAATCAACACATCATCAAAATAGATTTCTCCGCCGCCATACTCAGGACGCTGGATCATCACCATATCCCAGTGAATATTCGAGTGGTTTCCATTGTACGCTTCTTCGTAGCATTCGCCCGGTGTAAAGTGGAAGCTGCCATCAATCTTTTCGTCAAAGAGGATATCCTGCATCGGATGCTGGATGTATGGATTCACACCAATGGCGAATTCACCTACGTACCTTGCCCCTTCATCTGTATCAAAGATTTTGTTGATTCGGTCTGTATCGTTTGCAGTGGCTTCTACAATCTTACCTTCTTTGAATGTCAATTTTACGTTTTCGAAGGTAAATCCATTATAAGGTGACGGTGTATTGTAGGAAATGATTCCATTTACTGAATCCTTTACAGGTGCACTGTATACTTCTCCATCGGGAATGTTCAGGCGTCCCGCACATTTCACTGCAGGAATGTCCTTGATTGAGAATGTAAGGTCCGTCCCTTCTCCGACAAGGCGGACTTTATCCGTATGGTTCATGAGCTCAACCAGGTTATCCATGGCTTTGTCCATTTTGCTGTAGTCCAGGTTGCAGACATCGAAGTAGAAGTCTTCGAAGCCTTCTGTACTCATATTGGCAAGCTGTGCCATGGACGAAGTCGGATAGCGCAGTACGACCCATTTTTTCTTAGGGACGCGAATTTCTCTATGTACTTTTTTACCGATTGTATTTCCATGGATTTTCATCTTTTCGTCAGGTACATCCGATTGCTCGCTAATATTATCACCTGCACGCAAACCGATATACGCATCCACCTGCTCCATGACATTCGCCTCGAAGCTTGCGATCATATTGTATTGTTCTTCTTGTGCCCCCATCAATAATGCGCGGTCGACTGCGTGATCCTTGATGGATACGAAAGGGTATCCCCCGGCTGCATATGCTTCTTTTACGAGTGCCGTCACCAGTTCCCGCTGCAAACCGAAGTTTTCGATCAATACTTTCTCTCCAGGTTGTAACTGAACGGAATATTGAATTAAATTTTTTGCCAGTTTTTCTATGCGTGGGTCTTTCAAGTCATCTTCCCCCTTTTATATAGTCCATTTTATTGTACCCTAAAACATTTATTAATGGATGAAAGAAACAAAATGAGAAATGCTAAAACAAGAAATATTTTTATTTTTTCATGCAGGAGAATTCAAGGGAAAAGAAGAAATACTAGTATAATGTTTATTTGTTTATGATAAGGGTAAAGAATCTCTATACATGGAGGTGTGGCATATGGAAATCATTCTTTATCTAAGCGTGGCTGTGATAGCAGTTGCATTTTTTATTTTAGTTATGAGTGTCATGAAGACCTTGAAGTCTTTAGGATCTACCCTTGACAGTGTTTCGACGACATTGACGGGTCTAGAGAGTCAGCTTCAGGGAGTAACCAAAGAATCTACTGAATTACTACATAAAACAAATTTATTAGCTGAGGATATCCAGAAGAAATCTGAGGATCTGAACACTGTTGTTTATGCAGTAAGAGATGTAGGGCATTCCATCCAGAACCTTAATAACTCGGTTAAGAAAGTAAGTACTTCCATTTCAACTGAACTTGAACGCAATCAAGGGAAGATATCACAGGTGGTTCAGTGGGGAAATGCCTTTATCGAGTTAAAGGACAAATGGAAACAAAAACAGGAAAAACAGCCAAGTCAACCTGATGCAGCTGTTCAAAACCAAGCATCTAAAGAAGTTCGATCTCGAGAAAAATTGATTAAAAGAGCAAGATCTTATAACAATTAGAGAGGGGAATTTTAAACATGACACAACAGTACAATCAAAATCAGAACCAAAACCAGAACCAAACAAACGACAGCAACAACATTAATTCAAAGGACTTCATGATCGGAACACTGATCGGAGGAATCGTAGGGGCGGCATCAGCTCTTCTTCTGGCTCCTAAATCCGGTAAAGACCTTCGTCATGATATCAATGAGCAGGCTGGCGTGCTGAAAGAAAAGACAGGTCAGTGGAAAGACACGGCTGTAGAAAAGAGCAATGAGCTTGCTGCAGTAGCAAAAGAAAAATCATCTGCACTTTCAAAATCAGTACAGGAGCAATCCAACAATGTCGTTGGAAAGCTGAAAACATACCGCTCAAATAATAACGAGCTACAAGAAACAAACGATGAACTTCAAGCTGTTGCTGTGGGTGATACAACACCTGTGGAAGAAACAGAAGATGTGAATCAAAAGCTCGAAGAAACAAAAAAGGCATTTGACGAAACTGAAAAAACATACAAACAATAATAATTGATTCCAAGGGCGGTGAAGTGATATGATTACTTCACCGTTTTTTTGTTGGAATAAAAATGCTAAGAGGCACGTCTGTCTCCAGCTATCTAATAATGCAAATTTTTATGTAAAGGAGTATGAATGATATGCAAAAGATTGAAACCGTTCAAGAGTTTGAACAGCTTTCCGAAACGAATTCCCGCTTCTTTTTTATGAAGCACAGCTTAACCTGCCCGGTGAGCTCAAATGCTTTCAACGAATACCAGTCCTTCTTGAACAAGCATGAAGAGGAAGAAGGCTACTATTTAGCCGTTCAAGATTCAAGGGAGCTATCCAATCATATTGCCGAAAAATACGGCATCAGGCATGAATCACCCCAAGCCTTCTTATTTATTGAAGGAAAACCGGGCTGGAATGCTTCACATTGGAATATTACTGAGAATGAATTGAATAAGTTGTAGAAGTGAAAGGACTCTGTTTAATTGCAGGGTCTTTTTTTAAAAAGCTCTTTTCGTAAATATTATTGCTATGAACTAGTGTTTGTGTGAAAACATGGACCGTTCCTTTTCGCTCCAGGCACTTGCTTTCCGCGGGGAGGAAGTCGAGCCTCCTCGGGCTTTGCCCTGCGGGGTCTCGACCTTTCCTCTATATCCCGCAGGAGTCAAGTGCCTTCCGCTACAATCCACTCTGTGCTTCTACATTGTGAATGCTATAAGTATAGATACTTAATCTCTAAATTGCTCCTATTGTGACCTTGTTGAGCGTTGTTCCTAAAACAAACTATCAAGAAGATCATTGAACTATCTTTCAAATAAATGAATCAAACAATGCTCCCACGTTAAAAAAATTCATTGTAAGAGAGCGAATTCCGTTTTCTCCAGATAGTTTTTGTTACTTTAAAGCTCTGTCACGAAATTTTCTTATAGATGGTGAGGGGAACTGCGTAGACTCCTGCGGAAGTACGGGCGTGCCGAGACCCCGGAAGCGAAGCTGAGGAGGCTCGGCCGAACGTCCGCGGAAAGCGAAGTAGTTCCCCTCACCATCCAGCACATACTAATTTGACAGAGCCCAAGCAGATCTTATGTTAATGAACAACAATCTTTGTGAAAAGAACCTTTTTTTATGGCGAGGGAGGTTATGTATTTTTCTATAAGAGTACAGAAAGAATGCGTGCATTTATATAAAAATTTGGTAATTCCCTCCCAAGTGTTTATTTTCTGTCATAGAGGGAATTTACTCTATAAGAATAAAATTTATTTAAAGTAAATTAGGAGGAACGATTCATGACACAGACTGTACCTTATAATACTCAAACAAGTAATACGACAAATACGACTGCAATGAACGGCACTTCCGGTGAGAAGAACGGTAAGTTGTTAAAAGGCATGGTAGTGGGAGCTGTAGTAGGCGGCGCACTGGCTATGCTTGATAAAACAACGAGAAAAAGAGTTTCATCCAGAACAACCAATGTGAAGGACTCCACAATGGGGATGGTGGCAAAGGTAAGGGAGAATCCATCGGGAGTTGTGAACGACTGGCAGGATCGCCTTAAAACGGCTTCCACTGTATTAAAGGATGCGATCAACGACGCACAGAACCTTTATGAAAAGGTGAATGATGATGTAATCGATCAAGTGAATCAAGTAAAGGAAGATTCTTCAGAAATTATCGCTACAACAAAGGAAGCGGCAGAGGAATTGAAGGATATAGGCGGTAAAGTGAAAGAAGCAAGTGATGAAGTGACAGGCGACACGACTTCTTCAGTAAACAGCTCACAGACTTCAACGAGTTCAACGGCTAACGATAACAACAACAATATCCATCCAACGAATCGTACGAGCAGCGTACCTGGACAAGTTGGATCATAAGCAAAAAAACTGGCGTAAATGCCAGTTTTTTTGTTGTTTGCTGCTATTCTTTCATTCAGCGTGTGGACTGAGGCCAGACGATTTCGAGTTCATCCCCCTGTTGAATTTCTTCATAAAAGGTGGTTTCCTCTCCGTTTTTCAAAAGCACGAAGCTCCCGTTAGCATGAGAAGGCATGTTGATTTCCACAGTGTTAAATAAGTCCTGGAAAATAAATGAGCTTATTTGTTGTTCTTCCAGATCAATCGAATCCCCCGCAAATATATGATCATCCATTTCAAGTCTATTGCCATTGCGATAAACACGGCTGCTCTCTTTCATAAGCTCTACTTTCTTTCCGTTAAAAGTAATAGTGATAGTAGCCCTTGTGGTGAGCTGTTTCTTGGCGAGAAGCTCCTTTACCGTTGGAGTAAAGCCTGGTTTATATGAAATGATATCGCCCTGTTGAATCTTTGATGAGAGCTTCGCCTCAAAACCGTTGATGAACAGCTTTCCACTATAAGCAGGGAAGAAGGTGTCTTTACCATTGATGGAAATACGATAGGGCTTAGTGCTCTCTAACCATTCTTCATACCCTGAATGCTTTAACACGTCGAAGAGTGATTCCATTAATTCGATCCGGATAGAATCACGGTCCTGAATGATTTCCTCAAGAGATGCAGGATGATCGTTTCTGTAGACGAGTGGAGCTAGTAAAAAAGGGTTCTCATCTATCACAATCTGTTTTGAAGAGGTGTCTAATAGATCTCCAATCGTTACACATGGTGAAGTCCCGTTCTCTCCTTTGTGAACAGTGATCATATCGTTATGATTGATGTTTTCGTCCAGTGCACTGGGCTGACCGTTTTTTTCAATAAGAGGTGCCTGACCGTGACCTCCTGGTAAGGATATATCTTGGCCATTGACGGTTACAAAGAAACCATTCCCTGGAACCCCGTGCCACTTACTCAGTTTTAAGCCCGCAGCCAATATACAGTCCCCGACCGTTAAGTCCTTTACTTCAAATAATCGGACAGGTTGATTGTTCACGTGGGCTGTGACGTATTGAACAGGTGTCTGTTTAGCGGCAATGGCGATTCCGATAGGTGTAACGAGCTCGGGTCCTTTCGTGACTTCATCCAATATGGTGATATTCTGAATCGCCTCCACGCCTCTTACAGCGACCCGGTTGTGTGGAAGTTGTAAGGATGAGGCTAATTTGCCCGGCAGATCAGGTGTTAAGCTGCCTCCTCCTACAAGCATGACTGCTTGTGGAGGCTTCCCATTGTTCAGACGGAGAATCTCCTTAGAAATCTCCCCGGCTAAACGATCGACAGCTGGACCAATTCTCTCCACGACCTCCAGTGCAGGGAAACTCGTTTCAAAACCAAGAATATCGGTAACCGTAATCTCCTCTCCGGAATGAAGCTCCCTTTTTGCTTGCTCGGCTAAAGGAAAATCCAGCAATAGTTCATTGCTGATGGCTTCTGTTATTTCATCACCGGCTGTCGGAACCATTCCATAGGCAATGACTGTGCCCAGATTGGTAATGGCGATATCGGATGTTCCTGCTCCGATATCAACAAGTACTACATTGAGTCGTCTCATGGATTCTGGAATCAGCACATTGATCGCAGCGATAGGCTCCAATGTCAAGGCCTCCATTTCAAGGCCCGCCCGGTTCAATGCCGCAATCAGGGATTCAACCACGACACGTGGAAGGAAGGTTGCGATGATCTCGACGGTGGCCTCTTCCCCCTGCTGATCGATGAGGCTGCCGATTTCCTCACCATCCAAACGGTAAAAAAGGACAGAATAACCAACACAGTAATAGTGATAGCTCTTCGCATCATTTTCGTTCTCTGCAGCCAATGCTTGAGCCTGTTGGACAGCGCTTAATTCGAGATGGAGTATATCGTTTTTTTGAAGAAGTGGTTTCCCTTTTATAGTTAAAGTGGAAGCTGCGGTTTCCGTTTTTAGAGCTCTTCCGGCAGCTGCAACGCACACTTTATGAAGGGGGCCGTGTATCTTTTCCAATTGTGCTTTAATGGAGGAAATGACCTCGGCAACTGCTGGGACGTCATGAATCTGACCATCCAGCATGGCTCTCTTTTTATGCTCTTCTACTAAAATATCTGAAACTTGAAATATTCCGTTTATTTCTTCTAAAATAATCCCGACGACCGATCGGGTTCCGATGTCCAAAGCAAATATTTTTTGCGTATTTTTCAATTAGTGTTCACCCACTTTAGCCTATTCTCATACAATACTAAATACTTTAGCGCTTAAAAGCGTCTAATTAATAAAGAATTTTATCGTGACATTTTGGATATGTTCTATTATAATAAGTTTCAATATCAAAAATGTATCATACTTTCTTAAAACTATAACAGTTTTTACGTATGAACAGGATAAAAAAAGAAAGGGTGCTGTATTGTGAGTAATCAAGAGCTCGATCAATTACGAAAACAAGTAGACGAGATGAACTTAAAACTATTAGACACCATTAATGAACGTGCTAAACTAGTTCAGGAAATCGGGCGTGTCAAGGAAACTCAAGGAGTATACCGCTATGATCCTGTTCGAGAAAGAGGCATGCTTAATCTGATCAAAGAAAATAATAATGGTCCATTTGAACATTCGACCGTTGAACATATTTTTAAAGAAATCTTTAAAGCCGGTTTGGAGCTTCAAAAAGATGATCACCGTAAAGCACTGCTGGTTTCCCGTAAAAAGAAACCGGATGATACGATTGTAACGATCAACGGAGATTCAATTGGAGACGGAAAGCCTCACTTCATTTTCGGTCCATGTGCGGTTGAATCATACGAGCAAGTAGCAGAAGTGGCCAAAGCCGTCAAAGCAAAAGGGCTTAAATTGCTTCGAGGCGGAGCGTTCAAACCGAGAACATCACCTTATGATTTCCAGGGCCTCGGCATTGAAGGCTTAAAAATTCTTAAAAAAGTGGCCGATGAATATGATCTGGCTGTCGTCAGTGAAATCGTGAATCCGGCCGATATCGAACCCGCATTGGAATACATCGATGTGATTCAAATCGGAGCGAGAAATATGCAAAACTTCGAGCTGTTAAAAGCAGCAGGAGCAGTGAAGAAGCCCGTATTGCTTAAACGCGGTTTAGCTGCAACGATCGATGAATTCATCAACGCTGCAGAATATATCATTTCACAAGGAAATGGAGACATCATCCTTTGTGAGCGTGGAATTCGCACGTACGAGAAAGCGACTAGAAACACATTGGACATTTCAGCTGTCCCAATTCTTAAGCAAGAAACGCATCTGCCAGTATTCGTGGATGTAACGCACTCAACCGGACGCAGAGATCTGTTGCTTCCAACGGCGAAAGCAGCACTTGCCATCGGTGCAGATGGTGTAATGGCTGAGGTTCATCCTGATCCTGCCGTTGCCTTATCCGATTCTGCCCAACAAATGGATTTAGATCAATTTGATCATTTCTATCAGGAGCTGTTAAAAGGAAGAACGATCGAAGTATAATATATATAAAAGAAGGGTTGGATCCTATTTATGGGGTTCAACCCTTTGTTTTTGATTTTTAAAACGGTTTTTTGCTGTCATTTGGAGTTTTTTTTATTTATGAGCAGCATACGGTTTAAATAATTAGTGAATATCAGGTGACCAAACCGATTTTTATTAAGGATTTCAGCGGAAAATTCATTTTATCGGCGAAATTCTGATTATAACGGCGAAAAACCAAATATATCGGCGAAACGCATCCTCTACACCCAGTAAGCATGTATTCTGGTCGTCGCGTTTTCTGCATGCTATAATGAACTTTTTATCAAACGAAGGCTGAGTCGTTGCACGAATATAGAGACTGTCGTATGATTATCAAGGTAATTGCAGATAAATAACCTATATACATTGAAAAAACACTAACGTGAATATAAATATGTGCATTTTTTAACAAACTATTGTAATCGCTTTTTTCTTTAGGTTTATTTAGTGTAAAATAAGATAAATAAATGAGTAGAAGAGTAAAGGAGAGTTAGCTATGAACGTTACAATATATGATGTAGCAAGAGAAGCAAATGTTTCCATGGCAACCGTTTCACGTGTGGTCAACGGAAATCCCAATGTTAAGCCGGCAACAAGAAAGAAAGTACTGGAGGTCATTGACCGCCTTGGATACCGTCCAAATGCTGTAGCAAGGGGACTTGCAAGTAAGAAAACAACAACGGTCGGAGTCATCATTCCGGATATTTCTAATATTTTCTATGCTGAATTGGCACGTGGAATCGAAGATATCGCAACGATGTACAAGTACAATATTATCTTAAGTAACTCGGATCAAAATGTGGAGAAGGAACTTCATCTTCTCAACACGATGCTTGGTAAACAAGTGGACGGAATCCTGTTCCTTGGCGGGCACATCTCCGAGGAGCACGTTCAGGAATTCGAGCGTTCCCCGGTTCCAATCGTATTAGCTGGAGCAGTGGAAGAAACAAACAAGGTTCCTTCAGTTAATATCGACTACAAAGCGGCTTCCTACGATGCTGTTTCGGAATTGTTGGAAAAAGGACATAAGCGTATCGGATTTGTAAGCGGTCCTTTCCACGATACAATCAACATGAAGTTTAAATTAGAAGGGTATCGCGAAGCCCTCGCTAAAGCGGGAGTGGAATATAGTGACGACCTGGTTGTTGAAGGTGAGTACACGTATGACTCAGGACTTGAAGCGTGGCAGAAGTTTTCTGAGCTTGGGGACAAGCCGACCGCTATATTCGTCGGAAATGATGAGACGGCCCTTGGAGTCGTTCACGGTGCTCAGGATCAAAACGTGTCCATTCCTGATGAAGTTGAAGTAATCAGCTTTGATAACACAAGACTGGCGCTTATGGTTAGACCACAGTTAACCTCCGTTGTTCAGCCTTTATATGATATCGGGGCTGTGGCGATGAGATTATTAACGAAATATATGAACAAAGAAACGGTTGAAGAATCCACAGTTGTTCTTCCTCATCGACTTGAACATCGGAACTCAACAAAATAAGAAGTTTGTCGATATAAAAGGTAAAGACAAACAGAACTTATTTTTGTAGGGAGAGTCAAAATGAAAAAGCTTGATGTTCTTACACCGATCGGGGTTGTAGTTGGGTTTCTATTCGTCGCTTTCGCCATCATTACGAATGCTGGTATTACAGGCTTCAGTTCCTTCGTAGATCTGCCGTCCATGTTTGTTGTGATAGGCGGTTTGATCGCTGCCATGCTGGTCAGCTTCTCTATTAAGGAATTGAAGCAATTGGGGAAAGTGATGAGAGAATCCTTTCGTGACGAGGAATACGATCTTCAAGGCCTCATTCGCACGTTTGTGACGCTATCAGAAAAAGCCAGGCGTGAAGGTCTTCTCGCATTAGAGGCGGAAGTGGAAGAGGTCGAGGATCCTTTCATTCGAAAGGGAGTCCTGTTAGCCGTCGATGGAATTGAGCAGGACGTGATTGTCGATATCATGAATGCCGAGATCATCGCTTTAGAAGAGCGGCATCGTAAAAATAAAAGTTTACTGGATAAGGCTGGGGAGTATGCGCCTGCCTGGGGGATGATCGGCACCTTGATTGGTCTCGTACTGATGCTGAAGAATTTAAATGACCCAGCGTCATTAGGACCTAATATGGCCATCGCCTTATTAACGACTCTATATGGATCGATTCTTGCAAATCTTGTCTTCTTACCTATGGCATCAAAATTAGCGATGAAAACAGAAAAAGAAGTGTTTATGAAACAAATCGTGATAGAAGGTGTCGTTGGGGTACAATCCGGTCAAAATCCGAAAATATTGGAAGAGAAATTAAGAGTGTTCTTATCCAATGAGGAACTGGAAATGTACTTCAGCAGGAAACAAGAGGAGGCAACACTCGATGAAGCGTAGACGAAGACAAGCGTCTCAGCCCACGGGTGCACCGAAATGGATGGTAACCTTTTCTGATCTCATTACTCTTATTCTCGTATTCTTTATTTTACTATTTTCCATGTCTCAAATTGATATCGTGAAATTCAGGACCATCGCAGATTCCTTTCAGCAGCGTCAAATACTCGAGTTTTATCCTTCTGTCATCCCATTCGAGAATCCCTCTGCCGAGCCTGAAATGGAGAAGGAGAAAACTCAGCCTCAGAACAGTGAGGGAACCAATAAAGAGTTGAATCAACTTTTAGCCGATATTCAAAGCTACTTAAATGAAAACAAACTAAGTGACGTTGTAGTGGCCACAAGAACCGAGCGTGGACTCGTGCTGGTCCTACAGGAGCAAGCCCTGTTTGCTTCAGGTGAAGCAACGGTCCTTGAGGACGCTTATCCGTTCTTAAATAAAGTGGGCGATCTCTTATCGAGAATCCCAAACTTCGTGAAAGTGGAGGGACATACAGATAATCGTCCCATCGGTACATATCGGTTTCCATCAAACTGGGAGCTCTCCTCTGCAAGGGCAAGCAGTGTGATCCGATATCTCGTTCAAACCGAGAACTTAGATCCGAAGCGTTTCATTGCCGTCGGATATGGGGACACACGACCCATTGCACCTAATGACACAAGGGAAAATCTTCAAAAGAACAGGCGTGTGGAAGTGATCATAACAGATCCTGCATATGAGGAACAATAAAAACCAAGGACTTCTCAATGTGATGAGAGTACCTTGGTTTTTTTATTGAATCGATGGGGTCCTGTATGTAGATGGGGCATAATGTTTATCGCATCTGCCCCCTACGCTTTAGCTACCAGGTTTTTGCCTGAGCTGCTGCCGGATGGAGTATAGGGCTTTCTCCACGGTTTGTTTGTTTTTCTCCGTGATTTCGCCTTTTCTCGGGATCGGCTTGTAAATGTCAGGTCTATCCCACCATTCAGATGGCAGGGTGACCCCTGCTTTACTTTGCCAGCGTTCTGTCCATTTAGCAGGGAATGAAGAGGTGCGGTCCAATCGATCGGTCATTTGCATCCAAATCAGCGCCCAGGCTCTCGGAACCACTCTCCAAATGTCGTAGCCCCCGCCTCCAACGGCAATCCATTTGCCCCCGCAGTACTCATGAGCCAACTCGTGGGCGATACGTGGGATTTCCCGGTATATATTCATGGTAGCCGAAAGGTGGGTGAGTGGATCATAATAATGGGCATCTGCCCCGTTTTGAGTCAATATGACGTCCGGCTTGAAGAATTCAATCACTTCACGAAAGGACGTTTCGTAAGCTTCGAGCCACGATTCATCCTCTGTAAAGGCATCGAGGGGGATATTGAACGAATACCCATATCCTTTTCCGTGACCGCGCTCATTAATATTGCCTGTCCCTGGGAAGAGGTAACGACCCGTCTCATGGATGGAAAGGGTACACACGTCGGGATCATCATAAAAGGACCACTGAACGCCATCTCCGTGATGAGCATCTGTATCGACGTATAGGACCCGGGCCCCGTACTTTTCCTGCAAGTAGCGGATCGCCACCGAACTGTCGTTATAAATACAGAATCCTGATGCTTTTCCTTTGAAACCATGATGCAGACCACCGCCGAGATGGAGGGCATGCTTCGCTTTTCCTGTCATGACAAGATCAACGGCCGTTAACGTACCGCCTACCAAATAAGCACTCGCTTCATGCATTCCTTGAAACATCGGTGTATCTTCTGTACCAATTCCAAACCCTTCTGCCTGATCTTGAGAGAGTTGGCCGACACTCGCTCGTTTGACGGCGCTTACATAGTTGGGATCGTGATTAAGAAATAACTCTTCATCGGTAGCCATTCGTGGTGGAACGATTTCATCTGATTGAAGAGCGTTTGCTTCTTTGAGTAAGTCCATCGTCAGGGTCAACCGGGTTTGATTGAAGGGATGCTCATCAGAGAACCGATACCCGAGGAGTTCGTCTGAATAGATGAAAACAGCATCCTTGGTCATGATGAGATTCCTGGCATGTTTGGCCATAACACGTCATATCCTTCTTTCTTCAGATCATTGATCACATTCATCGGATTCATCGTTCTTACTCGGAACACAAGGATTTTATACTGTTCGTCCTTTTTATCCGGATACACGAGTACACTTTGAATATTGGAGTTATTCCTTCTGATGATACCGGCTACCTCGTAAAGTATTCCCGCTTTATGCGGGACTTTCACTTCGATTTGAGAGCCGGGTTGGTGGGCTCCCGTCAGTTGAATGAGAGTGTACAACAGGTCTGTTTCAGTAATGATTCCAACGAGCTTCTTTTCCTTCAAAATAGGAAGGCAGCTGATCCGGTGCTCATAAAAGAGTGCCGCAACCTCTTCGACAAAATCCAGTGGATGACCTGTGATGACATCTTTCTTCATGATCAATTTAAGCGGATTCTGCAATTCACTGGTTGAGGACTCATCATGAAAAATAGATGGGGTCCCATCTTTTACATCACGGTCACTCACGATCCCGATCACTTCCATATCACGATTGGTAATCGGGATATGCTTGATCTTTTTTTCCCGCATTAATTTTATGGCTGTTTCAATTGTATCGTCTGCCTTTAATGTTTCGACTTTCGTTTTCATAATTTCTTCTACAATCACGTTCTCCACCCCTTTAGAAAACTTGTCAGAATTCCATTAATACATAAAACGATTCATAAACCTCAGTTGATCAAATCGTTGGATGGAATCCGGGTCCACTCTGGTACCGATTCTCGCCATTAAACAATTAGCTGGATGGGAACTGATTTCAGGGTCATCCGTTGCGTAATATTCCAATCCGCCGGCGTTCATCATTTTTTCCATCACTTTACGATATTCCCACACGTTCAGGCCAGTCCCTTTTAAATCCCAATGCCAATAATATTCAGTCGTAATGACGATGTAGTCATTCATATAATCATCCATCATGGAAACCTTTAATAGATTCTTTCCGACGGAAGCCCCGCGGAATTTGGGGATGACTTCGATTGCTCCAAGCTCGATCAGATTATCCATTTTTCCTTGAGACCAGCGTTCAAGGGGATCTGGATATAAATATGTAACATATCCAACAATCGTATGATTATCTCTCGCAATCAGGATTCGGCCTTCTGGTAAACTCGCAATCTCTACAAGGGCTTTATGCTGCTGGGCAGGGGGCCTGAAAGCGACCAAGTCCTCGTGAAAGTCAAGCCTGGCTAATTCTTCAGCGGAAATAGGGCCTTCAATAATGATATTTCCCTTTGTTGTTTTCAATTCTGTTGCATTATAGGTTTTTTTCAATTTCATCTGGACACCACCTAAAGATATTCCTCAAGTCCATTATACATGAAATTGATAAATGTATAGCGCTTTCACAAAATTTTCAGACGTTTGAAGCAAGGAAATTATTCTGCAATACCTATCTGGAACAAGGGTTTGAAGAGTTTTTATAAGAAATACACCAAAGAGTACTTTTAGGCAGATTTTTTAAAAAATTGAGAAAATATTAAATTTATACTATAATAAGATTGTAATTTCTTACATAAGGGGGATGCGGTATATGAAAGTGGAAGCGTTACCAGTAACTAAGGGAAACTATAATCTTGAAAGCTATGAAAATACGTATGAATCATTTGATTGGAAAGATGTCGAAAAAGAATTTTCATGGGCGGAAACAGGACGAGTCAATCTGGCTCATGAAGCGATCGACCGACATGCAGTATCTTTCAGGAAAAATAAAGTCGCTCTTTATTACCGAGATGCAGAACGTGATGAAAAATATACGTACTCTGATATGAAGAAGATGTCGAACAAAGCAGGAAATGTATTGAAACGTTTTGGGGATGTTGAAAAAGGTGACCGTGTCTTCATCTTCATGCCGAGATCACCGGAACTGTATTTCTCCGTATTAGGTGCAATCAAACTGGGTGCCATCGTCGGTCCACTGTTTGAAGCATTCATGGAGGGAGCCGTTCGTGATCGTTTAGAGGATAGTGAAGCAAAGGTACTGATCACAACTCCCGAGCTATTGAAGAGGGTTCCCGTAAGTGAACTTCCGAACCTAAAGCATGTTTTCTTAATTGGAGAAGATGTACAGGAGGACGATGTCCATGTAGACTTTATGACTAAATTTGCTGAAGCGAGCAATAAATTGCAAGTAGAATGGGTAGACCGGAACGATGGGTTGATCCTTCATTATACATCAGGGTCCACCGGTAAACCAAAAGGGGTCCTTCATGTCCATAACGCTATGATCCAACATTATCAAACTTCCAAGTGGGTGCTCGACCTTCAGGAAGAGGATGTGTATTGGTGCACAGCGGATCCGGGCTGGGTCACAGGGACTTCGTATGGAATCTTCGGTCCGTGGCTGACAGGTGCCTCGAACGTCATTGTAGGGGGACGCTTCAAGCCGGAGAACTGGTATCAAACGATTGAAGATTATGGGGTGACGGTCTGGTACAGTGCTCCAACGGCCTTCAGGATGTTGATGGGTGCCGGTGATGAAGTAGTGAAACAATTCGACTTAAGCTCCCTTCGTCATATCCTGAGCGTAGGAGAGCCTTTAAACCCTGAGGTTGTCCGCTGGGGAATGAAAGTATTCAACCTGCGCATCCATGATACTTGGTGGATGACTGAAACAGGCGGTCAATTGATCTGTAACTATCCGAGCTTGGAAATCAAACCGGGATCCATGGGGAAACCATTCCCGGGAGTGAAAGCGGCGATTGTGGATGATCAAGGAAACGAAGTGCCTCCTTACCGTATGGGGAACTTAGCGATCAAAAAAGGCTGGCCATCCATGATGAACCAGATCTGGAATAATCCACAGAAGTATGACTCATACTTCATGCCTGGCGACTGGTATGTTTCAGGAGATTCAGCTTATATGGATGAAGACGGTTATTTCTGGTTCCAGGGCCGGATTGATGATGTCATCATGACGTCCGGGGAACGAGTAGGTCCGTTTGAGGTAGAAAGCAAGCTTGTAGAACATCCGGCAGTCGCCGAAGCAGGTGTCATTGGGAAACCTGATCCGGTTCGCGGCGAAATCATCAAAGCGTTTATCGCTCTTCGCGACGGCTACGAAGTGACAGATGAGCTGAAAGAAGAGATTCGTCAATTCGTGAAAAAAGGATTGGCTGCCCATGCGGCCCCTAGAGAAATCGAATTCCGAGACAAACTTCCAAAGACAAGAAGCGGAAAAATCATGCGCCGAGTATTGAAGGCATGGGAGTTAGACCTGCCTACCGGTGATTTAAGTACAATGGAAGATTAATAGTTGGAAGAACCCCCGCTCGTGAAGTGGGGGTTTTTTTGTGATTACTTTTTTGGAGGGATGTGAAATTTGCATTCATCAAAAAAACGAGCGAAAAGTAAACACTTTTCGCTCGTTTTTTAACTTGTTAACTAGTTCTCCTCAGCAGGTGGCTCAGGCTCAGCAGGTGGCTCGGTTCCGCCGCCATCGTCACCGCCTCCGCCATCACCGCCGCCATCATCAGCTGGCGGTGGTGGCTCAGGCTTGTCTGGTTTAGGGGGAGGATCGGCCGGTTTATCACCAGGCGGTTTCGGATCCGTTGCCGGCTTCTCAGGCTTCGGTTCCGGTTTTGGCTCTGGTTTTCCGATTTGTACAGTGTTGGAAGATGCAGATTGTTTACCGGCTACATCAACGGCAACCACATAGAAATCACCATTTCCAACGGAAACTGAATAACTCCCGCCAGAATTGACACTGCCGACTTTGCCGCCGGATTTACTATATACACGATATCCAACGACATCTCCGCTTGCAGACGGGGTCCAAGTGATGGTATTACCATTGGCACTTGCTCTTACCGTCCCTGGAGCTGCTCCATCGTCTGAAATTTTGTTTTCTGCAATCAGAACATTTTTGAATCGATTGTCACCTTCCGGAATGAGTTTGTTTGGATCTCCAGGTACAGAACCAAATACATTCTTCACAAAGTCAGGATTCAAGATCACTCCCGGCTGTGAAAATTCTTCCGGCGTATTAGGCAGAGCTAAATATTTCTTTCCGTTTACCATGACATAGCGGCTCATGAGTAAGCTGTCATCGGTTTTGGTCGGTACATATTTAGCGTTGAATAAGTCACTTTTCACTAACCCGGCCTGACTGCATGCTTCTGATGGCAGCAATCCCGAAATCGAGCAGAAGGATCTTCTTACAACACCTTCCGGCTGCTGGAATTGTGCATCGGGATCAATCAGCTCAGGAGCCAAGTCCCTCGTGTCATTCAATAAGTAGGACCATAAACGGATATTACGTAATCCATAATGTCCATACTGTGCCCGGGATCCCGGTGTATTTAAGGAAGAAGGTGTGTCATATCCAAACCACGTTCCGAATGTAATGCTCGGATTGGATGCGACAAACCAGTGATCCTTGTATTCCTGACTCGTTCCGGATTTCCCGGCCCAGTCAGAACCAAAGTTCAGGAATTTCTTCGCATAACGTCCCGTACCTAGTGAATGATCCAGGGTATCCCTCATCATATCGATGGCAAGGTAAGCAGTCTGCGGACTGAATACATCCACCGGTTCTACTTTATGTTCGAATACCACATTGCCATCTTGATCGACAATTTTATCGATCATGTAGGCATCTATGAATTTCCCGCCATTAGCAAAAGTAGTATAGGCATTTACATTTTCTTCGACTGTTACACCACTTGTAGTGGCTCCGAGTGCAAGTGACAGGTTATTGTCATATCGGCTGGTTAGTGATGAAAAGCCCATCTTCAGAAGGAATTCTTTAAATGGATTTCGGTTATAGATGTTGGCATATGTTCTTACAGCAGGTAAGTTCAATGATTCTGCCAGTGCATGTCTTGCAGGGAAAAGTCCACGTTCATTAAGCGAGTAGTTTTCAGGCGTCCAGCCATTGATGTTTACACCAACGTCAGGAATAGGGGATCCAGGTGAAATGTATCCGTATTCCAGTGCCGGTGCATATGCAAGTAATGGCTTCATGGTAGAACCGTTTGATCTCAGGGACTGGGTGGCGTGGTTGATTTGTTCTGTTTTAAAGTCACGTCCGCCGATGAAACTGATGATGCGTCCCGTTTTATTTTCAATCATGATCGCTCCGACCTGAACCGGTTCCTGTACTTCCACTTCTTCTCCTGTTTCAGGGTCAGTTGCCGATACATATTTAGAAGGTCCATACATTTCGTAGGCATCTTTAGTCTTTTGCATTTGATCATAGATTTTTTTATTGATGGTTGAGTGAATCTGATAACCGCTTTGACGGACATTGCGGTCCGCGAGGGTTCGGTACTTTTCTTCCAGTTCATCATTATTTTCAAGATCCTGTTTTGAATAGCCGTCTTTTTCGGCAAGTACATCCGTCATGATATCCACTGCCCTGCTTTCAAGTTCGGCAGTCAGCCAAGGATACTGTTCACTCGGTGATGGTTTAGGCTTGATGAAATCTTTCGATAGATCATAAGCAACGGCTTCACCGTACTCTTTCTTTGTAATATATCCTTCTCGGTGCATTCTGTAGAGTACTGTGTCTTTACGGCTCATTCCGGCTTCCAGGTTCTCTTTCATTTCCCCACTATTCGTAAAGGGAGTGTAAGAGAATGGAGCTTGTGGAAGTCCTGCAATGAACGCAGATTGAGGCAAGGTTAAGTCCTTGGCATCCACTCCGAATATCCCTTGGGCAGCAGATTGGACCCCGGCGATATTCCGACCGGAAGAATTACGTCCAAGTGTCGCTACATTCAAGTACGCTTCCAGAATTTCGTCCTTTTCAAAGAAACGTTCCAAGCGAAGGGCGAGGAGTATTTCCTTTGCTTTTCTTTCAAACGATACTTCATTCGTCAATATTTGGTTTTTGATTAGCTGTTGTGTGAGTGTACTTCCACCTGATTGAGTGGAGGAATTGGTGAATTCCTGAAGTACGGCACGCATGATCGCTTTCGGTACGACACCGTTATGTTCTTTGAAGTATTCATCTTCCGTGGCAATAACAGCATTTCGCAGATCTTCTGAAACATCTTCAAGCTTCACTTCTTCGCGCTCTAAGTCTGTTCGGAATTTCCCCAAATATACATCATTGGCGAAGTAAAGCTTCGACGTTTCTTCGTAATTGTAAATATCCTTTTTCATTTGGTCATAAGGACGTATCGGTTCTTCCTTCACGAGAGAAGCGAAATATCCCGCTCCAACTCCTCCTGCAAATACAAAACCTAATACAAATAGTACCAAAAGGATCAAGGATAGGTTCCAAAATACTCCGTATGTAATTCTTGCTCGTTTTTGAACTCCAGTATTTGAAAAGAACCTGATTGCAGGGTCTAGTTTTTCGAGTAATATGTTCCATTTTTCCTTCATATAATCATTCCCCCCAGAACATTCCCATTATAGCATATTTACAGGAAGGCTGTCGTAAAAAGTCAAAGAAAAGGGTCTTTTATCAGGCATTTAGTTGACTATTATTTGAGAATATGGTAAAAACCTTATATAACGAATAGAATGACAATCTGACTTACAGTCGGATTTACTTACAAAAAAATGAACGTGTGATCGCAATGAGAGGAACAAGTAGTCTGCCTTCCCTGTTATAAAGAGAGTCAGTGGTTGCTGTGAACTGACACAAATGGCAGATGAATTACATCCTGGAGCTTTTGCTGTGAACCTTTAGTAGCAGCAAACGGTTAAAGCCGTTATCTTTAATGAGTGAAGGATGTAATTCCTTAATTTGGGTGGTACCGCGCGACAGCGTCCCTGCATTTATGCAGGGACTTTTTTGTTGTCTTGTTTTACAAAAAAGGAGGAAATAACATGGATTTGATAAAGGACTTGGAATGGCGTGGAATCACGTATCAACAAACGGACGCTGAAGGGTTGAAGGGCCTGTTGAATAAAGAGAGTATCTCCATTTACTGCGGGATTGATCCGACAGCAGACAGTATGCATATCGGGCATCTCCTTCCATTTTTAACATTGAGACGCTTCCAGAATCAAGGGCATCGTCCACTTGTACTAGTGGGAGGGGCAACCGGATTGATCGGTGATCCGAGCGGTAAAAATGAAGAGCGTAAACTGCAGACAATTGAAGCGATTCAGGGGAATGTGGCGAGCATTAAAGTGCAGTTGGAAAGCATCTTTGATTTCGAAGGGGAAAATGGTGCAGTAATGGTGAATAACTATGACTGGATCGGAGCGATGGATGTTGTCACATTCCTTCGTGATTTCGGTAAGCATGTGGGTGTGAATTACATGCTGGCAAAAGATACAATCGCGTCACGCCTGGAATCAGGTATTTCGTTCACTGAATTTACGTACACCATTCTGCAGGCACTGGACTTCAATCATTTATACGACAACTACAATTGTAAGCTTCAAATCGGAGGCAGTGATCAGTGGGGGAATATCACGACTGGCCTTGAGCTGATCAGGCGTACCCATGAAGAAGAAACGAAGGCGTTCGGTTTCACGATTCCACTTGTAACGAAAGCAGATGGAAGTAAATTCGGTAAAACTGAAAGTGGAGCAATTTGGTTGGATGCGAAAAAGACGTCTCCTTACGAGTTCTACCAGTTCTGGATCAACGCAGCCGATGCAGATGTCGTGAAATACCTGAAATACTTTACATTCCTTTCACACGAAGAGATCGATGCTCTGGCACAGTCTGTTGAAACGGAACCTCATCTTCGTAAGGCGCAAAAGGCACTGGCTGAAGAAATGACAAAACTGATTCATGGTGAAGAAGCTCTTGATCAAGCCATCCGCATTACACAAGCATTATTCAGTGGTGAGATCAAATCTTTATCGGCTTCTGAAATTCTAGAAGGATTCAAAGATGTTCCATCATTCGAACAGGCTAAAGGAGAAGAGATCGGATTGATCGACCTTCTTGTAAATGCAAAAATCTCACCATCCAAGCGACAGGCTCGTGAAGATGTCGGAAATGGTGCAGTATACCTTAACGGTGAACGTGTAACAGACCTTCAACATGTGATGGATGAAAAAGATATGATCGAAGGACAATTTACCATCATTCGCCGTGGAAAGAAGAAATATTTTAGAATTCAGTACGTATAATACTAGTATTGAATCTGACAGTGCGGTATCCGTTTCTCTTTTGTGGAGCGGGTACCGTGCTTTTGTTGTGGTTCCGGATTTGAACACAAAAAAGCACTGTCCATAAAATGGACAGTGTTTTTCTTACAAAGATTAACGAGAGTAGAACTCAACGATAAGAGCTTCGTTAATTTCAGCTGGTAATTCAGAACGTTCAGGAACGCGTGTGAATGTACCTTCTAATTTGTCAGCATCGAAAGTTAGGAATTCAGGAACAAAGCTGTTCACTTCCATCGCTTCTTTGATGATGTCAAGGTTAGCTGATTTTTCACGAACTGAGATTGTTTGACCAGGAAGAACGCGGAATGAAGGGATATCTACGCGAGATCCGTTCACTGTAACGTGACCGTGGTTAACAAGTTGACGTGCTTGACGACGAGTACGAGCAAGACCTAAACGATAAACAACGTTATCCAGGCGGCACTCAAGTAGCGCCATGAAGTTTTCACCGTGTTTACCTTGTAATTTGCCAGCTTGGTCAAATAGGTTACGGAATTGACGCTCAGTTACTCCGTACATGTGACGAAGTTTTTGCTTCTCTTGAAGTTGTAAACCGTACTCAGAGATTTTTTTACGTTGGTTAGGACCATGTTGTCCAGGAGCGTAAGGACGCTTTTCTAATTCTTTACCCGTTCCGCTTAGAGAGATTCCAAGACGACGAGATAATTTCCAGCTTGGGCCAGTATATCGAGCCATGAATGACTCCTCCTTTATTGTTTTTATTTTGTTGTAAAATAAAAACACCTGTGAATAAACAATTATGTGCATTTTGTTTTCATGTACCTTCGCCCTAGCAGCAGAGGGTTACAAGATACACCTCAATATGTAGAGGAACAAAATACGAACATAAAGGACTTCACTGAAGCTGCATTATTTTACACAAAGAATATTATATGACGGGAGAGACTAGAAGTCAAGGAAGGATTTTAAGATGAACGGATTTCATAGATTCTTGCGAGTGTTGTTCTCTAAACAAAATAGTCCAAAAGTCATTTCTTGTGATATAATAAAAGTGGAAAATATGTTGAATAGGTGAATGTCGTTGAAAGAATCAAAAAGAGAAAAGACCCTTCGATTTGTATTGATCGGTCTGTGCGTCCTGGTTGTTTTCGGAGGGTTTGTTTATTCTTCCGATTCCCCGGAAAGAGTGGATGAGTCCGGGCAATCGATCCATGCGGAGGTACTAACTGCAGGAAATAGAGAGCAGAACCCCGTCATCGCTGTAGCAAAGATGGCTCAAGATCAGCCTGTCCTTATTATATATGAACTTGATAGAAGCAATCAGTATTATTTTAAGGTATTACATAGTGTGTCGTTACAGAAAAGAGTGAAAAAGATAGGACTCACCAAAGATAAAGATGGAATTTGGGTCCGATTAGATAAGAAACAATGGGTGTTATTTTCGAACTCTTTAGAGGTTTTACAAGAGAAGAAGGATGCTCCTTCTTCGGTGATTTCCAGTAAACAACCTTTTAAACATGAGGAGCATAAGCATGTGATAGATGTTTCCTTTAAAGAGGACAAAGACCCGATTTCACTGGATTGGTCAGGTCAAAAAGATGATCCTGTGGAAGTCCATTCTTTATCGGCAGATAAGTCCTTATGGCTCGTGGTATTACAAGAAGATCTGGTGCTGGCTCAAGGTCAATGATGTTAATAGTTTCACAAACCTTTCAGGTGTGGGTGAGAAAAATGTACGTTGTTCATAATTCTTTGCTTGAATATAAGTCAAAGCTGTTTGATTTAATCTATGAAGAAATGTCAGTTGAATTGGGGCATTCTGCTCATTTGCAAAAGTGGCTGACCATGATTAAAGACTGCCTTGATATTGATCGGGCATTTTTATATTTTTATAGCGAGTCTGCCTATTTCTTATATCACCCCAGTGACAATGAGGATGTTCCCCTTACGCTTGCTGAAACTAAGGAGAAATACATGGTTCGTCCTGTTATGGTTGAGGAAGAGGATGATTTCACCATCCGTTTTCACTTTACGAATAAAGATGGAAGTCCTCTGGCGATTCTGTTAGTAAAGAGGGATGATCGCAAAGAAGAGGCAGACGATAGCTGGCTCCAGTCCTTTTGGGAAGCCAGCAATCAATTTTTACAGCATACAGATGGAATCCAGACCGTGCTCGATGATGAAAAACGGTACAGGGAATTATTTAAAGTAACGGAGATCTTTCACTCGACCAGGGATGTTCATACGCTTCTCGTGCAGATCATTGAAACGTTGAAGCAGGTGTTTCCAATCGATGAATTCCACTTATTATTGTCTAACGACCGGTATGAATTCGGGACACTCCCCATTAAAAACTTTGATTTTGATCGTGCCAATGAGTCTGCCATGCAGGCATTTGTCAATGGGAGTATCGAAGTGAAGGAAAAGGATGTCCTGTATGCCCCTTTAAAAGGAAAACAGGGGATCTATGGCGTTCTTGAAGTGAAGTCAAAGGCCCATTTCACCTTTACGGAACAGAAGATCGAATTCATTCGCTTACTTGCCTATACGGCAGGGAATGCCCTTGAAAATGCCAAACTTTATGAACAATCCAAAAGACTCATTACCGATTTGCAGCTTATTAATGAAACGTCCCATCAGTTAAATTTGAATTTACGATTAACGGATACGGTCCTGTTTTTAAAGAAACAGATTCAACGATCCTTTCAAGCATCAGCCATCGGATTTGTTCTTGTTCAAAAAGGGGAATACAGAATCCTGGAAGAAAGCTCTTCAGTTTTTTTTGAACAAGAAGGTGAAAAGTATATCTCTTATGTAAAGGCGAGAATCGAGAAGGAACGGGATGCCATCTTTTTAGGTGATGTAAGCGATCGATTCGATATGGGAGTGGTCTTTCCTTCCGTCATGGCTGTGCCAATGATTCAAAATGAAGCCCTGTTAGGGTTTTGCATAGTGTTACATAAAGAACCGTATATGTTTTCATTTGATATGTACAAGCTGCTTCAGTCGTTTATCCATCATTCGACCTTGGCGATAACCAATGCAACCCTTCGTGAGAAACTCGAGCATATGGTCATTACCGATCATATGACCAAATTATTCGCACGGAATTATCTTGATGAAGAAATGGAATCTTCGATGAATAAGGATTCAATGGGAACCTTGCTGTTGATCGATATAGATGATTTCAAGGCGATTAATGATAATTACGGTCATCAAATTGGTGATGAAGTCATTATCGGGGTGGCGAACTTGATTAAAGGAATCGTCAGTCATCATGGATTTGTTGCCAGATGGGGAGGAGAAGAATTAGCGGTCTATCTGCCTTCTCTTGATCATGAGGCTGGTTCTGAAATTGCTCAACGCATTATCGAAGAGATTCCTGTGAATACAGATCCTTCAGTGACGCTGTCCTGTGGCTTATCCACTTGGAGAGTAAGGGACGACCAGTGCCCTAAGTCTGTAAAAGAATTAGTGAAGAAAGCAGATGAAGCACTCTATCATGCGAAAGATAATGGTAAGAATCAGGTTGTGAAAGATTGTGATGGAATCATCATGGAATGATAGTGTTCAGGAACCCGGAGCCGACATGAGTCTTCCGGGTTCTTCTTTATTGGCCATTTCCCTTTACCACTTTAGTGTAACCGCTTTCTTTTTTGTGGTGGTTATCATATTCTAGAATAGTAGTTACTTAGACTTAAAGGGAATACTGGGAGGAATACTGTATGAAAGAAGAGAAGCGTTTTGAAACAAGGGTGATTCATGAGGGTTATGAATCATCTCAGCATTTTGATAGTTTAGCGCCACCTTTATATCAAACTTCTACTTATACCTTTGCAAATGCGAAACAAGGGGAAAATCGATTTGCCGGTGAAGAGGAAGGATATATATATTCAAGATTGGGAAATCCGACAGTATCGATTCTGGAAGACAGAATGGCATCGTTAGAGGGAGGCGGGTCTGCCCTTGCCTTTGGTTCCGGTATGGCAGCTGTATCTGCCGTGTTATTCTCTTTGACCAAATCAGGGGATCATATCCTATGCTCCCAAGGGGTTTATGGCTGTACGTTCGGTTTACTTCAGCTCCTCCAAGAGAAATTTGCCATTCAACATGACTTTTCTTCCATGAGTACAGAAGAGGAAATCCGGGAGAAAATCACAGAACAAACGAGCTGTATTTATGTAGAAACACCCATCAATCCGACTATGCAGTTAATTGATCTTGAGCTAGTCGTGAAGGTAGCCCGTGAAAAAGGGATTCCTGTAGTGGTCGATAATACATTCTGCTCTCCATACTTACAACGACCATTGGAACTGGGATGCGATATTGTCATCCATAGCGCGACGAAGTACATCGGAGGTCATGGAGATGTGGTCGCGGGGCTTGTTGTGGGATCAGAGGAGAAGATGGCTGAAATTCGCATGACGACTCAGAAGGATATTGGAGGAATCATTTCTCCCTTTGATGCATGGTTATTATTGCGAGGGTTAAAAACATTGGCCGTGCGAATGGATCGTCACTGTGAAAGTGCTGAGAAGATTGCGGATCTATTAGCCGAGCACCCGGCAGTAGAAACCGTCATCTACCCGGGGCATTCCAATCACCCGCAGCATAAGGTCATGAAGAAACAAATGAAAAAAGCCGGCGGAATGATTTCCTTTACGATAAAAGGTTCGAAAGAAGAGGCCCAGAAGCTTATGGATGATCTGGAGATGATCAAGATTGCCGTAAGTCTGGGGGATGCAGAAACATTAATCCAGCATCCGGCAACCATGACTCATGCAGTCGTACCCGAGGAGTCGAGAAAAAGCATGGGAATTAGTGACACGCTCTTAAGGCTTTCCGTAGGATTGGAAGCACCGGAGGATATATGGAATGATTTATCACAGGCGTTGAATAAGGCATAAGGAAAAAGGAAGGAACCCATTTTGCGGTTCCTTCCTGTTTTTGTAGGGGAGGGTGTTTTATTCTTTCAAGTAGGCTTGATTTGACTTCTTTGCACTTTCTCCATAAAGCTCAAAAATAATGCTGTAAATGAACACCGTTAAAAAAATCGAGCCAACCATGTCGAGAATATAATGTTGTTTAACAAAAAGAGTTGAAACGATAATCAATGAGCCCATTATCGGCACAAAGGCAGAGTGAAACGAATGTTTATTCTTAATGTTAATATTGGCGAGAATGATTGAAAATGTCGTTAAAACATGGATGCTTGGAAAAGCATTATACGGCTGATCATGACTATAGATCATACGAACAAGATTGACAAACACGCCGTCTCCCACAAGATCGGGACGGGGTACTGTTGTCTGAAAATAAAAATAAATAACGAAACAAACCAACTCACCAATGACAATGACGCTCAGTGTTTTAATAAAGATAGGGATGTCTTTATACCAAAAGTAAAAAAGATATCCTAAAATAAATGCGTACCAGATTATATATGGCACAATAAACACCGGCACGAATGGGATCAATGCATCAATATCTGTAGAAAGGATGACCGCTTCACGGGTATCCGTATTTAAAAGTTTATATAACAACCCTAATGCCGGCATCACTAGAAAATATAATAAATAGGGTAAGTCTTTTTTCTTATCGCTCATATTACACCCCTTCTTACCTGGAATTCCTTCTGGATATTGTATGGAATATAGAGTGGAAATTGCCTGTTCCAGTTTAAAGCTCTCTTTTACGTTACTCTCTTCCCTTTTTACACGGTAGAGAAACGCAAACTTTTATTCGTGGCAGGTTTTGACAACTCCAAACTTTCATTCTGAACAAAAAAAGACCCTGCCGGATATGAAAAATCATATTTCCAGCAGGGTGCTATCTTAATGATCCCGTATTAAAGATGCTTTAAAAGCTCATCCACAAAGATCTCCAAATACTTCTGATCCTCTTCGTCAAATCTGGCTTTTTCCGGACTATCAATATCAAGCACCCCGATGAGCTTTCCCTCTTTCACAAGGGGAATGACAATCTCTGATTGAGAGGCTGCATCACATGCGATGTGCCCGGGGAATTGATGAACATCATCGATCAAAAGTGTTTTTTGTTCACTTGCCGATGTACCGCAAACGCCTCTTCCCAATGGGATCCTTACGCATGCAGGCAGCCCCTGGAATGGTCCTAACACCAATTGATTGCTTTCTTCTTCATATAAATAAAAGCCTACCCAGTTAATACGGTCCATAAATTGATTTAAAAGGGCAGAAGCATTGCTTAAATTCGCCATTTGATTTGATTCGCCTTCTAATAGAGCTTTTAGTTGTTTCGTTACAAGACCAAAGCCCTGTTCCTTTGTACCTTGATATTTTTCTGCTTTAAACACCAACAACTCCCCCAATTCTACAAAATGTGCGTTATTTCATGTCCGGTTGTTCCCCTGAGCCCTCTAAACAACAAATACTGTCGAGAAATACTTAAAGGAAATCCACATGAAAACACGAATTCTTTGAGTAAACAAACTATAATAGAAACATCTATTGAACCATTTTTAGCATAATTCATCCAAACCTTCAATGATTAAGATTTTTTCATCAAAAGATTTTTAATATAGTGAATCCTCGTCACTGTTTTTTTCATACGCCTATCATATTTGAAAGAAGGGGAAATATGAAAAAACTAGATACTTCCATTACGACGAAAGAAGCCATTTTTCAAGCAGCCGTGTATTTGTTTTATGATCATGGCTTTGATGGGACCTCTGTCCGGGATATAGCAAAAAGAGCGAAGGTTAACCCCGCTACCATTTCCTATTATTTTAAAGGGAAGCAGGGTGTGCTGGAAGCGTGCTTCACTCATTTCTTTGAACAGTATCTGCGCTTTCTTCAGGAAGAAGTGGAAGCCTTGAACTATGTTAGTGCAGATTTATGCTTGAAGCGGGCAGTGTATAAAATCTTGAAATTCCAAAGTGAACATCACCAATTATCCAGGTTCATCTGGAGGGAAGTTTCGATTGATTCGCAGGTTGTGCGTGAA
The DNA here is from genome assembly GCF_050467885.1 of Rossellomorea sp. NRS-1567. NCBI lineage: Bacteria > Bacillati > Bacillota > Bacilli > Caryophanales > Bacillaceae > Rossellomorea > Rossellomorea sp. NRS-1567. Next base: position 192,756 of record NZ_JBITPL010000010.1, on the reverse strand, counting down.
ATCATTTCGTCCTACTTAATGAAAGAAAGACATTATATGAAGCGATTATTTGAACAAGGGATGAAAAATCATGCTCTGAAGAAACAGCCTGTAAGCTTTTTGGTGATTCAGCTCAAATCCATGCTGACAATGCCGTTTCTCAATAGTCAGCAACTAAGGGAAGTGTGGCAAATGTTCCCACAGGAATATTATTTTATCGATCAATACTATAAAAATATTGATCAGTGGATTGATTTACTTCTCGTTTCCGAAGCGAAGGAAATCATGAAGAAAGAACTTATTATCTAAGCAGGGAAAAGCCACAAAAGAACTCTTCGCAGTTAATAGAAGAGTTCTTTGTTTTTATCCTTGCATCTCCGCTCTGCCTTGACCGACACCTGCGGCTGTATGGGCATCGGACCCATACACGGTTTTGATTCCTAAGGAAAGGGCTTGTTGAATGATATCAGTTGGCGGGTAGGGTTCACCACAGTATGGCTTCACCAGGCCGGCCCCATTATAGTCCAACTCCAAATTCCTAGCTGCCATCTCTTTTAAAATCAAAGAGGTTTTATCAGAAAAAGCATGAGAGGCAGGATACAGCTGCTGGAATTTCTTCACGAGGGTCATATGACCGATACGCTTTGGCTTAAAGGGACCCAAATCAGCCCTGACCGACTTTACTACCGTATCATAATAGCGTTCGTAAATCGCATCGACGGATCCGTAATAATCAATCATAGATTGGAACACATCAGGACTGAAGTCCAGGCAATCCCATTTTCCCCCGTGCTCCAAAAAATGGACGGAAAGAATACTATCATCCAATCGAGGTCCGTAAGTATTTAAAAAATCAGCTGTTTCTTTTTCAAAGCCTGCAATGAAATCGACCTCTAATCCTGACCGAATCGTAATTCTATCTTTATATTTCTTCTTAAGGATATCCAGAGTTTGAAAGTATTCCAAAAGATGCGATGGATCCATTCCGCTATCCTTGTCCGGGGTTGTATCTTCAAAGCCCTGGGGAAGTGGCGCATGCTCCGTAAATGTTATATCAGAATAATTTAAGGTGAGCGCTCTCTCGATATACATCTCAAATGTATCGTCACTTCCATGAGGACAAAAAGGGGTATGAATATGTCCGTCCACCTTCACCAAAAGACTTCACTTCCTTGTTTTTTAGTATGAAAAAATTCTGTTAATAAAAGGGCTGAAGTTGATTGGAGCGCCATGTAGCGGAAATCAACTACTACTCGCTTCAGTTTTAATAACAACAATCTTTACGAAAATAGCCATAATAATAAAAAGTAATATTAAAAATACATATAAAAAAGTCAATTTTCCCTTGAAATTGCTGAAAATGACTTTTTATCACTGAAAAATTAGAAATTAATAGTCAAAAATTGTCGTTAACATGGTATCATTATAACAATGAGAATTTATTAATGAAACAATGAACATTCAAATTGATATAGATGTCTACTGAATAGTTGAACAGGGGGCTTAAGATGCAATACGTCATCGCTGGAATAATACTTATCTTAATCGTATTCCTTATCGGATTTATCTCTAGAAAAAAATATTACGCTGAAATTGATCGCTATGAAGCTTGGAAAATAGATATTATGAACAAGCCGGTTTCAGACGAACTCTCCAAAGTGAAGCAACTGAATATGACGGGTCAAACAGAAGAATTGTTTGACGGTTGGAGACAAGGATGGGATGAGATTGTTGCTGTGCAGCTTCCTGATGTTGAAGAACTACTATTTGATGCAGAAGAGTACACCGATAAATTTCGTTTTACGAAAACAAAAGAGACACTCTCCCTAATCGACAAGGTTCTGACTGAAACAGAACAGAAAATCGAGCAAATTCTGACAGAGTTAAATGAACTGATCGGCAGTGAAGAGAAGAACCGTGAAGAAATTCAAACTCTTCAAGAAGAATATCGGAACAGTAAAAAGCAGTTACTTGCGTATCGTCATACATATGGTCAAACCGCTAAGTACATAGAAAACATTCTAGATAAGCTCTCTGAACAAATGGTTCAGTTCAATGACTTAACAGAGCAAGGGAATTATTTGGATGCGAGAGAAATCGTCCTTAGTCTGGCACAGGAAATGAAGGATGTTTCCTACAAAATGGAGACGGTTCCGAAACTGATCACCGATTGCGAAAACCTTCTGCCTACACAGTTGTCCGAGCTTGAAGCGGGTTACGTGGAGATGAAAGGTCAAGGATACATGCTTGATCATATTGATGTAGAGAATGAGGTTGCATCCCTGAAGGATACCTTGCTCCACTTTAATAAAAACCTTGAAGAGCTGAAGGTAGAAGAGGTAGAAGAAGGAATTCAGGAAATTAAAGTAAAGGTCGAGAACCTTTATGATTTGCTGGAAAAAGAAGTACATGCCAAACATTTTGTCCAACAGTATAAAGATCAAACGACTGAAGGATTGATCAAGGCCAAGGAAGATAATGAAGATATTCAATCTGAAGTAACACTTGTGAAACAAGGCTACCATCTTCAAGATGCGGACCTTGATACACCGTACGAAATTGAGACGAAGATCATTCAGCTTTCAAAGCGTCACGAGATGTTGATGAATAAAGAAGAATCGAATGGAACTGCGTACTCCTCACTTAGTGATGAGCTGAAAGAAATCAGAAACGGCCTGGAAGAACTGAATCGGGAACAGAGTGAGTTCTCCATCTACTTACAAAACTTGCGTAAGGATGAACTGGCAACCCGGGAGAAAATCCAGGAGCTTAAGAAAAAGGTGGCTGAAGCGAGCCGCATGATTTCAAAGAGTAATGTACCGGGCTTACCTGCTGATTACAAAGATCTTCTCGATGAGGTCCATCGGAAGATCGAGCAAGTGAATGCCAGCTTAACCGAGAAGCCTTTAAACATGAAGTTTGTTCAAGAAACGCTACTGGGAGCAGAAGACACTGTCGATCATTTTTACACGAAGACGGGAGACCTGATCGAAAACGTCCTTCTATCCGAGAAAATCATTCAATATGGAAATCGCTATCGCAGTAAGTATAGTTCTGTCAGGGAAGGTCTTCAGTCTGCTGAAGAATCCTTCCGTCACTATGATTACCGCAAAGCATTGGAAGAAGCCGCAACGACAATTGAAAAAGTAGAGCCTGGTGCTCTTAAGAAAATCGAGAAAATGATGGATCTTGAGGAAAAATAATATTCATCATAAATAAAAAGGACTGATTTAGAAGATTTATTCTAAATCAGTCCTTTTTCATATGTGCTGCCAAGTTCAATGGGCTAGAGGCGACAAGCCACTGGCCCATTTTAGTTTATGGTCTTAACTGGCTTCAATCGTCCGCTTTGTCTGTCCTGCAAGTGCGGCAATAACGAATCCAATGATTGCACCGATCATGGCCGGCACTAACCAGCCGATCCCTTGTGTATAGAAAGGAAGGAATTCTAGTGATTGACTAATGGCTGTCACGTCGATTCCGGCAGTTTTAATCCCATCAATTAAACTGATCAAGCCTGTTGGAATTAAAGCTCCCACGTATACGAGAGAATAGCCGTTAAATCCGTTATGCATGAACGACAGTAAGATCAATACGATGGCCAATGGATAGATGAAGATGAGTACCGGTAATGATACAGCAATCAGCTGAGTCAACCCAATATTGGCAATAATCATACTAAATAGAGACATGATGATCACTAGCTTCGGATAAGATATAGGAATAATCTTTGCGAAATACTGTGAACATGCAGAAACGAGTCCGACTGAGGTAGTGATACATGCAAACGTAATCGCCAGTCCCAGGATGATTGTTCCTGATGAGCCGAATAAATGACTCGCTGCCGTAGATAGTATGGCACCACCATTAGCTTGTGTACCGATGGAATCTGTGCTTGTAGCTCCAATGTAACTTAAGGATAAATACACAAGTGCTAAACCGATGGCCGCGATGACCCCTGCAATGATTGTAATGCGCGTCAGGTTTGCTTTACTCGTCACACCACGGTCTTTAATGGAATTAATGACTACAATCCCGAATACTAAAGCGGCGATGGTATCCATCGTCAGATACCCCTCGATGAATCCCTTGAACAGCGCTCCATCCTGATAAGCGGGGTTAGGTGCTCCAAAGTCTCCCATAGGAGTTACGATACTCTTGACCACTAAGATCGTAAGAATCACGATCAGGGAAGGTGTTAATATCTTTCCGATTCTGTCTACGAGCTTTGAAGGATTCATCGCAAGCCATGCGGTTAATCCAAAAAAGATGATCGTATAAATGAATAATGGTGTTCCGTATTTTGCAACATCTTCAGGTAAAAATGGGATCACTCCGATTTCATAAGCTACCGTACCGGTTCTTGGAATCCCGAAAAATGGTCCAATGGCCAAGTACATCACAATCGTGAAGATTAGTCCATATAAAGGATGAACACGGTTTGCAAGTGTCTGAAGATCTCCTCCAGATTTGGCGATGGCGATAACGCCCAATAAAGGAAGTCCTACTCCAGTAATGAGAAAACCGATAATACCCGTCCAAACATGTTCCCCGGCCTGCTGGCCTAAGAATGGCGGGAAAATCATATTACCTGCTCCGAGGAAAAGAGCAAAGAGCATTAATCCTATCGTAAAGATCTGGCTGAATGACAGCGCTTTCTCTCTCATATATACCCCTCCGTTTGTAATCGTTATCATAAGCAAAATTATCTTATCATAAGATTGTAGAAAAATGCTGAAAAACTAAATAGTCTCACAATTTAGTATATTTAAATAACTTCTGTGATTATTTCCTTTATGATTCTCGCAAAAATTCTGTCATTTATCAATGATTATTTTTGGAAATTGCTAAAAATTATCGAAAAATCTTAGAAAATTAGTATTGCTACAATAATATCTTGCCCTGCATGTTGAATAAGATTTGGGTTCGGGATGATTTATGGTAAGATTAATGATTGAATATATTACTGTGAAATCTGCAGGTCACCACAAGTAAAAGAAGGTGAAATCTTGATTTATTTAGATAATAGTGCAACAACCAAGCCATATAAGGAAGTATTGGATACATTTCTTAAAGTGAATGAACACTTTTATGCGAATCCTTCATCGATTCATTCCTTTGGAGGGCGGATTGAGAAATTAATTCAACAGTCCAGGGAACAAGTGGCTTCATTATTAGATATAAAGCAGAAAGAGGTATTTTTCACCTCTGGTGGAACCGAATCGAATAACCTGGCGATAAAGGGGACGGCTTTACAATACGGGCACAGAGGGAAGCATATTATTACGACGAATATTGAGCACCCTTCCGTCCTCAATGCCGTTAAACAATTAGAGATATTCGGGTACTCAGTGACCTACCTCGATGTCGATTCCCAAGGAAGGATTCAACCTGAACAAGTAAAAGCCGCCATTCAGGAAGACACAATTCTCGTATCTGTCATGCAAGTAAACAACGAAATCGGGAGTGTTCAGCCTATCCGGGAAATAGGGATGCTACTTTCGGACTATCCAAAGATCCTTTTTCACGTTGATGCTGTTCAAGCATGCGGGAAGGTCCCCCTTATTCTCCACGAAAAGCATATTGATTTATGCAGCATTTCCGCTCATAAAATACATGGCATTAAAGGAACTGGAATGCTCTATGTGAGGGACGGACTTGAGCTTTCTCCGATCATTTCAGGGGGAGAGCAGGAAGGGAACCTCAGAAGCGGTACGGAAAATACAGGTGGAATCGTGTCCTTTGCAAAGGCATTAAGGATGCACCTGGCAGAAAGTAAACAACAGCTTCCTATCATGGAGGAAAACCAGCGATATGTAAGAAAAGAACTGGAAGAAATGGCAGGTGTGACTGTTCATACACCAGTGGAGCATCATGCTCCTCACATCCTTAATTTTTCTATAGAAGATTTCAAAGGTGAGGTCGTCGTTCACGCATTGGACCTGCATGAGGTGTTTGTGTCCACAACAAGTGCATGTTCATCAAAGCAAAGTAAGCCAAGTCGAACGCTTCTATCGATGGGTGTATCAAAAAACCAGGCGAACAGCTCCATCCGGGTCAGTCTATCTTTTCACAATACGATGGAAGAGTGCCGGCAGTTCATACAGTTACTAAAGAAAGAAATAGAACTATTACAAAAGACAATGAGGAGATCACGATGAAATATAATCGCATATTAGTTAGATACGGTGAAATTTCAACAAAAGGTAGAAATCGAAAGATGTTCACGGCAAAGCTGCGGGAAAATATTTTGCAGGCATTGAAGGATTTCCCGACGATTTCAGTTTCAGCAAGCCGGGATCGCCTTCATATCCAGTTAGGGGACGAGAACGGGGAAGAGATCATTCCAAGATTGGAGAAGATCTTTGGAATCCAATCCTTCAGTCCGGTGGTAAAAGTGGCTCAGGATATCGAAGAAATAAACAGAGCAGGATTGGCTCTCGTGCAAAAGAGTTTCGCACCGGGGAAAACCTTTAAGGTATCTGCCCGCAGAGCGGATAAAAAGTTCTCCATGGATACAAACGAATTGAATTACGAAGTGGGATCCTACATCCTCCGAAACATGGACGGATTAAAAGTGGATGTGAAAAAGCCCGATATTAACCTGAATGTAGAAGTAAGAAAAGAGGGTGTTTATCTCTCCTCCGAAATCTATCAGGGCTCAACAGGTATGCCGGTTGGTGCAAGCGGCAAAGCTATGCTCATGCTATCAGGAGGGATCGATAGCCCGGTAGCCGGTTATTTAACGATGAAAAGAGGCGTCGAGGTAGAGGCGGTTCATTTCCACAGCCCACCCTTTACAAGTGAGCGGGCAAAGCAAAAGGTGATCGATCTTACCAAGAAACTGTCTGCATTCAGTGGAAAGGTGAAATTGCATATCGTACCGTTCACGAAAGTTCAGCAAACCATTCATGATCAGGTTCCTGAAAATTACACGATGACTTCAACAAGACGGATGATGCTCCGGATTGCAGATGAGATTCGTGAAAAGAATGAAGGTTTGGCCCTGGTGACCGGGGAAAGTCTTGGACAGGTGGCGAGTCAGACGTTAGAAAGCATGCAGGCCATTAACGATGTGACGAATACACCGGTACTGCGACCGCTCATCGCCATGGACAAGCTTGAAATCATTGATATCGCTCAAAAGATCGATACGCATGATATCTCGATTCTTCCATATGAAGACTGCTGTACCATTTTCACGCCGCCTGCACCAAAAACAAGACCTAAAAAAGATAAAGTAACGTATTATGAAAGCTTTGTTGATTTTGATACTCTTATTAAAGAAGCCGTCGATGAAACCGAAACCCTTACGATCGATGGATCGACAAGTTCAAATGTAGAAAAAACCTTTAACGAACTACTCTAAAAATTTAGGATTATTTACCAACAATATTCCTTGCATGAAGCCATGTGTTTTTACACAATCTATACTCACAAGGAGGTGAAAACACATGGCAAACAGAAGTTCAAATCAATTAGTAGCTCCAGGAGCTCAACAAGCAATCGACCAAATGAAATACGAAATCGCTTCAGAATTCGGAGTTCAACTTGGTCCAGATGCAACAGCACGCGCTAACGGTTCTGTAGGTGGTGAAATCACTAAACGTTTAGTTCAAATGGCTGAACAACAAATCGGTGGCGGATACGCAAAATAATTAAATACAATGGCTACAAGGAGCGAGATTCTCTCGCTCCTTTTTATTTTGTGATAATACAAAGTTCTCTTCGCAGAGATTGTTTTTTTAACATATGGTCTTCCTAGGCTCTGTCAATAAGTGTGTGCTAGATGGTGAGGGGAACTGCTCCGCTTTCCGCGGACGTTCGGCCGAGCCTCCTCAGCTTCGCTTCCGGGGTCTCGGCACGCCCGTACTTCCGCAGGAGTCTACGCAGTTCCCCTCACCATCTTTAAGGGAATTTTCGGACAGAGCTAAAAGGTTTCAAAAAACAATATAACTAGAAAACAGTATTATTCTTCCTCTAAAGCAAATTAAAATCGAAAATGTGAAGTTATCTTAGATTAAGAATGCTTGAAAATGAATCCTGGGTGGGTAACGACGATAAATATTTACTAAAAACTGATTTTTTAGTTGCTTTGAAGAAAGATTGTTTTCGGAATAAACTCTCAACATATCTACAATAGGAGCTTTTTGGTGTTTTCAATACGTCATTAGGTAGCCAGAAAATAGAAGCAAAGAGTGGATTGTAGCGGAAGGCACTTGACTCCTGCGGGAGATAGAGGAAAGGTCGAGACCCCACAGAAAGCCCGAGGAGGCTCGACTTCCTCCCCGCGGAAAGCAAGTGCCTGGAGCGAAAAGGAACGGTCCCTGTTTTCAAGCGGAAATCAACTTCTACTTTCTTCTCTCAGGTAGCAACAAACTTTATGAAAAGTGCCTTTTCCTTTGCGAGATAATGTTCCTCATAATTTGTATATAGGAAAAATATAAACGAATAATTTAAAAAATTTGAATTATTTTGTATAATAGAGAAGAATCGACAAACAAGGGGGAGTCAGAATGAAGAGGGAAGAACTTATTGCACCAGAAAAGTACAATTTAGTAGAGGAAGTAGAGAAGTACTCAAGTGATCAACAGAAGCTTGCAATTAAATGGGAAGACGAAGTGGGAACGAAAGCCGAAATCACCTACCAGGAATTATTGAAAAATGTAAATAAAATTGGAAACGTTTTCTTGGGTTCGAACCTGGAAAAAGGCGATGTCATTCTTGTGATGGTTCCCCGTTTAATTGAAGCTTACGCTGTGTACCTTGCTGCTCTTAAATCCGGGCTCGTGGTGATCCCAAGTTCAGAAATGCTTAGGACGAAGGATCTTGAATACAGAATCGACCACGGTGACGTAAAAGGAATTGTAGCTTACTCTCCATTTGTTGAGCAGTTTGAAAACGTAAGAGGAATTGAAAATCTCCAAAAGTTCGTTGTGGGAGACAAACAAGAAGGATGGATTGCGTTAGAGGATGAAATGAAAACAGCTTCTGAAGAATTATCCTTCGCTGATACAAAGCGTGATGATATGGCGTTCCTATCTTATACGTCAGGAACGACTGGAAATCCTAAAGGGGTTGTCCATACTCATGGCTGGGCATACGCTCACTTGAAGACGGCAGCTCGTGAATGGCTATCCATTAATGAAGGAGACACGGTTTGGGCTACTGCAGGTCCGGGGTGGCAGAAGTGGATTTGGAGTCCGTTCCTTTCTGTACTGGGATCCGGGGCAACTGGACTGGTGTATCAAGGGAAATTCGACCCTAATAAATATCTCCAATTGCTTCAGGACAATGAAGTCAATGTTCTGTGCTGTACACCAACAGAGTATCGCCTGATGGCCAAAGTGGATGATCTAGGATCCTATAAACTAAATCAATTACATAGTGCAGTATCGGCGGGAGAGCCATTAAACAGGGAAGTCATCGACGCCTTTAAGAGACATTTTAATATAGAAGTCCGTGATGGCTATGGGCAAACCGAAAACACGCTCCTCGTCGGCATCATGAAAGGCATGGAGCTGAAACCGGGCTCAATGGGGAAACCAACTCCCGGAAACAGAGTCGAAATCATCAACGAGGAAGGGTATCCATGTGAAGTCGGGGAAGTTGGTGATATCGCGGTTCATGTAGAAACACCGGCTCTATTCAAAAATTATTATAAAGATCCCGAGCGGACGGCGATGCAATTCAGAGGCGATTACTACATTACAGGTGATAAAGCGAAAAAGGATGAAGATGGCTACTTCTGGTTCGAAGGAAGAGGAGACGATATCATCATCAGCTCCGGATATACGATTGGACCATTCGAAGTGGAAGATGCCTTAGTCAAGCACCCATCGGTTCAGGAATGTGCCGTTGTAGGAAGTCCCGATGAAGTAAGGGGACTGATCGTGAAAGCCTTTGTCGTATTGCGAAATGATGTGAACCAAGAGGATCCCGAATTGATCCCTGCCCTTCAGCAGCATGTTAAAGACTTAACCGCACCGTACAAATACCCGCGTAAAATTGAATTTGTGAAAGAATTGCCGAAAACAACTTCAGGCAAGATTAGAAGAATTGAGCTGAGGCAAAAAGAAATGAGTTCAATTAAAAACTAATCAGGGATAGGGAGCCTTTAGGGCTCTCTATTTTTATGAAAAGGCTCTTTTTGTAAAGTTTGTTGCTTATTGTAGAGGGAGAAAGTAATAGTTGATTTCCGCTCCAGGATGCTCGCTTTCCGCGGGGCTGGCGGTGAGCCTCCTCGGCTGCGCCTGCGGGGTCTCACCTGTCCAGCTATTCCCGCAGGAGTCGATCATCCTTTCGCTCCAATCAACTTACTGAGCATGAATCCTTAATGAAAAACAATTAAAACAAGAATTTTAGTAAACAATCTCATTTAAGGGTATGTAGAGATTGATTTACCTTTTAAGAAAGAAGAATTTTTTTTAGTTACTTTGTTTTCTTGCACACCTTGAAGATCTGTCAAGAAAATTCTGTTAAAGATGGTGAGGGGGAACTGCGTAGACTCCTGCGGAAGTACGGACGTGCCGAGACCCCGGAAGCGAAGCTGAGGAGGCTCGGCCGAACGTCCGCGGAAAGCGGAGCAGTTCCCCTCACCATCCAGCATAAACTGGTTGACAGAGCTCTCGCAGATACTATTTTAGAAAACAACAATCTTTATGAAAAGAACCTTATGAAAAAGCTTTCTCTTTCAGATTCTTCCTATAATATGGTACATTTGAAAAACAGAATTTTTTTATAAAGAAGGGGTATACATCATGGGCACTTTATGGAAAAACGGAATCATTTACACAATGCAAGAGGAAGGACATCATGTTGAAGCGGTCTATACGGAAGATGGGGTCATCAAAGGGCTGGGCTCATCCGAAGACCTGCTAAAGAATGAACAATTCACGATTGAGTCCGAAGTAGATCTTGGGCAAAAAGTGATGTTTCCCGGGTTTGTCGATAGTCACATGCATCTGATCGGTCACGGCGAAACGTTAATGAGACTGGATCTTTCCAGTATGAATAGTAAGCAGGAAGTTTTAGAAGCAATTAAAGAAAAAGCAAATGGCCTTGAAAAAGGTGAATGGGTCATCGGCGAAGGCTGGAACGAAAACCTCTGGAGTGATGCGGCGGTTTTAACCAAGCGGGAAATTGATGAAGTCGTACCCCATCATCCAGTACTCCTGAAACGCATTTGCCGTCATGCCATGGTGGTGAATTCACTTGCTTTAAAAAATGCAGGTATCGATGAAGGGACTCCTGATCCTTCCGGAGGTTTGATTGAGAGGGATGAGGATGGAGCATTGAACGGTTTGTTAAAGGATAAGGCTCAGGATCTGATGATCGATGCCTTGCCGGCCATCTCCTCCGAGTATCTTGTGGGTGCCCTGACGAAAGGAATCGAAAGCTGCTGGGAGCACGGACTGGTAGGTGGTCATACAGAAGATTTAAGCTACTATGGAAACTTTAAGAAAACGTATGATGCATTTGTACAAACCATCACCGAAGGCCAGAAAAAATTCAGGGCTCATCTATTGGTTCATCATGAAGTGATAGAAGATTGGAAGGAAGACGGTCATCACTTCCTCAGCGGCACTCAATTTATTGAATTCGGCGCCATGAAGATCTTTGCTGATGGGGCTTTGGGCGGCAGGACTGCTCTATTAAGCTATCCATATGCCGATGATCCAAGTACGACCGGAGTCAGCATCCATACAAACGAAAAACTTCTTGAACTTGTGAAGAAGGCCAGAAAGTATGATCTTCCGATTGCCGTTCATACGATTGGTGATCAGGCATTTGAAAATGTACTGAATAGCATCATGAAAGAGCCATCTCACTTCGGAAGACGAGATCGACTCATTCATGCCCAAATCCTGCGTAAAGAGCTGATTGAAAAGATAAAGGATCTCCCGTTAATTCTTGATATTCAACCAAGGTTTGTTGCGTCGGATTTTCCTTGGGTGGTTGAGAGACTTGGAGAGGAAAACATGCAATATAACTATGCGTGGAAAACACTTCTTGAGGAAGGCATTCCATGTGCGGGCGGATCTGATGCGCCAATCGAGCCGATCAATCCTCTTTGGGGGATTCATGCGGCGGTTACGAGAACGAATCCATTGGACCCTGACAAAATAGAGTATCGTCCTGAAGAAAAACTTTCGATGTATGAAGCCATCTCCCTGTTTACAAAGGGAAGTGCCTATGCCTGTCACCATGAAAGTGACAGGGGGCAGATACGTGAAGGGTTTACGGCGGACTTTACCGTTTTAGACATGGATCCTTTCAAAGTGGATGCCGACCAATTGTTAAATAAAATAGTAGATATGACGATTGTAGACGAGACCATCGTTTATAAAAAAAATAAATAATCATTGCCCCCAAAACTTTTCACCGATATAATGGAGATATTTCGGAAACGGAAATAGTTTTTGGGGGTGTTTTTATGAGGCAAGATCAAGCTGGAATCATCTACACAGCTTTTTCATATTTTTTATGGGGAATTCTCCCGATCTATTGGAAATGGTTAAATCATGTTTCCGCCTATGAGATCCTAGCTAACCGCATTTTTTGGTCCTTTTGGTTTATGCTGTTATTTTTATTCCTAAGTAAACGGTGGAAGGACTTTACCGCATATATAAAAACATCTCTTACGAAAAAGAAGCAGCTGTTTGCCTTACTTCTTGCATCTTTATTGATCAGTACGAACTGGTTTATTTATATATGGGCCGTGAATACAAATCAAATGGTGGAAGCGAGCCTGGGTTATTATATTAATCCCCTGGTGAGCGTATTGTTAGGGGTGTTCATCCTGAAGGAAAGCTTGTCAAAGGCACAAATGGTCTCATTTGGATTGGCGGCGATCGGGGTTCTGATTTTAACGATATCCTACGGGGACTTTCCATGGATCGCGGTTGGTCTAGCATTCTCTTTCGGACTATACGGATTAGCCAAAAAACTCATCCAAGTCGAATCCTCCATCGGCCTGACCCTGGAAACCCTAACCATCGCTCCAGTGTCCCTACTCTACCTTGGCTACATGTACAATGAAGGTTCCATGTCCCTTTTCCATGTATCGTTAGGGACGGACCTCTTATTGATGGGTGCAGGGGCGGTAACCGCCATCCCTTTATTGTTCTTTTCAAAGGGGGCTCAGCTAATCCCGCTTTATATGGTCGGATTCCTGCAATACATTGCACCGACCCTCACGTTGATACTCGGCATATGGGTCTATAACGAGACATTCTCATTCACCCATCTCATTTCCTTTATGTTCATATGGCTCGCCTTAACGATCTTCACAGCTTCAAGAGTGCAATACGCCAGAAAGCGAAGACGGGAAGCGAGATTATCCGCTTGATGAAATGCGAAACGCTCCAGCATGTGCTGGAGCGTTTTGTATAGGGACGGACCTTGGTTTTGTTCACCATTTGGCGCAACGAATGGGGAAAGTGGCACTAGTTTGGTTGAAAGTGGCACAAGTTTTCCGGAAAGTGGCACAAGTTTGGTCAAAAGTGGCACATGTCCCCTGGTTTTCCCACAACAGAGAGGAAAAACAGGGTTCTGATACCCATTCAGAACCCCATTATTTTATAAAAACGAACGCTTCACTTTCTCCCAGAACGAATTATCCTTTAATTTTACCGTTTTAATGATTTTATCGCTTAGTTTCGCTTCGACTTTTTCCACGTGTTGAATACTAAGAGCCTCATTGTCCATCCCCATTGCAGGGTAGTCATTACCGTCCTGAACGATCTTGAGAACCAAGCGGCGCTTATCGCTTAGAATGAAGGAAGACCCGAGCGTACGGTAGCGGTTATTATTCAAGGACGCCATCTCACTCACTTGAAGACAAGGCAGCATCGGATCCACCACGGCTCCGCTTACTGATTTATTATAAGCCGTACTTCCCGTCGGAGTGGCAATGATCATTCCATCTCCACGGAACGTTTCAAAATGGTTATCATCGATGAATACGTCCATGACGAAGGTTTTGATGATGCCGGAGCGGATGCTGAATTCATTCAGGCAATGGAAGGAGGTTTGGTTATCGACGGTGATTTCAAGGGTAGGATATTTGCGTACCTCGATTTGCTCGGTTGTCATCGCTTCGATCATTTTGGACGTGTCATCAATATGGAAGTCACAATACATACTCAGGGTGCCACCTGTAGAAACACCAGCATACAAGCAATCCTGTCTGAAGCCGGTTTGGCGGACAGCTTGAAGAAACGTTCCATCCCCTCCGATACTGACAATGATATTCGCTGTCTTTGGAGAATCGACAATGTTGAAATCATAACGGTTGGCAAGCTCGTATAATCGATCCAGCTTTGCCTGCATCCCTTTTTCTTTTAAGGCATAGAAATAAATATTTCGACGGTTATTCATCGTATGTACCCTCCCTGAAATAAAAAAATAAGATAATTTTTCCCATTTACTTAAAATTTTGCTAGAATCTAACTTAGTGAATATTCTATCATGTTTTCACGTGAGAATGATATTCATATCCTTACATAAGATAGGGTAAACAAGGGAGGAATATACAAGATGAATGCAAAAAGATGGACGGCATTAGGGATTGCTGTAGTGTTATTCTTTGTTTCTGTCGTAGTCAATTTCGCTACATCTGCTGCGACCGGTGATTTTAATAAAGCCTTTGAAGACATGCTTGGCGCAACAGACAACCCTTTTTCAGAAGAAGTGATTGATGAGGGGAATGCTCAGAAACGGATCGCTGTTTTAGAAGTAGAGGGTGTCATTCAGGATACGGGAGGCGCTAATTCTCTATTTGAAAGCCCGGGATACAACCACGAACTCTTTATGGATAAGCTGGATGCGGTTCAAAAAGATAAATCTGTCAAAGGAATTATTTTAAAAGTGAACTCCCCTGGCGGCGGCGTAGTGGAGAGTGCTCAGATCCATTCGAAGCTTGTCGAAATCATGGATAAAGCGAAAAAGCCGATTTATGTATCAATGGGGGGCACTGCAGCTTCCGGAGGTTACTACATATCTGCACCGGCTACGAAAATATTCGCCAGCAAAGAAACACTGACCGGTTCACTCGGTGTGATCATGCAAAGCATCAACTACTCGGAGCTCGCAGAGAAATATGGAGTCGATTTCGTGACCATCAAGAGTGGACCGTATAAAGACATCATGAGCCCGACCCGTAAAATGACGGATGAAGAAAGAAAAATACTACAGTCGATGATCGATAATTCCTATGAAGGATTCGTCGATGTCATTGCAAGTGGCCGAGATATGTCAGAAGCAGAGGTCAAGAAAATCGCTGACGGAAGAGTATATGATGGAATCCAGGCCAAAGAAGTCAATCTGATTGACGAATTCGGCTATGTAGAGGATACCATTGAAGCCATGAAAAAAGATTATAAGTTAAAAGGTGCTCAAGTATTTGAATATACGGCAGGCGATCCTTTCTCCGAATTCTTCAGTATGGGTGCAAAGAAAATGATAGGGCAGGACATGGAAGCAGCCGCATTAATGAAGCTGCTATCTAAGCCAAATTCTCCGCGATTAATGTATCTATACTCTGAATAAGGAAGGTGAATGAAGTGAGTGACACACAAGATCGTTCTGTACTACATGATGAAGAGCGGGAGCGGATCGAAATCGATTCCCCATCTCCTGATTCATCAAGGCTCAACGACGGATATTACTTGGCAGGATTTTGGATAAGGTTCTGGGCGTACTTACTGGACCTTATCGTGATTGGCAGCATTACCCGGTTAATCGTGAATCCAGTCTTTAAACTATTGGACATTTCCCTTTCGGAAGGCTCCATGTTTGCACCGATTTCGATATTAACAAGTATCGTCTTCTATGGCTACTTCATTCTGATGACCAAATACTTCAGCCAAACGATCGGTAAAATGGTGTTCGGCATTAAGGTCATCGATTTAAAAGGAAGGAAGCCTTCGTGGGGAACGATTATATTTCGAGAGCTGATCGGCCGATTTATCTCTACCACGATCTTTATTCTCTACGTGGTCGTAGCCTTCACGAATAAAAAACAAGGGATACATGATTTGTTTGCAGATACGACGGTGGTTCAGGAAAAGAAGAAGCTGGAGTTTAATCCGGCACTATAAATAGAAACCAAACCTGTTTATATGGGTTTGGTTTTTTTTTGAGGTAAAAGCTTTGTGTTTTCCATTAAATGTAAAAAGACGCATATATGTTAAAAGCGACGCAATTAACCGAAAAACGACGCAATTAAGGTTAGAAATGACGCAATAAATGAAAAAAAGACGCAATTCCAAAGGAGAACGACGCAATCATTATAAAGGTGACGTCTGGATTGCCCTCGCGTTAACCTAGAATCATCCCGTGACCGGAAAAAATACAATATCGCAAGTGATTTCTTCAAATAATACTCTTTTTAGCCATAAAACAAGCCCGACCCCGCACAAAATCTCTCCTCCTTAGTTTATTTTCCCAGGCAAAGGCCATAATAAGAGGTTGAAGGGTGTGAAAATATGAGCTGGTGGATTTGGGCGTTACTAATCGTTATGGCACTTATCTTGTTGATCTTTTTTCTTCTTATTATTACGAAGCTGACCGTTACTCTCTCGTTGTACCACGGAAATGATAATGACCATTTCAAGGTGAAGCTGAGGGCATGGTTTGGCTTGATCAAGTATACAATCGATATTCCGTTAGTCAAACTCGATGACGATGGTCCGAATGTCGTGTTTGAGGAAGAGAAGAAAAAAGGTAATGAAAGCAATCCATCAAATAAAAAAGTTTCTAAAAAGAAAATCACTCCAAATGATTTTATAGATAGTTTGAATGATACGAAGGAGATCATCATACATGTCCAATCACTTCACAGAATCATCAGGTCGTTTCTCAAGAAGGTCAAATTGGATCATGTGCAATGGAAAACGTTATTCGGCACTGGTGATGCAGCTTCAACAGGTACCCTAACAGGAACAATTTGGGGAATGAAAGGAAGTATCATCGGCATTCTGAGTGGATATATGCGCCTTCAGTCCGTGCCCGTCATAGAGGTGACTCCGACTTTTCAGCACGCTGTGATCCAAACTCAATTTTCATGTATTATCCAGTTTCGCATAGGGAATGCTATCCTAGTAGGTTTCAAGATACTTCGGTACTGGAGAGGCGGTATGACTAAGTTCAAGACAAAACCCCTCTCCACACTTTCTGGAGAAAAACATTCAGTTTAATAAGGAGGTCTTTACATGTCAGAACATCCTATTGAAGGTCTAATGACCACGGCAATGGAAAATTTAAAAGAAATGATCGATGTGAATACGATTATCGGTGATCCCGTTGAAACACCCGATGGAAGTGTCATCCTGACTGTATCAAAGGTTGGCTTTGGATTTGCTGCAGGCGGAAGTGAGTTCATCATTGATGGAGGCAAAGGAAAAGATGACGGTGGCGGAAAAGGCGGAGACGGAGGAAGTGACAAGTCATCCCCTAAACAGCAGCCATTCGGTGGAGGTAGCGGGGGCGGTGTCTCCATCACGCCGATCGCTTTCCTGATCGTCAGTTCAAAAGGAATCAAGATGCTTCACTTGGATGAAAGCACTCATCTGATCGATCGCCTGCTGGACTTAGCTCCAGGTGCCATCGACAAAATCCAGGGTATGATGAAAAAGAACGAGAATAAGCAGGACAATAACAGTCAGGGTAATCACAATCAAAAACTTGATCTGTAAAAGATAGAGAGCTTACTCTAGTATGAGTGAGCTCATCTTTTTTTTTGAAAAGAACCCCTATGATTTGCTTTACCGTATCGTTTTTCTGTACTATTAACATGTACATATCATTATGGAGGAGGAACAAATAATGGCAAACATTACGTTTAAGAATAACCCTGTCACTCTATTAGGTAATGAGGTAAAAGTAGGGGACAAAGCTCCTAACTTCACAGTATTAGCTAATGATTTATCGGAAGTCACACTGAATGATTCCAAAGGCAAGGTGCGTTTGATCAGTGTCGTTCCTTCCATCGATACAGGTGTTTGTGATGCACAAACAAGAAAATTCAATGAAGAAGCTACCAAGTTTGATAATGTAGAAGTATTGACGATTTCCGTGGATCTTCCATTCGCTCAAAAGCGCTGGTGCGGGGCAAACGGAATTGAGAATGTTCAAACTCTATCCGACCACCGCGACCTTTCTTTCGGTGAAGCATTCGGCGTTCACATCCAGGAACTTCGTCTTCTTGCACGTGCTGTATTCGTTGTAAACAGCAATGATGAAGTAACGTATGTGGAATATGTAAGCGAAGCGACTGACCATCCGGATTATGACGCTGCCGTTGAAGCAGTGAAAAACGCGAAATAATCCTGTCCCAACCAGAATATTCTCGAGACATGCTGACCTGATTTACCCATGGTCAGCATTGTTTTTTTTTACAAACGTTGTGGACAGAGGTAAAATAGATGAATGAAATTGTGATAAAGGAATGAGTGCCGATGATTAATTCACCAGTCGAATCATTATTTGGAATAATCGATGAAACGGCTACACTGCTGCAAGAGGAATTAGCGTGCAGTTATTTAGAAGCCGTTGCCGAAACAGGGGAAAACCTATTTCAGGGTGACGTCCTGCAAGAGGAAATAAGTGAGCTGACCAAGAAACGCCTGAACAAAAAGTACGATGAAGTGAGTCTCTCTCAGCTGGAGAATGAAAATATCCGTAAAGCCTTTCAGTTCGCGATACTAAAAGGGATGAAAGAAAACGTACAACCCAACCATCAAATGACGCCGGACTCTCTTGGTTTATTTATCAGCTACTTAGTCAATAAATTCACCCGGGGTACAGACCAACTCACCATCCTGGACCCGGCGATCGGAACAGGAAACCTCCTGACGACGGTTCTAAACCAGATGCCAGGAAAAGAAACACAATCCATCGGGGTTGAAATTGATGAAGTATTAATCAAACTCGCATACGTGGGAGCAGACCTTCAAAAACATCCATTACAGCTCTTCAATCAGGATTCAATCGAACCGCTGTTCATCGATCCCGTAGACCTTGTGTTGTGTGACCTGCCAATCGGCTATTACCCGAACGATCTGAGAGCACAGGATTATGAGTTGAAAGCAGAAGAAGGCCATTCATATGCCCATCATCTGTTTATAGAACAAAGCCTGAAGCACACGAAAGACGGAGGATACCTTTTCTTCATCGTGCCAAATGGACTTTTCGAATCTCCATACAGCGCACAGCTGCAAACGTATTTGAAAGAGAAGGCAGACATCCAAGGCTTCTTACAACTGCCTCTTTCCCTGTTCAAAAACAAAAACTCAGCGAAAAGCATCCTGGTCCTTCAAAAGAAAAAAGATGGCCTCAAGCCACCTAAAGAAGTATTGCTTGCACAGCTGCCAAGCCTATCCAATCAACGTGCCCTGCAGGACATCATGTCCAAGATCGATCAATGGCTTGCTCAGAATAAACAATAGTAATCGACAGGACTGCCCTATGGCGGTCTTGTTTTTTTGTTTTATTCTCCTTCTGTTACGGGTATGAAGGAAACGAGGCATTCGATTTTAGGATATCGACCGTTATTTGGATTTATCAACCGTTATTTGGATTTATCAACCGTTATTCGGATTTATCAACCATTATCCAGATATATCGACCGTTAAAATAATATATCAACCGTTTTTTCAATATATCGACCGTTCTGCACGGTTCGACAAAACCCGCGTCGACTTCCAAGCTCCAACTTCCACGCTACTATCTCTATATCACTACGAATTCTAATTTTTGCGAAAATATTTAATTTAACATGAAAACGATGTCATTTCAAGCTTTTTCTTGAAATAGAGGGGAGTCAGTGATTTAATGGGGAATTGAGAGATAAAAAATGATTCAATGAACAGAATAAATAAGAGTCAAGAGATCGAAAACAAAAGGAGCGATACAACGTGGCAAAAAAAGTGATTGCAATTAATGCTGGAAGCTCTTCTTTAAAGTTTCAGCTTTTTGATATGCCTGAAGAAACGGTTATTACTAAAGGTCTTATTGAACGTATCGGACTGAATGATGCGGTATTTAATATAACGGTTAATGATGAGAAACGTGAAGAAGTGACAGATATTCCGAACCATGAGGTAGCGGTAAAGATGCTGCTTGAAAAGCTGACAGGCTTTGGCATCATCGATTCACTTGATGAAATCGACGGGATCGGACATCGTGTCGTACATGGTGGCGAGGTCTTTAATGAATCCGTTCTGATCACGGACGAAGTAGTGTCTAAGATTGAAGAACTTTCTGATCTGGCTCCACTTCATAACCCGGCAAACCTTACGGGTATCAAGGCATTCCATAATGTATTGCCGAATGTACCTGCGGTTGCTGTCTTTGATACAGCGTTCCACCAATCCATGCCGGAAAGCTCATTCTTATACAGCCTTCCTTATGAGTACTATGAAGATTACGGAATCCGTAAGTACGGCTTCCACGGTACTTCCCATAAGTATGTATCCGAGCGTGCTGCGGAAATGCTTGGTCGTCCGAAAGAGCAAGTCCGCCTGATTTCTTGTCACCTTGGGAATGGTGCAAGTATCGCAGCGATCGAAGGCGGTAAATCCATCGATACGTCAATGGGCTTCACTCCTTTAGCAGGGGTTGCCATGGGTACTCGTTCAGGTAATATCGACCCGGCTCTTATCCCGTTCATCATGGAAAAAACGGGATCAACGGCTGATGAAGTATTGAACATCCTGAACAAGAAATCCGGTATGCTGGGTGTATCCGGATTCTCAAGTGACCTTCGTGACATCGAGCAACAGGCTTCAGAAGGTAACGAGCGTGCAGAACTGGCTCTTGAAGTGTTCGCCAACCGTATCCATAAATACATCGGTTCTTATGCATCCCGCATGTACGGTGTAGACGCAATTGTCTTCACAGCAGGTATCGGTGAAAACAGTACGCTAATCCGTGAAAGAGTCCTTCAAGGCTTGGAATTCATGGGCGTATACTGGGATCCGGCACGTAATCAGGTCCGCGGTAAAGAAGCATTCGTTAACTACCCGCATTCACCTGTAAAAGTCATGATCATTCCGACAAACGAAGAAGTCATGATTGCACGTGATGTAGTGGAAAAAGGAAATATCTAATAAATATGCGCAGGATCGCCTTTCGGGGGATCCTGTTTTTTTAAGAAAAATAAATAACAGAGTATTCAAAAGACTTTCTTGCGTATAAGTGATGTCCTCCCTAGATATGGTATACTATACGTAATTTAACGAATGTAAAAGGAGTGGGAGAAGTGAATTGGTCAGAACGAGATAATCAGGTATGGCAGTCGATCAAAGCGTGGAGAGAAGAATTATTTGAATACGAAGCGAATGATTTGGAGCATACATATGTGAAATGGTTGGATTACGCATTTGAATCCATCCCTGAAGATGTTCAGGGCCAATTTTTCCAGCGCCTGGATGGCTGGTTGTTCCACATGCACTCTCTGATTCAAGGTTCACAGATGCAAAATGACGCCCGTGAGCGCATCCTTGTGACGGCACGAGCCTTTAATCAAGACATTCAGACGGTCGAGGATCTTCATTATTTAACGATTGATCAGCTTCATTACATAGCGGAACAGCATGCGGGACGACATCGCATCTACTCTCTGTTACAAGGAGGGGTTACGGGGACCGGCGGCCTGGTAGCGATCGGTTCTGATCTGCCTGCCATGCTCGTCATCAATCTTCGTTCGGTGCAACTCATTGCCATCACCTATGGATTTGATGTTCAGACCCCATTTGAAATGATGACGTCACTGAAGGTGTTTCATGCGGCGACCCTTCCGGCGAGGCTCCGTGCCCTTGCCTGGGAAGATCTGATGGAGGATTTAAATAAGAAAGATTCCAATTACTTCTATGATGGATCGGAGCAGCTGACAGACTACACGTGGCTGGAAGGATCTATGAAACAGGCGCTTAAAGCCATGGCCATCACTATGTTCAAAGGGAAGAAGTGGTCCGGTCTGCCCCTTGTCAGCATCGCCATCGGTGCGGGTTCGAATTATCAGCTTTCCAGAAAAATTACAGATTTTGCGGAAAAATATTATCAGTACCGCTATTTACGCGAAAAGAAAAATGACCAATAAACGAAGGGGAGTGATGTGCTTACATCATTCCCCTTTGTGATTTATCCGGAGTGGTCCGATACCAGATCCATAAATCATTGATCTCTGAAGCTCTCTCGGCAATCTCTCCATTGATCATGCAGGATCTCTCGAAATTGTCTTCCTGGGCTAACTCCGCCTGCAGTCTCTCAATCTCCACATCGATTTCCTGGATCCGGTCAGGAATCATTCCACGCATGCGTTCCCATTCAAGAAGAACCATTTCTTGTTCTAAAGAAGAATAAGCGTGCCAATCCTTCGACAACCGGGGAAGATGGATCCCGAGTCTTGAATTATATGAAAAAAATTCGTTTTTCATCTATATGGATGCTCCTTACGTTTCATTCTTCTTTCATCCTACAATAAATGAACCGACAAGCCCAGTACAAAGGGAATCTCACATTCCATCGATAAAATATTTATACAAATTTATGAATAAGTATTGATGTATCTCTCATTAACTGCTAATATAAATTCATCATAAAGAATAAATATTCATTTTATATAAAATCAACAGGAGGAGATACGGATGAATAAAAAAGTGGTATTAGCCTATTCAGGTGGTTTAGATACGTCAGTCGCGGTTCAATGGTTAAAGGAAAAAGGATATGAAGTGATTGCATGTTGCCTGGATGTCGGGGAAGGAAAAGATTTAGATTTTGTTCAAGCGAAGGCGCTGAAAGTAGGAGCTTCAAAAAGCTTTGTGATTGATGCTAAGGAAGAATTTGCGAATGAATATGCCCTTCTTGCCCTACAAAGTCATGCCATGTACGAAGGAAAGTATCCACTGGTATCCGCTCTATCAAGACCTTTGATTGCCCAAAAACTTGTGGAAATCGCTGAGCAGGAAAATGCTACGGCGGTGGCACATGGATGTACGGGAAAAGGGAATGACCAGGTGAGATTTGAAGTATCCATCGCGGCTCTCAATCCTTCCCTAGAAGTGATTGCACCGGTTCGCGAATGGAAATGGTCACGTGAAGAAGAGATTGAATATGCAAAGGACAAGGGTATTCCTATTCCGATCAATCTTGATTCTCCTTATAGCATCGATCAGAACTTATGGGGAAGAAGCAATGAATGTGGTGTTCTTGAAGATCCATGGGCTGCTCCACCTGAGGATGCATATGATTTAACGTCCAGTATTGAAGAGTCACCAAACGAAGCTGATGTGGTAGAGATTACATTCTCTAATGGTGTTCCTGTTGAATTGAATCATGTCGCATATCCGCTGCATGAGATCATTTCCAAACTGAATGTCATCGCTGGTAAGCATGGGGTCGGACGTATCGATCATGTGGAGAACCGCCTGGTGGGGATCAAGTCACGTGAAGTGTATGAGTGCCCGGCTGCCGTCACGCTGTTAAAGGCACATAAGGAGCTTGAAGACCTCACGCTTGTGAAAGAACTTGCTCATTACAAACCTGTGATCGAGAAGAAAATGACGGAATTGATTTATGAAGGATTATGGTTTTCGCCACTTAATAAAGCATTGAAAGCATTCCTTGATCAAACTCAGGTGTATGTGAATGGTGTCGTACGCGTGAAGTTATTCAAGGGTCATGCAATCGTGGAAGGAAGAAAATCACCGAATTCCTTATATGATGAAAAACTTGCGACGTATACTAAAGCAGATGAATTCGATCATGATGCAGCCGTTGGATTCATTCAATTATGGGGTCTGCCGACAAAGGTTTCAGCAATGGTCAACGCTGAGAAGAAGGAGAAAGTGACTCTATGAGCAAGCTCTGGGGAGGACGTTTCACAAAGAAGCCTGAAGAATGGGTGGATGAATTCAACGCATCCATCTCTTTCGATCAGGAGCTCGTTCTAGAAGATATTGAAGGCAGCATCGCCCATGTGAAAATGTTAAAAAAATGCGGGATCTTGACTGTCAATGAAGCGGATCAAATCCTTGACGGACTTCAAGTGCTGTACGGAAAAGCCGAAAAGAATGAACTTCAGTTTTCTGTAGAGTATGAAGATATCCACCTGAACTTGGAGAAGCAGCTGATTGATTTAATCGGTGAGGTCGGCGGTAAACTTCATACAGGCAGAAGTCGAAATGACCAGATTGCGACTGACATGCATCTGTTTCTAAAGAGACGAGTGGAAGAAATCGTGAAACTCGTTGAGGATCTTCAGGAGGCGATCATCCTTCAGTCGGAAAAAAATGTAGAAACGATCATTCCTGGATATACTCATCTTCAACGTGCCCAGCCGATCTCTTTCGCTCATCATCTGATGTGTTATTTCTGGATGATCAATCGGGATAAGGAGCGTCTCGTTGACTCTCTAAAGCGAATCGACATATCTCCATTAGGCGCAGGGGCACTGGCTGGGACGACATTCCCGATCGACCGGGAATATTCAGCTGATCTGCTCGGCTTCGGTTCATGCTATGAAAACAGTCTCGATGCCGTAAGTGATCGTGATTTCATCCTGGAATTCCTGAGCAACAGTTCGATTATGATGACGCATCTTTCCCGTTTAGCGGAAGAAATGATTCTGTGGTCGACGGAAGAGTTTCGATTCATCGAGCTTGATGACAGCTTCACGACAGGCAGCAGCATCATGCCGCAAAAGAAAAACCCGGATATGGCGGAGCTTGTCAGAGGGAAGACCGGAAGAGTGAATGGGAATCTCATTTCTCTACTTACCGTTTTAAAGGGCTTGCCTCTTGCGTACAACAAGGATATGCAGGAAGACAAGGAAGGTATGTTTGATACCGTTAAAACGGTGGTGGGATCCCTGAAGATTTTCACTGGAATGATCTCTACGATGAAAGTGAACACGAAACAAATGGAGGAAGCAGTTGGGAATGACTTTTCCAATGCGACGGAACTTGCCGATTATTTGGCGATGAAAGGAATTCCGTTCAGGCAAGCCCATGAAATTGTCGGGAAGCTGGTTCTCTATTGTATTGAAAAAGGCTGCTACCTGAAGGATGTTTCTTTGAAGGAGTACGGTGAATTTTCTTCCTTGATTGAAGAAGATATTTATTCAATTTTGACTCCGTATTCGGCGGTTGAAAGAAGAAAATCGTATGGTGGTACCGGGTTTGAACAAGTGAAGGTTCAGATTGAGAAGGGGAAAGCTCATTTGAAATACCATACTGCTCAATCAGTGTAGAAAAAGAGAGCCGTTGAACGTAGTGACAATCTACATTCAACGGCTCTCTTATTTTTATGAAATTACTCTTCCACTTCTTCTGTTCTTACAACAAGAACATCACAATGGGCAGCACGGGTGATATGCTCTGACACACTTCCGATGAGGAATCGTTCGACGGCGTTGAGTCCGGTTGCGCCGCATATGACAAGGTCTGCTCCTACGTTCTTTGTTGCTTCTCTTGGGATGATCACTTTCGGGGAGCCGTACTCGACATAGGTTTTGACTTTTGTTAACCCTGCTTCTGCAGCTTCTGCTTTGTACTCTTCTAACAATTCTTCAGCATACTTGATAGCTCTTTCTCCTACTGTACGATCATAGGATTCGATTGCCGCGAAGGAACGGGTATCGATCACGTGTATCAATGAAAGAATAGCATCATTCCGTTTAGCGATGGCGATCCCTTTTTTGAATGCCCATTCCGCTTCTTTGGATCCATCTACAGCTACTAATATGTTCTGATATTTTAAACTCATTGTTATCCCCTCCTTACCTTTATCATACTATATTTTTCCACTCATATCTGTATCCAATTTTCGAACAATATAAGGGAATAGATTACTTATTTTATAAGGGGGAATCGACATGAAGAAGAGGGATCCGAAAAAACAGTTAACATATGACGAGCGGGCAAATGAACAGGTGAGCCAGCAGATCATGGATTCGTATACGAGCGGAGTCATTGATACAGAGAATGGTCAATATGGCACGTATGAGAATGAAGAGAATGAGAAATAGGTAGTAAAGATACCTATTTTCTACAAGCTTCCATGCTTAGGGTAAAATATTTGAAGCTGAATAAAGGCAGTCAAGAGCAAGCAGGATATTTTCCTGCTTGCTTTTTATTGGTTGTCATGGACTGATTTTTCTTATATCAATAAGAGAAGGTAATGATTGTCCTTTCAGTTTTAATATTATTCGAATGCCTCTTTTTACAGTAGAATGAAAAGTAAGTGATGGGAAAATATGTTATACAGGAGATTCTACTTTGTTGTATAAGGGAGCTACAATAATGAAAGCAGTTATTCAAAATGAGTTCGGAAATTCAGATGTACTTGTATTCACGGATGTGAAATGCCCGGAAATTACTGAAGATGAAGTGTTGATAAAAACCGCATTTACTAGTGTGAATTATGCAGATATCAAGTCACGGAAAGGCACTAAAGTGAAGGGTAACTTCCCCTTCAGTCTTGGATTGGATGTTTCGGGAACCATTGTGAAGGCGGGGAAATCGTCTCCTTTTTCCGTCGGAGACCGTGTCATCGCCTTTCCCGTAGGTGGATCATACGCAGAATATGTGAAGGCAAATAAACAATTGGTATTCAAGATCCCAGACAGTCTTCCTCTTGAACAGGCGGCTGCCATGCCGACCGTATCAATCTTGTCTTACCTTCTCTTACATAATGTCGGTCAAGTGAAAAAGGGCGATACGATCGTCATCCATAGTGCTGCCGGTGGTGTTGGTTCAATGCTTGTACAACTAGCAAAACTTGCAGGGGTAGAAACGATCATTGCAACAGTGGGGAACATTCGGAAAGAAAACTATGTGAAGAACTTAGGTGCAGATCTCGTTTGTACATACGACTCGTTTAAAGAGGAAGTCCTTACGAGCACATGTGATCAAGGAGCAAATGTCATTTTCGACTCAGTAGCAGGTGAAGTCACTTCCAAGAGTCTGGAGTGTTTGGGTCTATATGGAACCCTTGTTCAATTCGGCAACAGCAGTGGAAAAGCCGGTACCTTTAGAACAAGCGATGTTCATAGTTCCTGCAGAAATGTAAAAGGCTTCAGCTTAGGGACGACCAGGAAACAGCGACCGGAACTTTTAGCTCCTGTTGCTGATACGGTCATAAAGTTATTTGCCTCCAAGAAAGTCATCCTGCCTGTTGCACAGATCTTTGATTTGAGAGATGCAGCAAAAGCGCATGAATTGATAGAGAGTCGTGATTATGAGGGGAAGGTGTTGATTAAGGTATAAATCCTTGCTGAGAAAGATGTCTCAGGTTAAAAGCTCCGTTACCCTTGAAATTTCTTAGTAGGGAGTTAGAATGATGATTATTAAAGTCATTACGTGTAAAGTGAGCGAGGAATGTAAGGAAGACTTTTTCGAAGAACAGAAAATTTGGAAAGCGCTGAGTCCGCTGAACGGATTTTTGGGCCAGGTTGGTGGGTGGAGTAATAAGGAACCATTAACAGCCTGTATTTTTGCTTTTTGGGAAAATCAAGTGGCCTATCAATATTTTATGGATAACTCACATGACGAAATCTTTTTTCGTTCCAATCAATCAAGTACCTATAAGTTTATCGATGTATCTTTATATGAGGAAACGATTACGATCCCTGGCTCGGAAAAGAGAATCATTCATGCATTTGAGAAGGGGAAATATGTTCGAATGGCCAGGGTACAAGTGAAACCTGATCATAGTGATCATTTTATTGAAATGCAAGAGACGATTTGGAATCCGGGAATGAGCGTAGCTGAAGGGTTGCTTGGGGGATTATTTGCTAGTTCTAAACAGAGAATGAGAGATTTTCTTGTGTTTTCTTGCTGGGAAAATGAGAGATTCCATCAAGAGTATGTGGAAAAGCATTTTCCAGTTTTGGTTGCTGCAACAAAGATGCAAACCGATGTGCAGGAAATTAAGGGAGAAGAACTTGTGCTTGAAGAAGCGTGGCGAGTTCTTCCAAGCAATAACGGTGGTCTGTAGTGGGTGCTGATAAACTCACTAACTCTATTTTAAGATCATGCATGAACAGCAGGCTTGGTACCAAAGAAAATGAATAATTAAAGAGCCTACCCGAAGACGTTAACTAAAAACGTTTTCAGGTAGGCTCCTTTTTTGTGGCAATATCCCTACCTCACTCCCGACAACCCCCGATTAATAAACCGGTGCAATATCGCCGCCATCTCTTCAGGCGTCTTATCCATTCCATTCTCGACCCAATTTTTGATAACATGAATACTTCCGCTCACCATGAACATATTGATGTATTCATAGGTTTCTTGATCGATCCGGCTTTCGGTGATCCAGTTTTTGAAGATGAATTCGTGGGTGATGATCATGCCTTTTTTTAGAAAGTACATATCGGTGTTCTCGCTTAGAAGGGCCTCGCAGATATCGCTTTTGTCGGCGATGTATTCGAATAGTTTTTCGGTCATTTGCAAGGCTTCTTCTTCTTTTGAGAAGTTATACTTACCCAGTGTGACGGTAAGGTCCTCGATGAATTCTTCTTCGATTGCTTCGAGCAGTTCGTATTGGTTTGAGTAGTGGGCATAATAGGTGGATCGGTTGATGTCTGCTGTTTCACAGATTTCTTTGATGGTGATGCTTGAGATTGATTGAGTCTGCAGTAGTTTCAAGAGGCTTTCTTTTAAAACCATGCGTGTATATTTTTTTCGTCGGTCCATTTTTGAGTTCAAAGATCAGCGTTCCTTTCCTGCTTTTTCTGAGTTATCCAACATACGCGAAAGATGTGTTGAGTATTGAACATTCCTTATGCAACTGTCCGTTGAATATCCAACACGGTGTTTATTATAATGATAATGTGAAAATGTGAAAGAGACAAGAGAGGATGAAAGATGATAAATATTGCATCTTGGATCATAAAGCATAAGAAAGCTGTTCTGATTGCGTTTATACTGGTGACGGTGCTGTCTACGGCGGCGCAGTTTTTTGTGAAGGTCAATTATAATATGGTCGATTATTTGCCTGATGATGCCCAGTCGACACAGGCTATGGACATCATGGAAAAGGAGTTCACGGGTGACGTTCCTGATACGCGGGTCATGGTTACGGGTGTGACGATACAGGAGGCACTCGAATTTAAAGAAAAGCTGGAAGCCATAGACGGAGTATCGGATGTGATGTGGCTGGATGATATGGTCGACCTGAAAACGCCTTTGGAAGTGGCGGACAAGGAGACGGTCGAGAATTACTACAGTGATCAGAATGCGCTGTTTTCAATCAGTGTCCGTACCGGCGATGAAGTCCGGATCACCGATGAAATCTATGAGCTGATCGGTAGTGATGGTGCGATTGCCGGTGAAGCGGCCAATACGGCAAGTTCTCAGAAAATGGCCGGAAGTGAATCGATGTATGCAGGGATGTTACTGGTACCCCTCATTATTTTGATTCTGGTGGTCTCAACGACTTCGTGGATCGAACCGCTGTTCTTCCTGACGGCGATCGGGGTGTCGGTTCTCATCAACCTGGGAACGAATATCTTCCTTGGGGAGGTTTCCTTCGTCACCCAATCCGTTGCGCCGATCCTGCAACTGGCGGTGTCGCTGGATTACGCGGTGTTCCTGCTTCATAGCTTTTCCGATTACCGGAAAGTGACGGATGATCCTGAAGAAGCGATGAAGCTGGCGATGAAGAAGAGTTTTCCTGCGATCACGGCAAGTGCGGCAACGACGTTCTTCGGCTTTATCGCCCTTACGTTCATGGAGTTTCAGATCGGGTCGGATCTCGGGGTGAACCTGGTGAAGGGGATCGTCCTGAGCTTTATCAGTGTGATGGTGTTCCTGCCTGCACTGACATTAGTTTTCTATAAATGGATGGATAAGACGAAACATAAGAGCTTTGTACCGAGCTTCACAGGTATCGGGAACAAGGTATTGAAATGGAAGGTTCCGAGCCTGATCTTTGTATTTGCGATTCTGGTCCCTGCCTTCCTCGGGCAAACGAATACGTCATTCATTTACGGGTCAGGTGAGCAGCCGGAAAACACCCGTGTCGGGAGTGACTTCAAGAAGGTGGAGGAGGCATTTGGTGAAACGACACCCATCGTTCTTTTAGTTCCTAAAGGAGATACGGCCAAAGAAAAGGAGCTCGTGGAGGACATCGAATCCCTTGATTATGTGACAGGAGTCATGGCGTATGTGAATCAGGTTGGTTCTGAGATCCCCCCTGAATATCTGGATAAATCGATCACGGATGAATTCTACTCTGAAAACTACAGCCGAATCGTCATTAACACAAGTCAGGGTACGGAAGGGGAGGTTCCTTTTTCCATTGTAGAGAAGGTGGAAAAAGCGGCGGCGGATTATTACGGAGATGAAGCATTGGCGCTTGGGGAAAGCGTGACGCTTTATGATATCAAGAATACCGTCAACAAAGATAATGTGGTCGTGAATGTGCTGACGGTCGTGACGATTGCCCTTGTGCTGCTGTTCAGCTTTAAATCGATTACGATTCCGGTGGTGCTGCTCATCACGATTGAAGCGGCCGTATGGATCAATTTATCGATTCCATATTTCACGAATACACCACTCGTATTTGTAGGCTACTTGATCATCAGTACGGTACAGCTTGCAGCGACGGTGGATTATGGGATTTTATTCACAGAGGCTTATACCCATTATCGCAAGGAAATGCCTGCTAAAGAAGCAATGGTGAGAACCCTGGATGAGAAGACATTCTCGATTTCGATTTCGGCAGCGATCCTTTCGAGTGTCGGCTTTATTCTGTGGATCACCTCCTCCAATCCGATTGTTGGATCCATCGGTCTATTGATGGGCAGGGGGGCGCTGCTAGCCTTTATCATGGTCCTCTTGGTCCTGCCGGCTATGCTCCTGGTATTCGATAAAGTCATTAAGAAAACAACGTATAAAGCAAATTATTATGAGGAGAAATGATGATGAGAAAAAAACAATTACGTTATTCTGCACTCGCGTTGATGCTATTCTTGCCTTCATTTCTTAGTGTACCAGCCCAAGCGGCAACGGAAGGAAAGGTCACTTCGAAGGATGAAGTCGTGTACGCGACATTGGACGCAGCTGGGGACCTGGATTCTATCTATGTCGTGAATACCTTCGAGGTTGAGAGGGCCGGAAAGATCCTCGATTACGGGGAATTCAGCAGCGTCAAGAATCTGACGGATCTGAAGAAGCTTGAGCTGGAGGGGCAGAAGATTGAAATGGATGCCCCGGAAGGAAAGTTCACGTATCAAGGAAACATGAAAGAAGATACAAAGTTACCATGGGATGTGACGGTATCGTATAGCTTGGATGGGAAGAAAATCGATCCATCACAACTTGCAGGTAAAAGCGGACACCTCGAAATCAACATCGATACTGCTGAAAATAAGAATGCAGGTACTGTCTTCTATGAGAATTATTTATTGCAGGTTTCCCTGAACCTGCCGAATACGTATGAGAACATCGAAGCGGCAGACGGAATGGTGGCGAATGCCGGGAAGAATAAGCAAATCACCTTTACCGTCATGCCTGGAAAAGAGAAAAAGCTAAGCGTGGAAGCGGATGTAGCGGACTTTGAGTTCGAGGGTGTTCAAATCGCGGCGGTCCCTTCCACACTCCCGATCGATACCACGGGAACAGAAGGTATGACGGATGACATATCGGAACTATCAGATGCCATCGGGAAATTAAATACCGGGGTGGCCGACCTGAAAAATGGTGTGTCCCAATTGAACGATGGGGCATCGAGCCTGCGCGACGGTTCGGCTCAATATAAAAATGGCATCAGTGAATTGAACGGTTCTTCGTCTCAAATTGTCGGAGCCTCGAATTCTATCGGCGATGCACTGCGAACCATCAATCAGTCACTGGCTGCAAATCCTGCTGAAATGGATTTATCAGCTTTGAATGAGCTGCCAGCTGGTTTGACGCAATTGGCAGATGGCCTTACACAAGCCGCGAATGGATTATCGACCCTGCAGAAGAACTATTCTTCAGCCTACGCAGCATTGGATGCTGCGATATCGGGAATCCCTGCTTCCGAGCTTTCGGAAGAAGAAATTGCCGCATTATATGAAAGCGGAGCGGATCCCCAGGTAGTGGATAAACTGGTGCAGTCCCATAAAGCTGCGCAAAAAGTGAAGGGGACCTATGCAAGCGTCAAGGAAGCCTTCGCGGCCGTGGAACCGACCTTGAATCAGGTGAGTGGTTCCGTCAACGAGATGAGCGGACAGCTGACTTCCATCTCGAATAATTTGTCTGCATCATTGAAAGAAACGGATATGAGCGGGTTTGCCCAGCTGCAAAGAGGACTGGGTGAACTGTCCGCCAACTACGGCGACTTCCACTCCGGATTGGTCCGCTACACAGAAGGCGTAGGTCAGTTATCCACTTCTTACGGGAAGCTTCATTCCGGCATTGCTGAACTGGCTGGAGGAACAAACGAATTAGAAGGTGGAGTCGCAGACCTTCACAGTGGAACAAGTGAACTGCATCAGGAAACGAAAAATCTTCCTGACAAAATGCAAGAGGAAATCAATAAGATGATGGCTGAATATGACAAATCGGATTTCAAGCCGGTATCCTTCGTTTCCCCCAAAAACGAAAAAGTATCTTCCGTGCAATTTGTGATCAAGACAGAAAGCATCGAAAAAGAGGAACAGGAAACGAAGAAAGCAGAACCGAAGAAAGAAAAAGGATTTTGGGAGTTACTGATGGATTTGTTTAAGTAACCGGATAGTATTTGATGAATGACACAAAGGTGGTTGGTTAGAGTAGCCACCTTTGTGTCATTTTTTAGTGGAATAAAAGATTGTGTAAATTTGAATATTTTGAAATAATTGGTATGGAAAAGAATAGATTTTCGAAGGAATTCAATTGGATGGAGGTGAAAGTATGGTAAAGAACAAAGGAGCACTTATTGGCTCAGCTGTAATTCTATGTGTATGTATGTCTTTATTTTTCCCGTTTCCTGATAATGAAATGATACATGCGCGCACTACTTTCATGTCATTTCCAATCAGCGATCAAAACGGATATAATCTGCTTGGTATCATTGGATCCTTTTTATTCATCATCGCCATGATTTTACTTGTCAGGGGGCTAAATAAATACCATTTTCGAACGGTGGTAATCACTGTATTCGTTTACGCGTTATTCCCCCCTTTGTTACTCATTCCGGTGTATCAGGAAACGTTAGCCGGTGGTATTGCAGCCATTTCTTACGATGGAAAGGGTACATGCGATTTTGAGAATGTGGGTGAAGACGAAAACGTATTAAATGGTGAATGTAATCTCCTCCTCCATAACCGCAGTAGTGAAACAGTGTCATTTCAAATTGAATTCCTGGATAGAATTTTCACTGAAAATGATACAAGATTGACTTCACTCATGAATGTGAATGGCCCCTATATCATTACAATAGAAGCAAACAGTGAAAAGTCCATTCAGCTCAATGAATTACTCGACTTATCAGATGTTCCCAATCATAGTTTTGGTGGGGGATCAATGAATATTAATATAAAATTAATAGATGGAGAGGCTACACGTATCTTGTAATGCCACTTTCCTTACAAGCGCAGTTCAAGCTAAAATGTAATGGAGACTATGAATTGTTTCTGGACCAGATTCAGCGGTATATTCATTGATTAAATGGGGGACGTAATGATGAATCTTAAATATGAAGTGATTCCAGAAGAAAAGGCAGAATACTGCCGTGACCTGTGCAATGAACTGATGGACTTTCAACAATCAAAGGCTACCATTACACCTGAACGGTTTGACAGCATGAATTTTGATAGCAGGATGCTGCCAACGATCCAAAGTGCCTTACATAATTACATTGTGGTAGTGAAAGATCATGATAAGAATGATGAAATTGTAGCCTATGTCTATACCAACATTTCACCTAAAGAATCGTATTCAAATGATTTTGCCACGTTTTTCGATCTTTCATCGATTAAGAAAGAAAACGTAGGCTGTCTTTCCCAGTTTTATATTAAAGAAGGATATCGACAATTCGGTGTGGGATCCAGGCTTTTTAACATGTCTATGGATTGGATGAAAACCTACGAGGATGTGGAGGATTATTTTGTGTTTACATCGAATGGGAATCAAGAAGCGTTGGAATTCTATCAGCGGAAAGGGTTCTCGATTTCTCATGACATCCTGGACGGATTTATCACGGTTTTACGAAGTCAACGCTGAGGGTAGGGGCGTTTTTGACTATCCGGGTTGTAAAATATATAGTAAAAATCAGATAAGGTTTATCTTGAACGGCATCATTTTAAAATAGGAGGGAACAAGATGGATGTTTTTGAACCATATTTAGCAGGTATCGATAATCCCGACCATCGCAATCGAATGGAGGAAATTCTGACGTGGGTTGCGGAGAAATTCCCGCAAATGGAACCAGTGATGAAATGGAATACCCCTATGTTTACCGATCACGAGACATTTATCCTCGGTATTGACGCAGCGAAGCATCATGTAAGCGTAGCACCTGAGGCGGTAACCATGACGGAGTTTGCCGAAAGGATTGAACAAGCCGGCTACAGTGCCACTAAGGGCTTGTTTCGAATTAAGTGGAAAGACCCGGTGGATTATAAATTGCTTGAGGATATGATTACATATAATATTCAGGATAAAGCAGAATACACGGGATTTTGGCGGAAGTAGATAACACTTAGAGTTCATATAAGAAGGAGTGTTCCATGATGATAAAGCCGAATCGTAAGGTTGATGGATTTATAAAAAAAACCAAGACGTGGAAGGAAGAATTTGAGAGGTTGAGAAGCATCCTTCTTGGCTTTGAGGAGTTGGACGAAGAAATCAAGTGGATGCATCCTTGTTACACGCTAGAGGGTAAAAACATAGTATTAATGCATGGATTTAAAGACTATTGTGCGCTTCTGTTTCACAAAGGTGCCTTATTAAAGGACCCCGACGGTATTCTCATCCAACAAACGGAGAATGTGCAGGCAGCACGTCAGATCCGGTTCACGAACGTTCAAGAAATCATAGAAATGAAGCCAATCTTGAAAGCGTATATTCAGGAAGCCATTGAAGTGGAAAAAGCCGGTTTGCAAGTGGAATTAAAAAAGACGGAAGAATACACCATCCCTGAAGAACTTCAAGCTAAATTCGACGAAGTCCCTGCCTTGAAGACGGCTTTTGAAGAATTGACGCCAGGAAGGCAACGAGCCTACATTCTTTATTTCTCTAAAGCCAAACAATCCAAAACCCGCGAATCCAGGATTGAAAAATATATGGAGCATATTCTTGAGGGTAAGGGATTGAATGATTAGAATTTGATGGTTGAAGTCTAATATAGCTGCATCTTACTACTTTTGGTATAAGAAACTGTTTATTTTCTGAGGTGTCTCAATGATAAGGAAATTAATTGCAACGATTTATTTGTTGATTGTTTTTACTATTAATTATTTTTATGATTTAAATAATATCTCTTTAATTGTTTTGTTTGCAATTTTCCTTATATTTTTATGGGTTGAAGATATAGCAAAGCTAAAATCAGGTGGAAAATGAAATATTATGTTATTGAACGAACAAGGCAGTAGCCAGGCGGTTCTATGGCTATTACCTTGTTTAGCATTCGTGCACCTGCCATTAACAAACTACGAATCCTTCAGTATAAGAAATTACGAGGTTATTGCAGTTGTATCGCATGTTTATCATCAATATTTTCAATGTGTGTTAAGATACTCCCCCCACTCTGTTTGTTATCATAGTGCACCAGGTAAGTTTGATCTTCTTCAATTAAATTCCATACCATAGGATCTTTAATATGTATTTTAGTTTTTGCGTCCTTCCAATACTCGCTGGACTGATCCCCACCAGGAGGAATTACTATCATAAAAGCTTCTTCTTGCTCTTCTACATAATTCTTTTCCAATACTGTAACGATAGCGGTTGTTGAACTTGTAGCAACCACCTTAGCTAAGATAAATAAGACGACGATTATCAACATAACGGATAGAGTGAGTATCCTTTTTTTATTCCACATAAAGCTCTCCCCTGAATAAAACGATTTCTCTTTAATATTAACAATAAATTTGATGTACCAATAGTATAAAATCAGGGAAAACGGATGGGATTTATCCAGAACTGGATGAGTTTCTTTTTTTTGCAAATGTTCCTTGAGTATAATCATAACAGGCGCCGTTC
Source organism: Rossellomorea sp. NRS-1567 (assembly GCF_050467885.1). Classification (NCBI taxonomy): domain Bacteria; kingdom Bacillati; phylum Bacillota; class Bacilli; order Caryophanales; family Bacillaceae; genus Rossellomorea; species Rossellomorea sp. NRS-1567. The sequence goes on along the minus strand of NZ_JBITPL010000010.1, from coordinate 156,601 downwards.
TCGCATTGGCTTGGATTGTAGGAAATAATGAGAAGGCTAACGAACAAACCAAGTGAAATAGAAGATCCCATGAATAATGAGGACGAAGGCAAAATAGGTATATAGAAAGACTGTTGTACAAGTTCCATTTTGTACTGAGCTCTGGATTGGGGCTGATTCTATGTATCGAAATAGAGATAGTATTGTGAATATCGTCATTGTATTGCTCTTTTGCATCCTAATCTTTCATATCATCCGGATCATCCTTCACGTTAAAGTTTACTTCGTGTATAGCATGGGGATGGGATATCTTTTATTTATTGGACTAATCATCTTCCTGATTATGTTCCTATATTTTAAAAGGTGACGGTCCTCAAGGAAAACGCAATTAAGGAGATTGCGTTTTTTTTATTGGGCAATTAAAGGGTTTTCACTTGAGTTTAGTAGAATATGAAAAGTGAGATAACAATTTCTGAGAATGGAGGGATGTCACATGAGAAAACTGCTCGTGTTCGGCGCAAGTGGATTATTGGGGAAAGCGTTGGTGGAAGAGTGCAAGGATTCCTTTGACGTATATGGGACATATGCAACCAGACCAGGAGCTCTCCCTGAAGAAAAACAATTTCAATTAGAAATCAGCGATATGGATAAGATGAAAGAAATCGTTCAGTCCATCAAACCCGATGGCATCATTTCATGTTTAAGAGGTGATTTCGATCAACAGCTTGAATTTCATAGGAAGCTGGCATTGGAAATCGAAAACACAGAAAGCGTACTCTATTATTTCTCCACGGCAAATGTGTTTGATGGGGATTTCACGAAGCATCATTCAGAAGAAGACATTCCTAACGCTGCATCACCTTATGGACAGTTCAAAATTGAGTGTGAAAATATGCTGCAGGAAGTATTAAAGGAACGTGCGGTTATGATACGAATACCGCAAATTTTGGGGAAGAAGTCTCCGAGATTGGATCAAATCAGAAGTGGAATTGAGAATAACTCGATCGATGTATACAGCAATCTGGAGTGTAATCATCTAACGGATGAATTACTTGCAAAACAGCTGAAATACATCATCCTTCATAAACTTAAAGGAGTTTTTCACCTGGGTGCAGTTGATATGATGACACAAGATACTTTTATTGAAAAATTAGTCAGCAGCCTTACGGACAAAGAAATAAAATTTCATTATCGTTTGCTTCAAGATACACCGGATACATATTATTTTGGATTGAAGAGCATTCGAAACGATCTTCCGGAGAGTTTGTTGAAAACGAACAGTGAATTGATAGCCAATGTAGTTGGTTCATCATGAAGAATACGTATGCAGGAGGGGAAATAACGGAAAAGATCAGAGGTGATCTCTTCCGTTATTCTCCCTCTTTTTTTAATCACATTCACAACAATAAAAAGCCAAAAAGCGGGAAGTCTAATACGAGAAGGGGTGATCAGGAAAATGATACTGATCTTATTCACGTCATTATTTTCACTCGTATTGTTGTACTCTCTAAAGGGATTATTCAAAAGATTCAGGGCGATCGAGGTATTAATCCTCAGTTTATTTAATTCCTTTTTATGCCAACACATCAATTTCAAAATCTTTTCTGCATATGATCGACTTTCCGTTAAGGAAGAGATCATTCCCAGAGTAGTAAGTTATCTTCATTATGGATTATTACTGCCGCTCTTATTAATGTGGGTATTGTATTTCTTTCGTTCAAAGATACCAACGGTTTTTAAACTTATGATTGCCATGGTCTGGATGGGGATTGATGTTGGATCAAAATATTTTTTATTACAAATAGGGATGTTGAAATCTGAGACTGCTGGATGGTCTCCAATAGTAGATGTGTGTATCACGGCTGGAATTCTTCTATTTTCGTATATTTTCATGGTTCGTTTTGCCTTTATTTTAAAAAAGGAGATCGTTTTTGTTGACTAACATATCAAAGATCCTAGAGCCTCTGACACCTAAAACATTCGATGAAAATGAGATTTTTGTCCTTTCTATTGTTGTCCTATGCGTGTGTATTTTGGCATTGGTCCATCATCTGGAGCCACACCTACTTCAAACAGAAATCATAGCTTTGTTTGTTTTTAACATTTTACTTGGCACAATAGGAGATCGAATGCTGGCAGAACCACCACTGGATTTTTATGACACACTCGATTATGGGCATGGGGAATTTTTTGACTCCATTCTGCAAATAGTCGTATACCCCATCCCGATCATCCTTTTCATTCACTTCTATCGAAAATGGAAGCCAAACAAGATTGTTTATATATTATTGTATGGCTTCTTTCTTGTTGGGCTTGAATGGATTTCAGCAGAATACTTTGACGTTTTTCAATTTAAAACGTGGAAGACATCCTATTCTTATGTTTTCTATTGTTGTGTCTTAACAGTCAATCTGATTTTTGCTGGGCAGATTAAAAAATATTTCGGGTCATAAAGTGAAAAATCGTTGTCTAAATACTTGGTATGAAAAAAATCAGTGCCATTAATCGGCACTGATTTTTTTATGAAGTCTTGACAGGTTGACTTGCTAACAACTTTGAAGGAACTTCGATCCCCTTTTCTTTGATGAGACGAGGCTTGGACTTGAAAAGAGAGAACATGACACACCCTGCTATGACAATGATGCTGCCGACAGCTTGTAGCCCATTCATCTTTTCCCCGAGAAAAGCGAAGGCCAATAAGGCTGTGAATACAGGGTTGAAGTTCAAGAACAATCCTGAAGTACTCGGCCCCAGGTTATTCACACCGATATTCCATAAGACCATGCAGACAACGGTGGAAATAATGCCGGTATATAAGATTGATTGCACGAAAGAAGCGTCAATATTGGTCACCCGGAATGTAGAAAGATTAAAAGGAAGAAGGATGAGAAGGCCAAATATACCGGAGTATAAAATGGACATCATGGGAGTGACGGTCTTCATTGCCCACTTACTGCAAACGGAATAGATCCCCCACATCACAACAGCAGCCAGCATATAGAGATCCCCTTCATTAAATTGCAAGGAATAGACCATCTCCACATTCCCTTTAGACAGGACGAGCAACACGCCAAAGAGCGAGATGAACATGGATGACAGTTGAAATGCGTTCATCTTTTCCTTCAGAAAAATAAAAGAGATTCCGGCGATGGAGAACATATTTAACGTGGAGATCAGGCCCACATTGGTGGCAGATGTCTTTTCCAAAGCCATGAATTGAAGTGCCTGAAAAAGGGCTGCCCCTGTCAGGCCCATGAAAAATAACGGCAGGATCGATTGAATGGGTGGAACCAGCTTTTTTTCTTTCCACCAAACAATCGGGAACAGGCAGACGACGGCGATCGCCCATCTTAATATGGTCAACGTTCCCGGGGATGCATGTTCCACAAGGTTTTTCCCCACAATGAAATTCCCTCCCCAGAGAAGACTGGTCAGTAACAACAGATAATAATATTTCACGTCATTTAGCCCCTTTTCAAAGAGCCATTGTGCACAATGACATTGTCTATAAGAATAATTTTAACATTTTACTGAAAATACAAAAGAACATCTTGTATAATAAGAATTATTCAAAATAATTGAAAGTGTAATAGAATATAAGAATATAAAAATTCATATTTACATTGTTTTGCTAGTGGTTTTTGGAACAATTGAAAAGGGTGGATGGAGCATGGAGACGATTGTAAGCAGGGTTCTGGACCAGATGGATCTCAAGCTATTGGATTTGCTTCAAAAGGACGGGCAACTCAGTAATCTGGAACTGTCAAAGCGGGTCAATTTATCAGCACCAGCCGTACACGCAAGAATCAAACGGTTGGAAATGGAAGGCTATATCAAGAAGCAGGTAGCCATTCTCAACCATGAAAAACTCGGCTTTGACTTATTATGCTTTGTATTTATGAGCACTAATGAACACCGGACAGAAAAGTTGGAAGCAGTGGAAGAGACATTGGAATCCATGGAAGAAGTCCTGGAATGTCATTGTTTGACCGGGGAATATGATTATCTCTTAAAGGTGGCCTGTAAGGATCGCAAGGGACTGGAGCTCTTTATCAGAAGGCTGAATGAAATGGGGATCACGAAGATTCAAACGAGCTTGGCGTTGAGGGAGATCAAGGATTCTACGGTGTTACCGATACAGGGGTAAAGTTAAAATCCAGTGGGGAAATGGTTACGAGTCTGCACTACAGCCCATCGGCGGAATACTGTGGGGCAGACCCGGCTGTTTATGATGAGGTTGGATTAACATATATCTTGTTGCAGCATCTCCACTCATTCGGCTCTACCGATTTCTTTGTCTTTCTGTCCTATTTCCTTTCTAAACAAAATAGAGGGCGAGCATCATGCTCCCCAATGCCAACCATCGCTTCCAGTCCAAGGAGATTTCCACACGGCCGAACCAGCCAAAGTGATTAATGACCACACCGGCAATGAGCTGTCCGATTACGGTTGAAATGTTGGCTGTATTCCCACCGATGATCGGTACTGCAAGAACCGTGAGAAACAGGTAGCCAAATCCACTCAGCTGCCATTTCGGCGCATAAAGCAAAGCAAGGACATCGCCTTTCCCAAAGAATAAGATGATCATGATGAGAAAAAGGGTCGAAGTTGCGAAAAAAATGTTGCACTGAGATGGATGAACTCCGTAAATAGTGCTATTTAAATCCAAATAGCTTCATGTTCACTTCGCTTTAACCAACCTGATATCTTCCGCTTTCGCTAACACACATTTCTTGTCTTTCGAACTCAATTCCACATATTCAGAATCGTAAATCCAGAATATGGTGAACAACTCATCTTCAAATTCTACAATATCGCCGAGATTATATTTCATTTTCTCTCCTTGCAGGAGAACGATCCATTCTCAGTGAACAGTGTATATTGTACCATTGCTTTAGAACTAAAAATGTTTCATTATGATGAATGAGAGACTGTTCAGGTTGAATTTCATAATGAAATATCGGGTGTATGCAGAAATTCATCTAAAATTATTCTTCTAAGAATGTATGTAGTGTAGCCCCCCCTTCCAAATTTCCGGACTGGTCCATTCGGAAGGGCGTAATCAATCGAATGCCTGTGATATAATGGAAGTACACAACATAATACGGAAGATGGGGTAGCGGCTTACACTCCCGAGTGAAGGGAGGTGATACGCTAATGATTGCTGTAGGAGATGTATTACAAATCATGATTGCCTTTGGAACATTGATTGTAGCAATTGTCGCGGTTACACAAAAAAAGAAGTAACCATCGTCCCCACCGCTCATGAGGATCATTGATGATTACTTCGTTTCGATTGACTCTAAAGTGAGCCGCTGCACTTTCGATGCAGTTTATGTTGTGGAGGAGTCCTGATTGCCGTCAGGCTCCTTTTTTAGTGTACTTAACTACTTTTATTATATACATAAGTTATTACGTTAGTAAAGAATAGTGAATAAGTGGATGAAGCACCGTCTATAATAAAATAAAAATATTGACAAATTTAACCTGTATCATTTACATTTGTTCTAACATATATTGGATCACTTACATTCCATGACGAGAACGAGTAGGTATGGAATCTGTTCTACAGAGAGTTGACGATTTGGTGGAAGTCAACGTTCAGATCATATTGAATATCCTCTCCGAGAAGCAAAGCTGAAGGTACTTTAAGCTTTGACGGGTTTCCGCCGTTAAAAGGAACGCGTATAATTGTACGTTGAATGAGCGCTGTCGACTAAACTTGAAATCGAGTTTATGGACAGAATCTGGGTGGTATCGCGGGTTAAAACTCGTCCCTAACATAGGTTAGGGACGGGTTTTTTTATTTACAAAAAAATAGAGGTGTGATGACATGAAAAAGGTGAATGTAAACGAAAAGTCGGTCGAAAGAGAGCAGCGGATCCAGGATTTCTGGAATTCGAATCATATTTTTGAAAAGTCAGTAGCCAACCGTGAAGGGCAGAAGTCATTTGTGTTCTATGAAGGACCGCCGACAGCAAACGGCCTTCCCCATGCCGGGCATGTCCTCGGGCGTGTGATCAAAGATTTCGTTGCCAGGTATCAGACGATGCGTGGATATCAAGTCAAACGTAAGGCGGGTTGGGACACACATGGCCTGCCGGTGGAATTAGGCGTCGAAAAGAAAATCGGCGTGTCCGGTAAACAGGAAATCGAGGAATATGGTGTTGAGAAATTCATTGATGAATGTAAAAAGAGTGTTTTCGATTATGAGAGACAGTGGCGCACCTTTACGGAGGCAATCGGATACTGGGTCGATATGGATGATCCCTATGTAACCCTTCAGAATGATTATATCGAAAGTGTCTGGCACATTCTTTCAAAGATCCATGAGAAAGGGTTGCTCTATCAAGGGCATCGGGTCGCTCCTTATTGCCCGAGCTGCCAAACCTCCCTCAGTTCCCATGAGGTAGCTCAAGGATATAAGGATGTAAAAGATTTATCCGCGACAGCTAAATTCAAGGTGGAAGGAAAAGAGTATGAATACTTTCTAGGGTGGACGACAACACCTTGGACGCTTCCTGCCAATGTGGCCCTCGCCGTCCATGAAGACGTGGATTACGTGAAAGCTAAACAGGGTGAAGAGACGTATATCCTGGCAAAGAACCTTGTGAACGATGTGTTGGGAGACGACTTCGAAATGGTCAGTGAGCATAAAGGGCACGAATTTGTAGGGGTTTCATATCATCCGCCATTCAACAATCTCGCGCTTGACCGCGGGCATGAAGTGATTTCGGCATCGTTTGTGACCGACGATAGCGGAACGGGGATTGTTCATCTGGCTCCCGCTCACGGTGAAGATGATTATAATGCCATCAGAGAAAGCGGATTGGATTTTGTCAATATTGTCGATGAAAAAGGCTGTTATACCAACGAATTCGCGCCTCTTGCAGGAGAATTCACAAAGGAAAGCGACGTGAAGATCATCAAGATGTTGGCGGATAGCAATCTTCTCTTTTCCAAGGAGAAGTATGAACACAGCTATCCACACTGCTGGCGCTGTGACTCACCGCTCCTCTATTACGCAATGGAAGGCTGGTTCATCAAGACAACGGCCATAAAAGAGACCATCTTAAAGAACAACCAATCCGTCGAGTGGTATCCGGATCATATGAAAGAAGGAAGGTTTGGGAAATTCCTTGAAAATATGGTGGATTGGAACCTGGGAAGGAACCGTTATTGGGGAACACCACTGAACGTTTGGGTTTGTGGGGAATGTGATCATCAGTATGTCCCGGGAAGCATTCAGGATCTAAAAGAACATGCGATCAGGGGTTGGAAGGACAATCTTGAACTTCATAAACCATATGTCGATGAAGTAATCGTGGAATGTCCGTCCTGTTCCCATGAAATGAACAGGACGAAAGAAGTCATCGATGTCTGGTTTGACAGTGGTTCGATGCCGTTTGCACAGTATCATTATCCATTTGAAAACAAAGAGTTATTTCATCAACAATTCCCGGCAGATGTGATTGCCGAAGGGGTGGACCAAACGAGGGGCTGGTTCTACAGTCTGTTGACGGTTTCCTCCCTCTTCACAGGGAAAGCTCCATATAAGCGTGTTCTATCACTCGGGCACATACTGGATGAAGACGGACGGAAAATGTCTAAAAGTAAGGGGAATGTCATCAATCCAATGGATCTCGTTGAGAAGTTTGGGGCAGATGCTCTCAGATGGGCATTGCTTGCAGATAGTGCCCCTTGGAATAACAAACGCTTCTCAGAAAACGTAGTCAGCCAGGCAAAATCGAAACTGGTCGACACGCTGAATAACGTTCATTCCTTTTACACCCTGTATGCAGTGATTGATGGATTCGATCCTCATAAACACGAGGCTGGAACTCCGTCTCTACTTGATCAGTGGATGTTATCACGACTGAATTCGGTTATCAAAAACGTATCGGACCATTTAGATCAATATGACTTTACCGCAGGAGCAAGAGAATTATCCATCCTGGTTGATCAAGTGAGTAATTGGTATATCCGCAGATCACGTGAACGCTTCTGGAGCGAAGGGTTGAATGAAGATAAATTGGCAGCATACCATACATTAAATCGAGTATTAGTCAGTGTCAGCCGGTTGCTGGCACCATTCACTCCGTTCATTGCAGAGGATATCCACATGAACTTAACCAATGAAAGCGTCCATCTGTCTGATTTTCCTAAAGTAAATCAAGAAGACATCAATCCAGCATTGGAAACGGAAATGGATCGCGTCTTACAAGTAGTCGAACTTGCCCGCTCCGCCCGTAATACGACGAATATCAAAACAAAGCAGCCTCTATCCAGGCTAACGGTAGTGGGAGCGAAGGGTGATACGGAATTACTTAAGAAGTATGAATACATCATTCAAGATGAAATCAATGTAAAGAATGTCCAATTGCAGGACCAAGCAGGAGATTCCGTGCAATATGAATTAAAGCTGAACTTCCCGACGGCCGGCCCGAAACTCGGTAAGCTCGTGGGACTTGTTCAGAAACATTTACAATCGTTAGACCCTGAAGAAGCAAGCAAGGTTGTAGAACAAGGGCATCTTGACTTTGAGTCTCCAACAGGAGAAAAAGTTTCGGTAGAGAAAGATGATCTCATCGTTCATCAAAAAACACATAAAGGTTTGGAGATGGCTTCAAACTCAACCTTCAGTGTTTTCCTGGATACAACCATCACAGAGGATTTGCGTAAAGAAGGAAAAGCCCGTGAGCTTGTTCGCGCCGTACAGCAATACAGAAAAGAACTGAACTTGCCTGTGGAAGAGCGTGTGAATCTTGTCCTGGATGTCGATTATTCAATGAAAGAGGTAGTGGAGCAATTTGAAGACTTACTGCAAAGCAGCCTCTTAATTAAGAGCATGGTGTTTGAGAAAAGGGAAAGCATGAAGACAGTCGAGATTGATGGTGACAGCATAAGGATATTTGTAGGAGTGTGATTAACATAACCATTTTAGGGCTTATCCGAGTTTGGGTAAGCCCTTATTTTGTCTTGAGAATGTTGAATGCTCAGAGATAAAAAATTCTGAGCGTTTTTCATGGCTGATTGTATTGTGATAACCATACCTACTTCTGATTATACCCCCGATCTCCATACGGCTGCAGTTTCTCCAACCACTTTTCTTCCAACTCATCCAGAGCTTCTTTTTCAGTGCAAATGGATCATCATTCTTTTTCAGTTTTTCCAACAGCTTGAATGTGAAAGCGTCTTTCCAGTACTGGTTCCATTCGGTTTGTAACGCTTTGCTGGTGGTGAATCCATTGTTTTCAAGCATGAACTTGATCCCGTTCAGGGTCTTCAGGTTTTTCGTCCTTCCGATATAGATTTTATTGTTTTGCTGATTCAAGATTTGAAAGACACCTGCTTCAACCGGTGTTTCTTTATACTGTTGTTTTAACTCTCTTTTACGATCCATGTTTAGGCCTAGTGTGGACCTGATGCAACGGGCGTGGTATCTTCAGATTATCAAGGTATGTAATGGAACGGAGGCCGAAATGGATGAACGACGTGAAGAACATTAAATGTGAAAACATAACAGATGATATCATTCAGGAATATCAACAAAAGGGCTATGAGTTGGTATTCCAAGAATATGTGATGGAACACTCCTTAACTGACATCCCCAGAATCGAAGCACCTTTTCCTTTGATTTTCAAAAGTTGGTCACCGTCATTGAAAGAGCCATTTTATGAAGTTTACGAGGCTTCATTTAAGGACCGTCCCGGTTTTCCAGGCTGGCCCAGGGAGAAGTGGGTGGAGTGGATATCGTCCGGTTCTGATTTTCTACCGGAACGTTCCTATATCGCGAATGTCAATGACCAGGCGGTAGGGTTCATAGCTACCGATCAGGAGACTGATACAATCGGGTATATCATTCAAGTGGGTGTGATTCCGGAGTGGCGGGGAAAAGGGATTGCTGCTTTATTGACTTGTAAATGCTTAGAAGACCTCCGACAAGATGGTATGAAATCCGTCGTCCTCCACGTGAATCAAAACAATCCGGAAGCCATAAAGCTTTATAAACGGTTAGGATTCAAGACTGTCCGGAAAAGAGGCACGTTTGGAATGACATCTTAGGGTATCCGGGATGGAAGGATACGCTTATTTTTGCTGTATTTTAAGGAGAGAATAACGAGAGTAGAATCTAAGTCTTTCAATTGTGTTGGAAATAAGATTGAAATCAAGAATTAAGTGGTGTACGATAAAAAGAATATTTTAAGGATTGCCACTTGGTAGAAAGAAAAGATGAGATACCCATGCGGCGAACTATATGATTTTTTCATAGTTGGTGAAGAAATCCTGTATTCGTTTTGTGGAGAGGTCTCTTTTTCATTTAAGGAGGAGGCCGACATGCTACATTACATAAATGGACTAGAGGACTTTTTCTGGCAGCATGATATTTATTTCCGGATCGTGGTGAGTGCGGTATTGGGATTCGTCATCGGATGGGACCGATCAGCGAAAAACAAGCCCGCTGGATTAAAAACATATACGTATGTGTCAGTGGCATGTACGTTGATCACGATCGTATCGATTGAAGGCGCAGAGATGCTCAGTCAGCCGGATAGCGGAAAAATGATGGATCCCTTCCGTCTGGCTGCCCAGATTGTATCAGGGCTCGGGTTCCTAGGTGCAGGCGTGATCCTGAAAGATGGACTGCGGGTGAAGGGACTCACTTCCGCTGCAATGATCTTCTACGTGGGCGGTGTCGGAATCGGAATTGGAGCAGGGTTTTATTCGATTGTCATCTTCGCCACCCTCGTCACGTTCATCATGACGAGGATTGGAAATTTCTTTGAAGAACGGGAGATCAAAGCCATGAGCCTGCCGAAGATGCGGAAGAAAAACGAGGAAAAAGATGAGCAATGAAGCTTGCAACTCGAGTGATGAGGTTTCTACTTGATGGGGGCAGGAAATTGGGGTCAGACCCTCGGCGAAGTGAAGTAGATGGAGATGAAGGATTCTGCTGTGTTGCCAATACAGGGAAAACTAAAATCGTGCGGAAAAAAACCTACTATGTTATTGAACAAATAAGGCAATAGCCAGGCGTCTCTGGCTATTGCCTTATTTAGCTTGTTATTTTAGGTTTCCTCCACAAAGTATAGTATCTTGGCAACTCCTCATACTAACTTTAGGGAGGATGAAGGATGCCTAAAATAGAAATGTGCCTAAAAGAAAATATAGAAAATATAAAAAATACCTTTCACGATACATCTGACCTTATCGTAAGAAATATAAAGTCTGGCAGCGAAGGTTCCCTCGAAATGAATATTGTCTACTTAGACGGAATTATCGATACAGATCTTATTCAGGATTATGTGGTAGGACCGTTATTAGAATCATTCAAGTCAATAGATTTTAATGAAACACTCATCGATCAAATCATTGGAAGGATAGTTGAATCTGCAGATGTGAAAACCACTTCTCAGTATCAAGAATTGATCGATGCCATCGTACAAGGAAGTACCGTATTACTGATTAACGGGTTTCGAGAAGGCATCATTATACCATCTCCCAAGTGGGCAGAAAGAAGCGTCGAAGCGTCAATTGGAGAACGTTCAGTAAGAGGTCCACAAATTGGATTAACAGAAAAGATGAAGACAAATATCAATTTGATAAGAGGTTCATTAAAAACGCCGGATTTGTGTGTGGAAATAGTAGAAATTGGCACCACTTCACCAACAACTGTTTCCATCTTATATATAGAAGGCACTGTCGATAAAGGGATATTAAAAGAAGTCAAAAAGAGGTTAAATAGTCTCAACTTAAAGTATGTCCTTAGTGAAAGAGTATTGGAGGATGTATTAGAAGGAAAGCCAAAATCTATTTTTTCCCGGCTTAGACATTCAGAACGAATTGACGGGGCAGTCTCTTCCTTATTTGAAGGAAGAGTGGTACTGATTGTGGACGGGTACCCTTTCGCCATCATAGCTCCTGCTTTATTTATCGATTTTATTCAGGCACCTGATGATTATCACATATCAATGGGCAAATTTACGAGCCGAATCATCCGTTTTATCGCCTTTCTATTAGGAGTGTACCTGCCAGCGGTTTACATAGCGTTAGCAAATTTTCATAAAGATGACTTACCAAACAAGATTTCAAAAGCAATCATTTCCGACGATGAACTATTGCCAACCTTTTGGGAGATCGCCATTCTTTTATTCTTGGTAAGAATATTAGTAGATGTTTCGTTTCGTCTTCCGCAAAGCGCGGTCATATTGGTGTCGTTAATCGGGACAATCGTCATTGGTGAAACGGCGGTCACCGCCAAATTGATCCACCCAGTCAGTCTGATCGTCATAGGGATAACCGCTCTTTCCAGTTTTTTGGGAGCTAACAGAGGACTGGTGGAACCTGATTCCACCTTAAGAATACTATTTTTGATAACGGCTAATTTTTTTGGATTTAATGGAATCATAATTGGGACAACCATTCTAATTTTGTATATGGTGAGTCTGAAATCGGTCGGTGTTCCTTATCTTTCACCTATCATTCCTTTTAAGATGCAGGAATTGAAGGATACATTCTATCGAGAAGATTTACAGAAGCTTACTAATAGCAAGCATTCTTATACTGAAGATGGTGATTGATGGTTGCATTGTGAAAAAGTTAATCATTATGGACTCGAATAGCCAACATCAATTGATGTTGGCTATTCCTTTGCAACTCAGGAATTGAGAAAGTTGATTCTCGCTTCAAGTGTTCAGCTTATTCTTGAACAATGAGCGCATAGTTTTCTTCCCCAAAGAAGCTTCTGTCCTTGAACATACCGTTACCACTCCCATCTATTGTTCATTATCACCTTACCAAACTACCAAATTAAGATTATAATGGTAATATATTCTACTTATACTATTCTGAAAAATCGAGCAGGAAGTAAAACCACACGATAGAGGTGATCCCGTGAAGCTAACGTTCTTGAGCAGTCTCCGTCTGGTCATGTTCATGATGATCAGTTACATCTACTATACTTCGGTTGGAACGCATACGACCGCTCAACTCATTTATGTGTTCATAGCCGGAATAGGCTTTATCGTGAATCATCTATTGCTGGTATCAACACGTGAACATACATATTATCCCCTTCCCTTGGCACTGGATTTCGTCTTGATTACCGGATTTGTGTTTTTTTATCCGGACTCAGCCCTCTATTTGATTCTGTTCGGTGTGAATGCGGTGACCCTTTTCTTGTTCACAGAAGATAAAAGGATTCTTTTGGGTTTCACCTTTGCCTTTTTCATTATCTGGGCTCTGTGCTTGTTTTATATTTACCGGGTTACCGGTACATTCTCGGTGATGGAAAATCTCATCAATTTCAGCTTGATTGTGTTTGAAGCAGTCGTCGGAAGGCTCATCCATAAATTGCTCCGTGCACAGGCGAAGATCGAAACCCAGTACGGGGAACTGCAGGAGACCCATACGGCGTTAACCTCCGCTCATGAGCAATTGCATCATTACGCCAGTCAGGTGGAGGAATTGACCCTGGTACGTGAACGAAACAGGATCTCTGGTGAAATCCATGATACGGTCGGTCATAAAATGACGGCGCTTCTCGTCCAGCTTCAGGTAGCTAGGGAGCTCCTGGAAGCCCGGCCAGAAACGAGCAAACAGAAGATCCAGCTATGTGAAGGTCTGGCGAGGGAAACCCTTCAGGAAATTCGCCTGTCGGTCAGGACCTTAAAGGATGATGATCAGCTACAATCTTTCGTCACGACGGTTCGAAAGCTACTGGAAGATTATCAGGTGATGACAGGGCTCACATCCAGTTTCTCTGTAAAAGGGGATGTCTCCAACATACCGATCTCCGTTCAACTGGATCTGACCCGGGTGATTCAGGAATCGATCACTAATGCAGTACGTCATGGTCAGGCGAAGGAATGCAGCGTCCGCCTGGAAATCTTTGAAACAAAAGTAGAAATCAGCATCCAGGATGACGGCACCGGTGCAGGGGAAGTCAACCCCGGATTTGGTTTGAAACATATGAGGGACAGAATCCATGAACATGGAGGGGCTACAGTGTTTGAAAGTTCGAAAGAAGGGTTCCTTGTGAAAGCAACGGTGCCGCTCATTGAGGTGAAATGGCAAATGGGGGGAATATAAATGGTCAAGATTTTAATCGTCGATGATCAGGAATTAATGAGGGACGGACTTGCTACGATTTTGGATCTAAGGAAGGAAATCGATGTGGCAGGGGTCGCGTCCAATGGACAGGAAGCGTTTGAGAAAGCCGGGGAACTCCGTCCAGACATCGTATTGATGGATATCCGTATGCCTGTCGCGAGCGGTGTGGAAGGAACAAAGCTTATCACATCCTCCTATCCGGAAATCAAGGTGCTGATGCTCACGACCTTCAATGACAGCGAACTCATCTTTGAAGCACTGGAAGAAGGGGCGAGCGGATACTTATTGAAGGATATGCCGACGGACGCCATCGTTCAGGCCATCATGACGGTTCAATCAGGTGGCATGGTCCTTCCCAAAGCACTGACGGCGGATATCGTCAGGGAAATGAGAAGGAATCAACCTTCAGATCAATCCACCACAGTCCCTGAAATCGTGAAGGAACTGACGGAACGGGAGCTGGAAGTCTTGAATCAACTCGGTCTCGGATTGAACAACAAAGAGATTGCAAGGGAACTGTACATATCGGAAGGCACTGTGAAAAATCATGTGTCCAATCTTATCAGTAAACTCCAATTAAGAGACCGGACCCAGGCGGCCATCTTTGCCGTCAGATATCATATCACGCATTATTAAAACATGACTTTTGGCATACAGACTCTATGAAATACAGCTACCAAGGCTGTATTTTTTTATGGGAATTTCTATCGCTGGAGGGATTTGGAAAGGGGAGATCCCCTCTATACTTAGGATATAGCCAATGAGAAAAAGGATGTGGAGATATGTTAGAGGTGAAAGACCTGAAGAAAAGCTATGGGAAAAAAGAGGTCGTGAAGAATGTGTCCTTTACGATCGAAAAGGGCGAATCATTCGGACTGCTTGGACCGAATGGAGCGGGAAAATCCACGACGATCTCCATGATTTGTGGTCTCGTGCCGTACGACCAAGGGGAAGTGCTGGTCTCAAGTCAATCTGTGAAAAAATTTCCGGTGCTTATCAAAAAGAAAATCGGAGTAGTTCCTCAGGAAATCGCCCTATATCCTACCATGTCAGCGAGGGATAACCTGTTGTTCTGGGGGAAGATGTACGGACTGACCGGTGCCAAGGCAAAGAAACGGGTAGAGGAAGTACTCGGAATTGTTGGATTGAAGGACCGGGGAAAAGACCGCATTGAAACCTTTTCAGGCGGAATGAGGCGAAGAATTAACATCGGTGCGGCATTGATGCACGAGCCGGAACTGTTGATCATGGATGAACCTACGGTGGGGATCGATCCACAGTCACGAAATCATATCCTGGAAACGGTCAAAGCCTTAAACGAAAAAGGCATGACCATCATCTATACGAGTCATTACATGGAGGAAGTGGAGTTTCTTTGTAACCGCGTCGGTATCATCGACCATGGAGAAGTGATTGCAATGGGGACGAAGTCTGAACTATGTAGCCGCTTAGCCGGAAGCAGCTTTATTCAAATGAAGGTCGAAAGCTTATCAGATGAGGCAATGAATATGTTGAAAAATGTAGCGGGAACTGCGCAAGTTGCTTTTCAACAAGAAGCCGGCATCATCGAAGTATTTGCGCCAAACCCCCAGGAAGTCGTAGCCTCCGTCATTACGGCCGCTGTCCATGCAGGCTTGAAAATAGAATCTGTTGAAATCAAAGAATCGAATCTCGAGGCGCTTTTCCTGCAGCTGACAGGACGATCTCTACGGGACTAGGGGGGATAGAAATGAGAATGTTCACCATTGCATGGAAAGATGTAAAAATCCGCCTCAAGGATGGAAAGTCCTTTATCACCCTGTTATTCATGCCCATTGTCTTGACGGCCATCCTTGGTTCAGCTTTAAGCGGGGCGTTCGGCGAAAGCGGCTCCCTTCCTGAACTGACAGCGGGAATCGTCGTTAGTTCAGAAGATCAACTGACGGAACAGTTCCTTAACGAGACCCTCCAGGGAAAAGAATTGAAGGAAAGCATAACCCTGAATGAATTTGATACAGAAGCAGACTTAAGAAAGGCACTCGAGAAGGGGAAGATAGACACTGGCCTGGTACTCCCTGAAGGCTGGGGAGAGGGAATTTTAAAGGGGGAAAAGATGCAGATTAAATTGTTGGAAGTTCCTGGGAAAGAAATCCAATCTTCCATCCTTTCCACCATAACCGAATCCTTCACCAATCGGGTGACCACCGTATCTGCAGCTTCCAGAACAGTGGCTGAGGAAATGACATCGGCTGTCCCAGTTTCCGATCAGGATATCTATCTCACCGGTACCATGGAGGACCTTACAGGAAAGCTTTCGGATATCGCAGGATCGGAGGTAAATGGAGTCACCTCTGAAAAAGATGGCAAAGAACCCCTTTCAGGCATGCAATACTACGCTGCCGCCATGGGAGTCATGTTTATTCTATTCAATACCACGATCGGTGCCAAAACGATCATCCAGGAACGAAATACCGACACACTATCCAGACTGATGACCAGTCCCATCCACCATTTGTCCATCATGGGAGGAAAGTTCCTAGGCACACTTTCATTTACCATTCTCCAGTTCATCGTGTTTATCATCGCTACTCACTTTCTATTCGGAGTGGATTGGGGAAGTAATGGATGGCAGCTAATCCTAATCGGCGTCGCATACTCCGTGTCCGTTTCGGGACTTGCGATGATGATCGCCGGCTTTATCTCAGAAGAAAAAACGGCAGACTCCATTGGAGGAATTGGCGTGCAAGTACTCGCACTCCTCGGTGGCTCGATGATTCCACTGGCTTCGTTTCCAAATGCCATTCAGCAATTTGCCAGCATCGCTCCAAATAAATGGGCACTTGGAGGCATACTAGACATCATGAACGGAACGGCCTGGAATACGCTTACCCTGCCCATCACGGTACTCGTACTGAGCGGTCTCACTGCATTGTGGATCGGATCACTGAAACTAAAGCATAGATAAGGAGAGAAAGAGGATGAGAAAAATCATAGCTATCGCCGTCTTTGAAATCAAACGAATCTTTCAAAAACGCCAGACGTTGCTGCTTCTGTTTGGAATGCCCCTCTTATTCACCTTCATCTTCGGAGGGGTTCTATCTGGGGATGGGGAGTATAAACCGGAAATTTCAGTAGTCGATGGGGACAAAACGGTTTTCTCCAAAGCATTGATTGATGATGTGAAAATGACAGACGCATTCCAATTCAAACTGGCTGATGCTGAATCAGTTGCCGAGAAGTTTGACAATCAGGAAATAACGGGATATATACGAGTAGAAAAAGGGTTTGAAGAAAAAAATCAAAAACAGGAAACACCGGAAGTCGTCTTTGTTTCCGCTCCTTCCTTCGAAGGAGCGGCCCTTGTGGAGCAGCTCATCAATGACAGTCTCGTGAAGCTTAACATCAGCACGGCGGCTGCAGGATTTTTTCAAGATATTACAGGGGAAGACCCAGCCGCCGTCCAAAAGAAAATATCAGAAGAACTGAAATCCGTCCCGAAGGCAGTTGAAACCGTCTCGGTGACCAAAAACAAAGACGTGCAAACGATGAACAATCTGACAGCACGTTCCACCGGCTTCACGATCATGTTCGTTATGATTGCCATGCTATCCAGTACCGGAATACTCCTCGAAGCGAGACATAATGGAGTCTGGTACCGGATGATGTCTACCCCTGCCACCAAAGTGGAACTATTGTGCGGATACTTGTTGGCATTCTTCCTGATCGGCTGGATCCAGTTCGGGATCTTGATGACCGTGTCACAATGGGTCTTTCATATTGAATGGGGCAACACGTTCGCAAACATCATCCTGGTTTCAAGCTTACTATTGTGCACCATCGGACTCGGCCTCTTTATCGCCGGTTTCGTCAAAACGTCAGAACAGCAATCCGTCTTCGGCAACCTCATCATCATCTCCACCTGTATGCTCGCAGGTGTCTACTGGCCAGTTGGAATCATGCCGAATTTTATTCAGGATGTGGCGAAATTCCTTCCACAGTATTGGGGGATGGAAGGGTTCGCTGAGTTGACGGTAAGAGGTGGGGGGATAGCAGATATCGTTGCACCAGTTGGCATCCTACTATGTTTTGGGGTTGTGTTTTTAATGGTGGGGGTGCGGAGGATTCGGTTTGAGTAGGGGAGTTTTTATTAACAATATGTAAAAAAAATGAAATCTCATTGCCAACTTTTAGTTAATATTGTATTATTGTGAATAATCAGACATATATATTAGACAGGTTATCGTCTAAGGGTAGAGATGCGGAAAATCCCTGTGACCAATGAAATGCATGACACTTATTTGTGATGCAGTTTATTGTTCATGGGTTTTTTTATGAAAAAAAGGGGAGGAATTGGCATGAAGTTCAAGGTTTTATCATTCGTTTTAGTGTTGATGGTCGTTCTTGCCGGGTGCAGCAGCAGTGAAACCGGGGGAGATGAAACGACTGAAATCGATTTCTGGTTCCCGGTAGCGGTTGGCGGGGATGTTGCGAAGATCGTTGATGGGTTTGTGGCGGATTTTGAAAAAGAGAATCCTGACATCAAGGTGAATGCTAAATATGGTGGCAGTTATGCTGAAACGATGACGCAGGTCATGGCATCGGCTCAGGCAGGAAATTCACCTGAGCTTGCCGTCTTATTCTCCATTGATCTGTTCACATTGCTTGAGAATGACCTGATTGAAGAATTGACGCCGATGTTTGATCAAGGGTATTTGGATGATTTCTATGATGGATTCATGGCGAACTCTTCCATCGATGATAAGGTGTACAGCCTGCCATTCCAGCGCAGTACCATCGTCCTTTACTATAACAAGGACGCCTTCAAAGAAGCAGGACTGGATCCGGAAGCTCCACCTGAAAACTGGGATCAGCTGGTGGAATACGGGAAGAAGCTGACGAAAAATGGAGGAAAGGACCAGTGGGGACTTGAAATTCCAAGTACCGGATACCAGTACTGGATGTTCCAGGCTTTAGCGCTTCAGACTGGAGACAACATCATGTCTCAAGATGGAAAGGAAGTACATTTCAACGCCCCATACTCAAAAGAAGCGATGGAATTCTGGTTATCCCTTGGAAAGGAACATAAAATCATGCCGGAGGGTGTCATTGAATGGGCGACGGTTCCTTCTGACTTCCTGAGTGGAAAAACGGCGATGATGTATCATACGACTGGGAACCTGACGAATGTGAAGAACAATGCGGACTTTGATTTCGGTGTGTCCTTCCTGCCGGCGAACAATGAGTATGGTTCCCCGACTGGAGGAGGAAACATCTACTTGTTCAAAGATCTTCCAAAAGAGAATAAGGAAGCTGCAATCAAGTTCATGAAGTTCCTTACAGAGCCTGAGCGTGTTGCTCAGTGGTCAATCGATACAGGCTATGTAGCCACAACCGAATCAGCTTATGAGACTGATTTGTTGAAGAAGTATGTAGAGGAATTCCCTCCTGCACTGGTTGCCCGCGAGCAGCTCGAGTATGCAGAAAGTGAACTCGCAACCTATCAAAATGGAGAGGTACAGAAAATCTTCAATGATCATATTCAATCGATCCTAACAGGTCAGAGCCCGGTTGACGAAGGGTTGGACAATGCACAAGAAAAAGTAGAAAAAGTGTTGGAGCCTTTTCAGGAATAAGGTTGCAGTGGAAGAATGAAGGGAGTGAGGCTCAAGTTGGCATTGTGCTGACTTGAGCTCCTACTTCAAGTGAAAGGTGGGTCCGATAGATGACAACGAAGCAAAGAAAACTCAGTACCGGGGCGAGAAATAATCTGTTTGCCTACGGGCTGCTGTTTCCTTCATTCATATTTTTGAGTTTGTTTACGTTTTACCCGACGCTCAAATCGATCCAGTTAAGCTTCTACAGTGGGCCGATGACCAGGCTGCAATTTTCGGGACTTGAACAGTATAAAGGAGTTTTGGAGGATGAGATATTCCGGAAGGTCATCCTGAATAACATCCTCTTCATGATCGGAACTGTGCCGACAAGTTTGTTCCTGGCGATGTATCTTGCCATCTGGTTGAATAAAAAAATGGCTGGAAGCTCTTTGCTTCGTACGTCATTTTTCTATCCGACCATCGTTCCGTTGATTGCGGTAGCGAATATTTGGCTTTTCATCTACACCCCTCAGTATGGGTTGCTCGATAACTTTCTGCAGATGTTCGGCCGGGGCGACACGAACTGGCTCGGGGATCCGGGTACCGTCATGATCGCGATGATTGTCATGATCATTTGGAAAGATGCGGGTTTCTTCATGATTTTTTATCTGGCAGGTTTACAGAATCTACCGAGGGATGTTTATGAAGCGGCTGAGATGGAAGGGGCGAAACCGTTCCAGATGTTCCGGCATATCACGTTCCCACTGCTGATGCCGACGACGCTGTTTGTCATGATTGTGGCGATTACGAATTCATTCAAAAATGTCGACCACCTGTACATAATGACCAAGGGTGGACCGGATAATGCGAGCAATCTATTACTCTATCATATCTATGAGGCAGCATTCACGAACTGGGATCTCGGCAAAGCCGCGGTTCTGACCGTGATTTTGATTGTCATCATGCTCGGTATCACAGCCTTCAACTATTTGTACCTTGATCGGAAAATCCATTATTAAGGAGGGGAAGATCTAATGAAAAAATTGAACTATGGAATCATTATTGTTTTAGGAATTATTTCATTCATTCCCCTCCTTTGGGTCCTCATCACCTCTTTCTCTCCCGGGAATCAAGTGATTAATGGGGGCTTTCCGTTCTGGGTCTCGAATCCAACGGTTGAAAACTATGTCAACGCGTGGAAGACTGCACCATTTTTGCAGTATTACTTCAATACGTTCGTCATCGTTTCTGGGGTATTGATTGTTCAGCTAGTCACCGTTACGCTGGCGGCATATGCGTTTGCACGGGTGAATTTCAAAGGGAAAAACGTCCTGTTCATCCTGTTTCTGCTGCAGCTGATGATTCAGCCTGAAATCCTGTTGTTCCCGAACTACCAGGTGATCAGCCAGCTCGGGCTCGTCAATACAAAACTTGCCGTTATGATGCCGTATTGGGCTTCAGCATTCGGGGTGTTCCTGATGCGCCAGACGTTCAAGCAGGTACCGTACGATCTTGATGAAGCAGCAAGAATGGACGGATGTAAATGGTATCAAACACTGTGGCATGTATATATCCCATCGGCAAAACCGACCTATATCGCATTTGCCCTTGTATCGGTCAGCCACCATTGGAGCAACTTCATGTGGCCGTTGATCATCACGGATTCTGTGGAGTCCAGGCCGTTGACCGTCGGACTTGCACTATTTGCACAATCATATGAAACGGGAGCGCAGTGGGGGATGGTCGCTGCCGGTACGGTAATGGTCATCATGCCTTTAGTGCTCGCCTTCTTCCTTTTTCAGAAACAATTTGTATCAAGCTTTATGCACTCAGGAATTAAATAGGTGGTGATGAGATGGACATTCATTTCTTAGGAACAGGGAGTGCGTATCCAGGTTCCGAACGCGACAATACATCAATCTGTTTCTCGAATAATGACTATCATGTGCTGGTCGATGTCAGCGGTAATCCTTGCCGGAAGCTGAAACAGTTTCATGTGGATTTAGGGGAACTTGATGCAGTGGTGTTCACCCATTTTCATATTGATCACATTTATGGATTACCTTCCTTGCTGTGGGGGATGTGGCTTGAGGACAGGAGAAAGCCTTTAAGAATTTTGTGTGATTACCGTAATGAGAAGAAGCTTAAGGAATGGCTCTCGACGATGGAAGCCGAGCAATGGCCGATTGCTTTTGCGATTGATATCGAGACATTTGATGGTGAAGGGGAAAAGGAACTTCTCTCTGGAGGTGGAATGACGTTTTCCTGCTTTAAGGCATTACATTCTGTTCCTACTGTCGGCCTTGAAGTACTATGTGCCGGCCGGCTACTCGTATATTCGAGCGATTCGGAAATCAACGCACGGATTGGTGAGTATGACCATATAGATATGTTAATCCATGAAGCGACTTCTGCCCGTAAAGTGGCAGGCAATCACAGCAGTCTCGTAGAAGTTGTAGAAAAATATGACATAGATAAGATCAAGAAAATCGTTCTCGTCCACTTATCCGACAAAGAACCGTATGAAGAAGAGGTGGCAAAGCTCGGCACTACAAAGGTTATCATCGGCGAAGATCTGATGACACAACGGGTATAAATGAAAAGATACAAGGATAGAGATCAGGAGATTCCTTGGGTATGACGAAAATCCAATTGTTCAATTGGGGAAATCGTCATGCTCAAGGAATTTTTTATTGAGTGGAGGGTACAAATGAAAAAACTAAAAGGATATATTTTTGACTTGGATGGCACCGTATATCTTGGTAAGCAATTAATAGAAGGAGCAGACACCATCATCAACTCTCTTCTCGATGAAGGGAAGAAGGTGCTGTTCCTGACGAATAAGACAATTGAATCCCGTCATCGTTATGTGAAAAAGTTGAACGGCTTTAAAATCAAGGCAAGCCTGGAGAACATTTTGAATCCAACGCTTACATTGATTGATTATTTACGGGGACATCATCCGGATGCCATATTGTATGTGATTGGTGAGCAGCCGATCAAGGATGAGCTGACACTTGCTGGATTCAGGGAAGGAATGACGCCAGCGGAGGTTGATGTCGTCGTGCTGTCATGGGACCGGGATTTTCATTACGATCATTTGAATTTTGCCTACCAGTCGATCAAGCTTGGTGCGAAGATGATTGCGACCAATCCGGACAGAACCTGTCCAGTAGAGGTTGGAGATGTTCCTGACTGTGCGGGGATGATCGGGGCGGTGGAAGCGGTTGTCGGTAGAAAGATCGATGTACAGATTGGAAAGCCTTCTAAGCTGACCATCCAGGCAGCTCTAAAAATATTAGAACTTAAGCCGGAAGAGTGCGTGATGATCGGTGACCGCCTTGAGACGGATATCCGGATGGGCATCGAAGCCGGGATGAAAACAGCACTCGTTCTCAGCGGGGTCACGACCGAGGAGGATTTGAGGGGGACGGTTTGGACGCCTGATTATGTGTTGCCTTCGGTCAAAGGGTTGTTATCGGATAAAATGAAATAAGTGCAAAGCTAAGACGGTTCTTACTCTACTTTTCGGGGAAATAGTAGAGTAAGAACCGTCCCTGATTTTTAAAGCCCCTTATCATATGTTTATTAATTAGACGGAAACCCATTACATAAATTTTCAAATCTTTGGTCCGCCTCCCCTTTTGTGCTTCCGCCATAACTCAACCCACAAATATTTGTGGCTCGAGCACGTTGTTTCCGAGCCACTATTCCCGTTATAATTTTCTTAAGATTTACATTTCTTCGTTTAATCACCCCGTGCTTGAGGTAACAGTCACTATAAGAAGTATAAGGAGGTGTTGTAATCTTGGAAGCAATAAGTAAGCGTTTTTTCTTGTTTCTTTCTCACAATAAGGCGTTGGATAAGATGGCCAAACGGTGGGGTTCAAGATTTGGGGCTAACAAGCTTGTGGGTGGAGAGACCTTTGTACAAGCGATTCCATTGATTACGCAATTGAACGAGGAGGGATTCCAGGTTACAGTCGATCATCTTGGTGAGTTCGTCGATTCCACAGAGGTGGTGCGGGAGAATGTCCAAGGATGCATCCAGAGTATCAGTGCCATTGCCTATCATGGGTTGGAGACTGAAATCTCTGTCAAACTGACTTCCCTGGGATTGGATATCAGTCAAGATCTTGTCATGGAAAGCATGGAGTTGATTCTCTCAAAGGCAAATGAAAGCGGAATCACGGTCACTCTCGATATGGAGGATTCCTCGAGGTGCCATGCCATCCTTGACGTTTACAAGAAGCTCCGTCAAAAGTACGACAATGTGGGGGCGGTGATTCAATCTTATCTCTATGTTTCAGAGAAGGATGTGGATGATCTCAATCAGTTCTCCCCTTATTTGAGGCTTGTGAAGGGTGCATATAATGAATCGGGTAAAGTGGCGTTCCAGGAGAAGAAAAAGGTGGATGAGAATCTAAAACATCTCATCAAGAAGCAGCTCTTGAACGGCCATTATACAGCGGTCGCAAGCCATGATGAAGCAATCATCGATTACACGATCGGATTAGTGAAAGAACACAATATCCCGAATGATCGCTTCGAGTTTCAAATGCTTTACGGAATGCGGAACCAACTGCAATCCGAATTACTGAAAAAAGGATATACCGTCCGCATTTACCTGCCATATGGCGAGGATTGGTTCGGGTATTTCATGCGACGTCTGGCGGAACGGCCGGCGAACATCGCATTTGCACTGAAAGGGATTTTCAGCAAGTAAACTTTTTAAAAAAACATCCAGACAGAATGTAATCAGAAAGGAATGTGAAGAGAATGAGTAACGGAATTTACAACATCCCAACACCTACAAATGAGCCTGGTAATACATATGCCCCAGGTACGAAAGAAAGAGAAACGTTAAAAGCTGAGTTAGAGCGCCAAGCTGGTCTCGAGGTTGAGATCCCGGTCATCATCAATGGTGAGGAAATCAAGACAGATACAGTGAAGCAAGTGGTGATGCCACATGATCACAAACATGTGTTGGCTACCTATTCACAAGCTGGAGAAAAAGAACTTCGCGATGCAGTAGAAGCGGCAATGGCTGCGAAAGAATCATGGTCCAATATGCCATGGCAGCACAGAGCATCCATCTTCCTGAAAGCGGCTGACTTAATCTCTGGTCCATACCGTGACGTCATCAATGCGGCAACGATGTTAGGACAATCCAAAACAGCGTATCAAACGGAAATTGATGCTGCACAGGAATTAGCTGATTTCTTACGCTTTGGCGTTGATTATGCAAACCAAATCTATCAAATGCAGCCGGACAGCATGAAAAACATTTGGAATCGCTTGGAATACCGAGCGTTGGATGGTTTCGTACTAGCGATCTCCCCATTTAACTTCACGGCAATCGGTGGAAACTTACCGTCAGCTCCTGCGATCATGGGGAACGTAGTTGTATGGAAACCGGCAACAACGGCTATACTATCAAACTACTACTTTATGCGTATCCTGGAAGAAGCAGGACTACCTAGGGGCGTTATCAACTTCGTGCCATCCCGTGGTTCACAAGTATCAGAAGTCGTATTAACAGACCCACGCATGTCCGGATTCCACTTCACTGGATCAACAAGCGTGTTCCAGACGATTTGGAAAACAGTAGGAGAAAACATCACTAACTACAAATCATATCCTCGTTTAGTTGGGGAAACAGGTGGTAAAGACTTTGTCTTCGCTCACGAAACGGCACAAGCAGACAAAGTAGTCGCTGCACTTGTTCGTGGTGCATTCGAATACCAAGGTCAAAAATGTTCAGCAGCTTCCCGTGCCTACATCCCTGCAAGCATGTGGGAAGAAGTGAAAAATGGTGTCGTGGAAGAAACAGCTAAGCTTAAAGTAGGGGATGTCAGAGACTTTAGAAACTTCATGGGTGCGGTCATTGATAAACCTGCCTTTGATTCCATCACAAGTTACATCGACTACGCGGCTGATTCTGAAGAAGCCGAAATCATTGCCGGTGGTACGTATGATGATTCTGTTGGATACTTCATTCAACCGACTGTCATCGTCACAACGAATCCAAACTTTAAATCGATGACCGAAGAAATTTTTGGACCGGTATTGACGATTTATGTATACGAAAATGACCAATTAGAAGAGACATTGACTTCTGTGGATACAGCTTCCATGTATGCATTAACGGGTGCGATCTTTGCACAGGATCGTGAAGCGATCATGCACTTGGAACGACGTCTTTCAGGTGCAGCTGGTAACTTCTACATCAACGATAAACCAACCGGTGCCGTAATCAACCAACAACCATTCGGTGGTTCACGCGGTTCAGGTACAAACGATAAAGCAGGCTCTATTTTCAACATGATTCGCTGGACCAGTCCTCGTATCATCAAAGAAAACTTCGCGCCAACAACAGACATTACCTATCCATTTATGGATGAGGAATAAATCGAACACGATGAGCTCTCCCGACCAGGGGGAGCTTTTCTTTTTTTATTGGGGGATTTAACGCTATAATAGGAATCACAAACACTCGTGGAAAGGTTAGATTCCTATGGAAGCACTTGATATCATCCTCCAAACAGAAGACATTCATAAAGCAACGGAATTGATCAGCTCAAAATTAGGCAATCCCGTCATCATTGAAAACAAAAATTTCGAACTGATTTCATACAGTTCCTCTTCTAATAAATTCGACCAAACACAGCTAAAGACGATCCTCACGAAAAAATGTCCGGTCTTCATCATCGATCGACTGAAAAAAGAAGGAATCGTACACCAGCTCGAAAAACATTCCGATCCAATCCGGGTGCAGGCGATGGAAGAGTTAGGATTCCACCAGCGTGTCGTCATTGCAGCAAAGTACCTGGGAAACACGATGGGATATATTTGGGTTCAGGAATCCAGCCGTCTCCTCGAAAATGAAGAGCTCGCTTTCCTGGAAGAGATCTCATCACACCTTGGAAACCTGATCAATGATATGTACGCAAAGGTCAATATCAAAAAGGACAGAAAAGAAGAAGTGCTCTGGCATCTTCTGCAGCACGAGTACGGAAGTGAAAGCCAGCTCCGCCATGACGCTTCCCTCGTCAAGCTGACCCTGCCGGAACGGTTCACGGTAGCGGTGTACTCAATCGCATCATCGCAATATAAGTCCATGCTGGACCAACTTGAGAAGCTGGTCCAGGAATCCAGCTTCAACACAAACATTTATTCATTGAGGACGGAATACCAGGTGATCCTGGTTCTCTACGGTAAAGCAGACACACCGTCATCTTCACTGGAATTAGCCAGGGACCTCGTCGATAAGGTGAAAGAACAAACAGGCGAAGAAGAATTCTACAATTTCCTCATCGGGATTGGGAAGGAATACACCACCTTATACCAAATGAGAAAGAGCTTCTTAGAAGCGTCTGAGGTCATTGAAACGGCTAACTTCATCAGTCCGCGTCCTGAATCAATGCCACGGGAATTTGCTCAATTGGGCATTTACCGTTACCTGCCAACGCTCTATGAGAAAAACACTTCAAAGGATTATTACAGTGATGATTTGTTGTCATTGATCAAGAATGATGTGAAGAAACAGACAGATCTGCTCAAGACACTTGAAGTGTACTTGGCGAATGACGGAAAGGGTAAGCAGACCGCCAATGAATTGTTTATCCACCCGAACACGTTGAATTATCGAATCAAAAAAATACAAGAACTGACTACGATTGATTTTAATGATTTTAATATGAAGGTATACTTGTATACTGAATTACTCCTCCTGAACAATGTTGAAGCATATTATCAGAGGTATAAGGATGCTTTGAAAGGGATTTGAAGCCGGGTATAGGATTTGATATAAGTACTTAAAAGAAAACCAGATTTGATTCGAAGGGGTTCCGTTTAGGCAGGGAGAACCTTAAATCACACCCAAATTAGCAGCAGAAATAGCAATGTAAATAACATTATATTTAACAGTGAAAAATCCAGAGCTAATGACTCTGGGTTTTTATGTTTTATTTATATAAATCTATTTATATATTCGCCAAATATTTTGTTCATAACTTTGGGGGTGTTTTCTAAATAAACATTCATTTGTTCGATGTTCGATTCGAATTGATCAGAGTTACTTTCTTCTGTTGGAAAATCAGATATTCCTTTTATAATAATGCACTCAACATCATTCTTCTTACAGATATAAGCAATTGCACCCGCTTCTGTATCGGCTATTGTAATTTCGTTTTCTTTAAGTTCTAAATAGTCCTTCCACATAACTACTGCTTTATCAGCGGTGCCAATTGTTCCGGTATAAAAATCATTTCCATATTTTGATAGATCAAAATCGACTATGAAGGATTGTTTAATAAGAGGCTCGATTTCTTTTACTGTGCAATCATATTGAACGGCTTTATCGGGTACAAAAATATCCAAATTACTGAACTTATCATCTATTCCTGCACATGTTCCAGCAACGATTACTTTAGTTAAATTAAATGTAGAAATCATATACTGATTACCACCAACACCATTTACTTTTCTTACACCGGTACTATAAAAAATAAGTTCGGTATCATTCATTGTTCTTATGAAATACTCGCCATAAGGATAACCGAAACGTTCATTATCTTTTATGCCGAAGTATTCCAATGTCGCTTCATATTCCCACTTCGTTGCTATACTTATTCCTATCATCGACTTATCACCCTATAAATATAATTTGTCACTATTGAATGTCTATACACGGTCTGAATTGCATTTTTAACACTATCCTTCTTTACTCTGTTCATCAACAATTCGTTATTAATATGTAAATATCCTTTTTACTAACCTGCTCCTTTAACGGAACAACAATTCGAATAAGTATGGGAAATTCTGATAACACCAATTTATCATGAACTATATTTCGCGGCGGCATCCATCAAATATTTCTATGGAAAAACACTCTAAAACAAAGAATAGCAGACCAAAAGTTTCACCATTGGTCTGCTATTTTTATGTTAATTGAGGTGTTAAAGAGCATTCTATTTTAGTTGCGAATTGTATTTTTCTCCTTATCAACAGAACGGGTTACTAATTTGGATTCTGGTTTTTTTCGCTGTCTGAATACAATGCAAAATGTTATTTCAGTTATGATTTAAGGTTTTCCCTCTCTAAACGGAACCCGTTAGATTGAACGCCGCTTCCTTTTTCGTGCTATTACAACCCTTTATCATCCTTCATCAATTTCTTCATATCGATCTTAAGCATCCGGTCCATCGGGTAGGTGGTCGTATAACGATATTTATCAGCACCGGATTCAAATACGACGTAGAGCTCTTTTTGTACTTCCACGATTCCCTCAGGCATCGGAATGGCTTCGATACTCTGACGCGGTTTTGCCGTGTGACCATCAAGGAACCAGAGAGGTACCTGTTTTCCTTCAACCGTAACATGGGAATGAGGGTCTTCTTTTAACGGGTATTCATATCGGTACAGCACACTGTCGTTGGCTCTTCCATAGGAGGTACTGAGAGTGACGCCATTCCTTGCCGCCTTCTGCATGATGGCTCCCTGGACTTTCCCTGTCGTCGAGAGAACGTAATCCGGCACGGCATTGTGGTCAGGCGAGCCATTCCAATGGGCTTCACTCAGCATGTCGTTGTTTCGTTCCAAATTAAACCCGATCATCCATGCATAGTGTATTTCCCCGTTACGGTTTTCGATATGATGCGATGGATCGGTCGGATAGGAGTTTGCCTCATAGAATTCCCCGACCCAGAGAATGCCTTCATCATAAACGGTGTAAGCTGCTTCGACCGGTAATGGAATCTGTTTTGTGAACTGGATTTCTCCGTTGTTTTCTGCTTGTTCTAGGTCGCTTAAATTGAAGCTGAACAAGTGATTTTCGGATGCTACCCAGCCGTGATCACGACTGACGGTAACTCCGCCTGCATGACCGGTATACGGTGTGCCGTCCGTATTGTAAAGAACAACTGATTTTACTAATTCTCCAGTTGTACGATCTGTTACGGTAATGGTACCCGGCCTAATCCCATCATCGACGTAGCTGACGGTAAGCAGCCAGTCTTTTTTCTTATAATAGGTCAATCCTTGAGGAACGAGTCCTTGGGATAGTCCAGCGATCACCGGGCCGTCGGAACTGATATCCCAGAGACCCTGGTAAGCAGAATCTTTTTCATGTTCCCACCGTTCCAGCTGCGTGATGATCTGGTGTTCCGGCGTTACGAGTACAGGGGCTGATTTCTCCGATATGTTTCCTGATGTATCCTCTGCGCTTACTTGTAACGTGTATGTTTGATTACCGACCAATGTATATAGTGTAAATTCCGTCTCGGATGGATCTACGGAGTATTCAAGTTCGCCATCTTTGTAAATGTGATACCGGTATAGATCGGTTTCAGTTGAAGCGTCCCAGGTTAAAACAGCTTCCCCGTTGCCCGGAGTTGCCTCAAGGTTGGTCGGTGTTTGCGGTGATTCTTCATCTGACACGGGGCGGTCCGGTGCTTGCTCTTCAACAACCCAGCCCGGAGTCGGATATTGGCCAGCTGCCAATTTTTCCATTGTCCGGGTATTATCCTTAGGATAGGAATAGGTGACGGTTTGTTTTAGAGAAACGTCCTCTCCGGAATATTCGGCTCTGACGACTTCGAGTCCATCAGGATCATACACGGTCAGTGTATTGCCACCGTTCACCAGGCCGGCGATATCCCCAAGGACGATTGTATCCTCTTCTTGAAGATACTTGCTTTTGTAAGAATAGAAATAGTTATAATTGAAGGCTTCGAGGGAAATAGGGCTGATGCTTGCGTTTCTAGTCCAGATCACCACAGTATCCCAAGGCTTCAAGATGTGAGTGTCCCCGATTTCTTCTTCCCAGTTATAGGAGGCGAATCGATACCCTTCCAGATCGATCGGGTCCGGGCTGTTGTTATAAAGCTCAAAGTATTCGAATGCATCGTAGCTTGCATAGTTATCTGTGTTCGGAATCAATTCGGTGATCAGCAGGTTTGGTGTCGGTACGTTTTCTGTCGGTCCTGTGACGAGTGGTGCAGAAGCTTCCGATTTATTTCCGACTTGATCGAATGCCGTCACCTCGAAAGTATATTCCCTGTTCAACTCCAGAGGAGATACGATCAAACTCGTTTTGTCAGCAGCGACTGTACCGTAAAGTGTTCCGTTAATGTAGACGCGGTCTCCGGCAAGATCACTTTCTGTATTGGCAGTCCAAAGCAACTTGACATGATCGTTCCCTGGATTTGCTTTCAGTCCGGAAGGCGTGGCTGGGGGTTCACTGTCCACGACCTCCTGTGGAACAACCCGGACTTCTTTTGTTGCCGGAGATTCGTTTCCTTCCGTGCCCACAGCCGTCACCCGGAACGTGTATGCCTGACCATTTTTCAATCCATCAATGATTGAAGTGGTCGCATCTGTAGAAGTGGTCGTTCCATCAGAGTGGTAGATCGTGTAGGAGACTGCACTTTCTGAAGCTTCCCACTCAAGGGTAACCGATTGGTTGGCAGGAGTAGCAGTTAGGTTAGATGGTGTAGTAGGACCTGATACTTGTTCAGGCAGTAAAACGGCAGGAGTTGGTGGTTCATCGTTGCCTAACTTCATCATCTCAGCTGAGCTGGTTACCTGGTAAATGATACTGCGGTTTGTAATACCATCGACTCCCCCATCATTGATGAGTGCAGTACTGAGAATATTGTCCTCCGCATCTGCAATCCCTACCTGGCGAAGGCTGCTGTCATGCAGTCCTTGACCGGAAGTCGTCAGCTTGATTTCGTATACGTCATGGGGAGTGAGGTACATGTCATAGTTGGAGTTGAAGTCCCACAGCGGTACATCAGGATAAGCGAATTTCTTTAACCAGAGGACCAGGGAATCCTTAGGCTGGATGGTTTTGTCTTCGATGGGCCATCGGTTGGCCGGGCTTGAGAAGTTACTCGTGAAGTATTGGAGTTGGTAATCTTGTAGATTGATTGCTTCTGAGGTGGTGTTGTAGATTTCAACGTACTCATAGGGCTGTCCTATTCCTGCGGATTTGGTGACGATTTCCGTGATGACAAGAGGCGGAGTGGATTCATTCGCACTTGCGCTGTGAGCATGAATCAATAAAAGTCCTGCGATTCCTAAAGCAAGAAGGACAACTATCCGGCTGATCGATCTGTTTTTCAACTTAATTTCCTCCTTTTAAAATGTTATTTATGTATAAATGAAAAGAACCCCATGGCAATGGAGTGCACGATAATCGTACACGCGATTGACACAGGGTTCTCCTCATCTCTACCCGCTATATTCACTAATTAAATCCATCATACAATGTGCTCTTACTGGAGGCAATGGTCATTTAGGTTTAATTTATTGTATATTTAGAATTTTTAGA
This sequence comes from Rossellomorea sp. NRS-1567, assembly GCF_050467885.1. NCBI lineage: Bacteria > Bacillati > Bacillota > Bacilli > Caryophanales > Bacillaceae > Rossellomorea > Rossellomorea sp. NRS-1567. The sequence goes on along the minus strand of NZ_JBITPL010000010.1, from coordinate 124,600 downwards.
AATATCATTGAAATGAAGGGAAGATTTGTGTATGATAAAAGGAATATTATGAGGAATGAAGCTTGATAGGAAGAGGAGAAGAGATCACCTATGAAGCGAACTGTATGGTTTTTTTCACTTTGAAGTGGGGGAAATCAGGCATTCGTTTTGTGGCGCGGTCTCTTTTTCATTTAAGGAGGATGGCGGCATGACACATTACATGAATGTAGTATCAGAATTCTTCTGGCAGCATGATATCTATTTCCGGATTTTGGTCAGTGCTGTATTGGGATTCATCATCGGATGGGACAGGACTTCTAAAAATAAGCCCGCTGGTTTAAAAACATATACGTATGTGTCGGTGGCATGTACATTGATCACAATCGTCTCCATCGAAGGGGCAGAGATGCTCAGTCAACCGGATAGCGGAAAAGTGATGGACCCGTTTCGTCTGGCGGCGCAGATCGTATCAGGCCTCGGATTCCTAGGTGCAGGCGTGATCCTGAAAGATGGATTGAGGGTGAAAGGCCTGACTTCAGCTGCGATGATTTTCTACGTTGGGGGAATCGGGATTGGTATCGGAGCCGGATTTTATTCCATTGTCATCTTCGCCACACTGGTAACCTTCATCATTACGAAGATAGGAAACTTCTTTGAAGAGCATGACATCACATCAGTGCGCCTTCCATGGACCCGGAAAAAAAGAAAGACAGAGGATGTAGAAGAAAAGGTTGGAAGTTAAATAGAGATTGAGCTCATCTCCCATGGGGTGAGCTCTTTTTTTGGTTAAAATTCGAGATTCCACAGCTTAGGATCCCCAGAAGATATGGCGAGTGCACCGGCTCTTAGTCCATTCAGAATATCTTGCTTATTACTGATTAGGCCACCAGCGATGATTGGCAGCGTAGTCATGGTCGTCAGGTTATCAATCACGGACGGCATAAGACCAGGAAGGACTTCAATCGCATCCGGCTTGCAGTTATGGGCAATATCAATTCCTTTGACAAGGGCATTGCGGTCGATGAGAAAAAGGCGCTGAATCGTCATCAAGCCTTCTTCCTTCGCATACTTAATCAGGTTGCTCCTCGTTGTAATGATACCAGCCGGCTTCCAAATTTCTGCTATGTATTTAATGGCACTCTTCGTATTGGACAACCCATCGATGAAATCAATATGTATAAACGTGGTTTTACCGGCTTCCTTCAGCTTTTTCAAATACCCGTCCATCGTAATCAAATTGCCGGTAAGGATGAACACGATGTTGGCGTTTGACTGTATGGCCTTTTCCAAGTCTTTTTCTTCCTTAATGGAAGCGATGACTTGGGATTGGACGATGTCGATAATGTTTGGTTTCATATATTATGCCCCTTTGAAGAGTCTGAATATTGTTTCTTTTAGTATAGCATAAATATTTAATAGTTAAGAGGGGCTTATCCTCATATTGGGGTCAGACCCCATTCTCTAACGACCGTGCGATTGTCGAAGATCGGAAAGAAAAAAGAGGATGAGAAAGAAGAGAAGAAGGCAGGGATGTAAAGCAAGGGTTCCGTTTTCTGGTGCTCTTCATATAAGTGAATGAAGGCTGACCTGTGATTTGGCATGGGGCAGTTTTTGTGTGCAATCAGACCAGTCTTCCCTTAGTTGCTAGATACAGACTTTCACATGACTAGTAACACTTGGGGAAGAATCATGCTCACTAGTAAAAAGCAGAGCCCAGGGAATCCCCTAAGCTCTGCTTTACTTATTTGTTCAATTGATCTTTACGCTTTCACTAAAGATTCCTTGCCATAGAAAGCGGCTTTAAATAGCTCTTTCATTTGTTCTTGACTCGTCTCACGTGGATTGGTGCCTGTGCATGGATCTTCCATAGCATTTTTAGCCATTGTATCAACATGCTTGTTGAACTCTTCTTCGGATACACCGTAGTCCTGAAGGGTAGTGGCAAGACCGAGGTCTTTGTTCAATTGATAGATATATTCAACAAGAGAATCAGTCAATTCGGTATCGTTATTTCCTTTCAGATTCAGACGGCGGGCGATTTCAGCAAAGCGATCTTCCACGACCTCACGGTTAAACTGGATTACGTAAGGCAGGTAAATCGCATTGGCATAGCCATGCGGAATGCCGAACGTTGGACCACTTTTGTGGGCAAGGCTGTGCACGTTACCGAGTACAGCGTTGGCAAAGGCCATGCCTGCCATGGCTTGAATGGTGTGCATTTTCTTAGCGGCTTCCTGGTCGCCCTGATAAGAAGCAAGAAGGTTATCTTTGATCACTTCAGCTGCGCCTAGTGACAGGATATCCGTATACATGGTACGCGGTTTCGCTACATAAGCTTCGATTGAGTGCGTGAATGCGTCCATACCTGTATAAGCAGCAATGTGCTTCGGCAGTTCATTAATCATAACCGTATCGATAATGGCGACATCCGGCGTTAATTCGAAGTCAGCAACTGGATATTTCACGTTTGTGGTTTCATCGGCTAGAACAGAAAGGTTGGATACTTCCGAACCACTTCCGCTTGTCGTCGGAATACCGGCGAATTTCGCTTTATTGCGAAGACGCGGCAGCTCGAATGGCTTAATTGCATCTTCAAAAGCAAGGTCCGGGTGCTCATAATAGAGCCAAATCGCTTTGGCAGAATCCATCGCCGATCCTCCGCCGATGCCGATTATCCAATCCGGCTGGAACTCCTCCAGGTCTTTTGCTCCCTTTTTGACCATTTCAAAGGTCGGCTCTGTATTGAAGCCTTCCAGTACTTTTGTTTCTATATTGGCAGCTGCCAGGTGTTCCTGTACCTTGGTGAGGTTTCCGTTACGTTTAACAGAACCTCCTCCAATAACGAGTGCGGCTTTTTTACCTTCAAAAGACCGTAACACTTCAAGTGCATTCTCTTCGAAATAAATATCGCGTGGAATTGTAAAACGACTCATAGTAAAAATAGCCTCCTAAAGTTTCATTAATTGATTATCGTTTTTAGTGAAAAAATTACCCTTACCGTTCATCGGAGGGCAATGGAATGTAATATTCCCATTTCATGAATGTATAAAACATCATCGATTGCTCGCAAAGCATCTGGAAAGTTTAATAAAGGAGTTGTGGGAAGACAGAATTCACATACAATGAAAGGTGAAAATCACCATGTTACTTGCCCCAAACTTAAGATCTCTCCATACTTCATAAGGATGGTACTCAACTATAAGTCTCTTTATCAACCATTGCTCTTTTTTAGGTTGGGCAGAATAATGGAAATATTTGCTTCTATTAAATTAGTGAATTGAAACGAAAAGAATTTATTAGACCAGTTGAAGACTGGTTAAAGTGACCCTAGTTGATTAGTCCTCAGTCATACAATTTATTCAAAAACAGGATTGACAAACCAATTAGATTCCTTTACCATAACCCTAATGCTTAAACGCATTATAACTTTAACTTAATAAAGCAATATCTTCTTATCCAGAGAGGTGGAGGGACTGGCCCTGCGATACCTCGGCAACGGGTTCTTATGAATACCGTGCCAATTCCATCAAGTCATATGACTTGAAAGATGAGAAGAGTGGACATATACATATTTGTGCCTCTCTTCTTATGAAGGGAGGCACTTTTTATTTTCAGCCATGTCCTTCAAACACAGGCTTCAAGAAGAATACATAGCGAAAGGAGCAAGTCCTGTATGATCAGAGTTCAGAATGTTACGAAAGTATTCGAGACGAAGGATGGCCCATTCACCGCTTTGAAGAATGTTTCCTTCGAAGTGAAGAGGGGAGAGATTTATGGTGTGATCGGATTCAGCGGAGCGGGAAAAAGCACGCTTGTCCGCTGTCTCAACTTTTTAGAGAAACCATCATCGGGTGATATTTTCATAGAGGGGCGCAGCCTGAAAGATCAGTCGGCAATCGATCTGAGGAAAGAGCGGCACCGCATCGGGATGATTTTTCAGCATTTCAATCTGTTTCAATCCCGGACGGTGGCAGGGAATATCGCCTATCCTCTGAAACTTGCAAAATGGCCAAAAGAAAAGATCAGCGAGAGAGTAAAGGAGCTGCTCGTGTTTGTCGGACTTGAAGATAAAGCGAAGCATTATCCGGATCAACTGTCAGGAGGGCAGAAGCAAAGGGTGGGGATAGCAAGAGCCCTGGCGACATCGCCTTCGATTCTGCTTTGCGATGAAGCAACATCCGCACTTGATCCTCAGACGACGGAATCGATTCTGAACTTATTAAAGAGAATCAACGCTGAGTATGGCATTACGATTGTGATGATCACTCACGAAATGGGGGTCATCCGGGAAATCTGTGATAAGGTCGCTGTCATGGAAAATGGAGAAATCGTTGAAGAGGGAAGCGTCTTCGATATCTTCTCCAACCCGCAGACCCCGACGACGAAAAATTTTGTGAAGAGTGTCATGAATGATCAGCTGCCGGCATCGGTTCTCGACAAATTGAATGACAGCAAAGAAGGGCGCATCTGCCGCCTCATTTTCAAGGGGGATTCGACGGGCACGCCGATCCTTTCCGAAACGGCAAAGAAATTCGATGCCCACATCAATGTGTTATTCGGCCAGATCACGGAACTCCAGGGTAAGCCGTTCGGGAATCTCATCGTACAGATTATTGGCAGCAAGAATGAAACGGAAGAGATCTTGGATTATTGGAAGAACAGATTATTCGTAAGCGAGGTGGAGAAGCGTGCAAGTTAACTGGGAATTATTCTGGCCAAAGATTATAGAAGCGACATGGGATACCTTGGCGATGGTGTCATTCTCCCTCCTGTTTGCAACGTTGATTGGGCTTCCCCTCGGCATCATCGTCGTGGTTACGCGGAAGGGGCACTTACTTGAAAATAAAATCGTCTTTTCCACATTGAGCAGCATCGTCAACGTATTCCGTTCGATCCCGTTCATCATCTTGATGGTGGCCATCATCCCCTTTACAAGATTGGTAGTGGGCACATCGATCGGAACGGCGGCAGCGGTCGTGCCGCTTGTCGTATTTGCGGCACCGTATATTGCAAGACTGATAGAGAGCTCGCTCCTTGAAGTGGAACCGGGTGTCATTGAAGCGGCGGATTCCATGGGGGCCGGGCCGTGGCAGATCATCTTCGGGATACTCATTCCGGAAGCATTGAGTACATTGGTCCTGAATATTACGATTGCGACCATCGGCCTTGTCGGTGCATCGGCCATGGCCGGGGCAGTCGGAGGCGGTGGCCTCGGGGATCTGGCCATTGCTTACGGATATCAGCGATTTGAAACATCCGTCATGATCGTGACTGTCATCATTTTAATCGTGATGGTGCAGGGACTGCAGACAGCAGGGAATACATTATCAAAAATCATTAGGAGACGTTAGGAGAGAGGAATATGAAAAAATCAATCAGCCTGGCAAGTATCGCCATTCTATTAATCACCCTTATCTTGAGCGGCTGCTCGGGAGACAGTGCATCCGGCTCAGGTGAAAAAGAAGTCGTTAAAGTCGGAGTGAATGGATCTGGGGTGCCGATTTGGGAGTATATGAAGGAGAAAGCAGCGAAGGAAGGGATTGAAATCGAGATTGTGGAGTTTGCCGATTACGTGAGACCGAACCAGGCGCTGGCCGATGGGGATATCGACCTGAACGCCTTCCAGACGATTTCGTATTTTGATTCTTTCGTTGAAGAACATAATCTGGATCTTGTACCGATCGGCACGACGATCATCGCGCCGATGGGAATCTATTCGGAAACATATAAATCGGTAGAAGACTTACCGAAAGGCAGTAAAGTAGCCGTTCCTCAAGAGGCGACGAACCTTGGCCGTGCCCTTCTCCTACTGGAGGAAGCAGGTTTGATCGAACTGAAAGAAGGATTTGATCAGTCACAGGGTCTCGAAGCTATAAAAGAAAACCCGAAAAACCTTGAATTCACACCGGTCGTCGCTGCCCAGACACCGAGGGTACTGCCAGATGTTGTGGCATCGATCATCAATAATGGTGTGGCTGTTGAAGCAGGGTTCGTACCGGTTGATGACAGCATCTATATCGAAGGAGCGGAATCCAAGCCGTTCATCAATATCATCGCAGCCCAGGAAAAAGAGAAAGACAATAAGACCTATAAAAAGATTGTGGAGCTCTATCAGGAAGATGACGTAGCAGAACATATCAAGAAAACATACAAAGATTCCCTGATCCCGACATTCGTGCCGGTCAGTGAATTGCATTAGGAGGGAAAAGAGATGAGTCAACCAGCAGCGATTGCCGATCGTAAAAACAACATCCTCTCGGCAGTGGATCAACTGGCTGTGAAACTCGTGTCGACCAGCCATCAGATCCACGACAATCCTGAAATCGGTAACGAAGAGTTCTTTGCTTCAGAGACCTTGACCACCCTCCTTGCATCCAATGGGTTCTCCATTGAACGGGGAGTGGCGGGTCATGAGACTTCCTTTGTGGCACGCAAACATTCAGGGAAAGAAGGGCCGGTCATCGGCTACCTGGCTGAATATGACGCACTGCCTGGACTCGGTCACGCCTGCGGTCACAATATCATCGGGACGGCAAGCTGCGGGGCGGCCATCGCCCTGTCGTCCGTACTCGATGAAACAGGAGGGGAAGTGGTGGTGTTCGGGACTCCTGCCGAGGAAGGCGGTCCGAACGGAAGTGCGAAGGGCAGTTTTGTAAAGGCAGGCTTGTTCGAAGGAGTGGATGCATGCATGATGGTTCATCCGTTCAACAGGACAACGCAGACAGGGAAAACCCTTGCAGTGGACCCCCTTGATTTCGAATTTAAAGGAAGGTCTGCCCATGCGGCAGCTTCCCCTGAAGATGGCATCAATGCCCTCGACGGTGTGATCCAGCTGTTCAACGGCATTAACGCCCTTCGCCAGCACGTGACCGATGATGTACGGATCCACGGCATCATCACCCACGGCGGGGACGCGCCCAACATCGTCCCTGACTATGCAAAAGCCCGCTTCTATATACTCGCTGCAACCAGGGAAGCATGCAATGAAGTCACGAAGAAAGTGAAAGCGATCGCTGAGGGATCGGCACTTGTCACGGGGACGAAACTGAATGTCATCAAAATCCAAAATGAAGTCGATCACTTTCAGCTCAACCGCCATTTCGATAAAGTATTCCAGCGCTCCATCGAGTCACTAGGGGAATACTTCGACGATACGGAACGAAAGGGACTCGGCTCCTCCGATGCCGGAAACGTAAGCCGGGTGGTCCCGACCGTCCACCCCTACATCAAAATCGGCCCCGAAGCCCTCGTCGTCCACACGAACGAATTCAGGGAAGCGGCTAAATCCACCGAGGGGGACCGTGCACTTGTGATTGGGGCAAAGGCACTTGCGCTTACGGGGTATGAACTGCTGACGGATAAGCAGCTTTTAGAGGGAATATGGAAAGAGTTCGGTTCAAGCAAATAAGGATGAAAAGACAGTCAAATTAGGGCTGTCTTTTTTTGTGTGAGAGCTTGCCCTTTATAGGAGAATCGGTAACAGTATAATAAGCGGAGGTTTTCCGCTTATGAATAGAAAATCACCTATTTTTGTATTTTTTGGAATAAATAGGCGTAATATTTCCGTCTATTTCAGTCATTTTTACTATTAAATTACTAATTAAGCGGAATTTTTCCGTCTATTTAACAGAACTTAAAAATCCGGTACATAAGTATCCAAAGCTTGGGTTATAATTTCAAAGATATATATAATGCTTATTCCACAAAAGGGGGATTGCTCAATATTACCATATTTGAAATAATTGGTATTGTAAGAGAGTTTTTATTATATATAGAGGTGGAATCATATGCCCAAAATTGACAATATGTTAGCAATTCTATGGATGCTTCGTTCAGGTGAAAAAGTTACTGCAAAACAAATTTCAGAGAAGTTAGAGATGAATATAAGGACTGTGTATCGTTATATTGATACTATTTCAACAAGTGGCGTACCTATCATTTCAGAACCAGGACATAACGGTGGATACTCTTTATTGAACCATTTTATTGAGGCTCCTCTTTTTTTTGATGTTGAGGAGCAAACTTCACTATTTCACGCGGCTGTTTTTGCAGAAGAAGCCGGATATTATGGAGGTGAAGCACTCAATAGGGCCATTTCAAAACTAAGTAAACACTCAAATCAAGAGCAGGAAACAAAGATAAACCAACATGTAACGAGTCTTGAAGTCATAAGTCGATTACGTTCATTCTCTATGGAACCTTTTTTGAAGGAGTTGGAGCAGGCCGTAGCTGAAGGGTACTCAGTAAACATTCTTTACCATAGAAGTGGCGAAAAGCCATTAAGTGAAAGATTGGTAGATCCGTACAGAATGATCTATTGGAATAATAAGTGGTATGTGATTGGATTTTGTCATGTTAGAAATGATATCCGTAGTTTTAGAGTAGATCGAATGGAAAGTCTCATGCTAACCCAAAATACGTTTAACCGGCCAGAAAATTTTTCAGCACGTGACTTTTTTATAAAAAACCTTCTTCCAACTATAGAAGATAAGGAAGGGATTATTCCTTTGGTTCTTAATGGGGATAAAAGTGTATTGGATGATATTTGCCAACATTGGTTTTTAGGACATTATTTACAAGAACGGACTTCAAATCAAGCCGTTTTTCTTCTTGAAAAAGATATGATCCATACATATGTACCTTATTTACTTTTACCGTACAACAAATCGATTAAAGTGATTGAGCCAATAAGTCTCAAGAAAAGACTGATTGAAGTTCTGTCGGAATTAATAGAATTTCATCAAGTATGATCACTTCCCTGACGCTAACTGTCAGGGAAGTTTTATTATAATGACTATATCAAATGTGATTAGGAGTGTGATTGGATGCAAACAAAAAAAGCTTTTCTATATGTTTTTGATACAATGTCGGACTGGGAATATGGATATTTAATGGCTGAACTAAACTCAGGCCGATATTTTAAAAAAGATTTAGCACCTTTAAAAGTAATGACAGTAGGAGCTAATAAAGAAATGATTACGACTATGGGAGGACTGAGCATAAAACCAGATATTTCCCTTGATGAATGTACTCTTGAGAGTAAAGATCTTTTAATCTTACCAGGAGGGACTACTTGGAGTGAAGAAATTCATCAACCGATCTTGGAAAGAATTGGCCAAGCTTTAGAGCTAGGCACGATTGTGGCTGCCATTTGTGGTGCAATTGAGGCCCTTGCGAATATGGGATACTTAGATACTAGAAAGCATACAAGTAATAACTTGGAATATACTAAAATGGTATGTCCTAACTATAAAGGAGAAAAGTTCTATGAGTTGGAATCTGCGGTATCCCATGCGAATTTAGTTACTGCATCAGGAATAGCTCCTCTGGAATTTGCAATGGAGGTACTGAAAAAAATAGATGTGTTTACACCAGATGCATTACATTCATGGTATAACCTGAATAAGACTCATAAACCCGAATACTTCTTTCAATTAATGAATTCAATAAATACATGAAGGTACTGAAAAGCTCAATTTCTCTATTTAGATTTGTAGAGAGATTCATTGCCCATCCATGAGGGGCACTATCCTAACATAACAGTTCCAAAGCCTTTCATCCGCTTTTCTGAGCCGATGAAAGGCATTTTTGCGTGATTCGAACAGTAGTATTCATGATCTCCTTAGCTTCTACCTTCACTTATACTAGCTCAAGTGCGGAATGGTCCAAGCTGTTCTTTTTAATGGAGACGAGCATAGATATGAAAGTGAGAGGTGTTAAGGATGCATGAGATGTCGCTTATGTCTGAGATTATTAAAATAGTTTCTGAAGATGCCAACGTAAATGGGATCCGGAAAGTGTCCAAAATAAATGTGATTGTTGGTGATTTATCCAATGTACTGCCTGATGCACTGGAGTTGGCGTTTTTCCATTTTCAGAAACAGGGTTTGGGCATTCTTGATGAAACGACGACATTAGAAATGATACGTGAAGTGGCAAAAGCAAGATGCCAAACGTGTTTGCTGGAGTTTACACCTGATTATAGAGTGGCGCTCTGTCAAAAGTGCGGGCTGCCTGATTGTTTACTTGTTTCAGGTGAAACTTTCCGGGTTGAATCATATGAAGGAAGTGATGAATGGTGAAAATCGAGCTACAGGAAGATGTATTGAAAGATCAAAACGTGGCTGCTGCATTTAATAGAGAACTATTCAAAAAAAACCATACGCTTGTCATTAACGTAATGAGCTCTCCAGGAGCGGGTAAAACGACTTTACTGGAAGAAACGATCAAGGCCTTAAGGAATGAGTTCCGTATGGCTGTGGTCGAAGGTGATCTTGCAACGGAAATGGATGCGGAAAGAATACGTTCACTGGGAGTCAAAACGGTTCAGATCAATACGGTGGGAGGATGTCACCTTGATGCCAGGATGATTGCTAAAACGCTTCCGGATTTCGACCTGGATTCGATCGACATTCTCTTTATTGAAAACATCGGGAATTTGGTTTGCCCCTCTGGATATGATTTGGGACAAGATTATAAAGTGGTGGTTTTAAGTGTCCCTGAAGGAAACGATAAAATACCCAAATATCCAGTCATGTTTAGACGTACCGATTTAACGATCGTGAATAAAATCGACATCCTGCCGTATGTATCTTTCAATATAGAAGAAGCCATTAGGAATTTAAAAGAAATAAACCCTCAAGCCCAGTTAAAAGCATTATCCGCTAAAACGGGTGAAGGGATGGAAGAATGGATCAATTGGTTAAAGGATGCGTATCGTCAATGTACCAAGCCATAAAAGTAGTCGTGAAAGGAAAGGTGCAGGGAGTCGGTTTTCGCCCCTTCATCTATCAGCTTTCAAAAAAATATCATCTCAATGGAACGGTCCAAAATAACCTGAATGGGGTCATCATCCTGGCTGAAGGAGAGGAAGGACAATTAGGGGATATGGTGGACGAAATCAAAAATCATCCGCCGAAATTGGCGAAAATCAGTGAGATAAACATTCATCCCATTCCCCTTGCCCATTATAAAGAATTTACGATTATTCCCAGCCGGGAAAATGGGAGGGCTATTCCGTGGATCCCTGCGGATGCGGGGATTTGCGAGCAATGTTTTGAGGAAATGATGGACCCCAGTAATCGGCGTTATCACTATCCATTTATTAATTGCACTCAGTGCGGTCCACGCTATACAATTATCAATCGTCTTCCATATGATCGCCCGCATACGACTATGAAGGACTTCCCTATGTGTCATGACTGCCTAGTGGAGTATGAAGATCCACTGAATCGGCGGCACCATGCCCAGCCTATTTGTTGTCCGGACTGTGGACCAACCGTAACACTTCATGCCCAAAGTGGGGAAGCTTTGGCTGAAAATCAATCAGCCATCACCCAGACGATCGATTTGATCAAACAAGGAAATATTGTGGCCATTAAAGGAATCGGCGGCTTCCATCTGGCTTGTGATGCGTATCAAGAAAGGGCTGTTGACCGGTTAAGACTGCAAAAAAAACGGCCGCAGAAACCTTTGGCGGTCATGGTCAAGTCGTTAGAGGCGGCAAGGGATCTTTGTCATATCTCCAGGAGCGAAGAAGATTTCCTGATGAGCCCTGAAATGCCCATTGTTATTTTGAAAAGTAAAAGAGGGGACGGCTTACCACCCAATATTTCCCCAGGTTTGTCGACGCTCGGGGTGATGCTGCCCTATACTCCTTTGCATCATCTTCTGTTTGAAGATCATAGGTTGGATTGTATCGTGATGACGAGTGCCAATCCATCCGGCCATCCCATTTTATATAAAGATGCCGATTTAAAACATGTGCGAAACATATGTGATTATACCTTAACTCATAATCGTAAGATAGATTTTCCCATTGATGATTCGGTTGTTCAGTGTGACGGAGAACATCCAATGTTTGTACGGCGTGCAAGAGGATTCGTTCCTGAGCCGCTTAAGACAAAATCGGATGTGGATCGTATGATTGCGTTAGGGGGAAATCAAAAGAATACATTCTCCGTCGGGAGCGGGGATACCATTGTCATGAGTCCTCATGTGGGTGATTTAGAAAATGAAGAAATGATCGCCTCATTTGAAAAACAGCTTCATCATTATAAAGAATTTCTAGGGGTTAAAGAAGTGAAGGTGGCTGTCGACAAGCACCCGCAATACGCATCCACTTCCATTGCAAAAAAACTCAAGGGTAAAACCATATCCGTTCAACACCACCATGCACATCATGTATCTTGCATGGAGGATAACGGTCTGAACGAACCATGTATGGGAATCATCTTAGATGGTACCGGATACGGGGAAGACGGGAATATCTGGGGATTTGAATTCTTATATGGAGACGCACAATCATATGAACGACTGGCTCACTTGAAATACACTCCTCTTCCAGGCGGGGGAAAATCCGTCAAAGAACCGTGGAGGAATGCAGTGGGAATGCTGCTTTATTACTGGCCGGAAAATGGAAAAGAAGTATGTATGAAACTTTTTCCCGAGAGAGAAAAGGAAATAAACATTATGGAACAAATGATTGTTCATCAGATCAATACGCCGATGGCTGGAACCTGTGGCCGCTTATTTGATGCCGTTAGTGCCATTCTCGGTATATGTCCGATTTCCACGTATGAAGGGGAGGCGGCGATCAAATTATCTGATTATATGAATGGAAGCAAACTTGGATGCACATGGGAAACGTATCCCTTCAACATAATTAGAAACAGCTCAAATCAGTTGCAACTTGACTTATCCCCTATGATCTATGAAATTATCCAAAACAAATTCCAGCAACCCATTACAGCCATCGCTCATAAATTCCATGCCACTTTGGTGTCTTGCTGTATACAGATGGTGTTAGAACTATTCAAGGATAGACCGGAATTAAATAGAACGGTCGTACTGTCGGGAGGATCGTTCCAAAATGTTTTTCTGGCAAGGGAGATCCGGGAAGGCCTCCAAAAAGAGGGATTTGACGTCTACACCCATAGAAGCGTCCCTTGTCACGATGGGGGCTTATCATTAGGTCAGATCATCATTGCTGCTCATACGCTTGCAGGAAGATAAAAGAAAATGAAGGTGGCGAATGGATTTGTGCTTGGGAGTACCGGCTAAAGTCATTGAAATGGAAGGGCAGGAAGCCCTGGTGGATGTAATGGGTTCGAGGATGTTTGTAGGGACTTTTTTTGTTCCGGACGTGAGGGTCGGTGATTATGTATTACTTCATGCAGGGCAGGCCCTTACCGTAGTGGATGAGAAATATGCCGAAGAAAGTATAGAAGAATGGAGGAATGTGTTAGATGGGAAGCATGGACCTTTTTTCGGATCCGGTCTTGACTCGTAATTCAGTTGGAGCCGTCATTGATTTAGCAAAGAAATTTAAAGAAGAAAAAGGCCGGATTCCAGTATTCATGGAGGTATGCGGTTCGCATACGATGGCACTTGCCAAAACAGGAATAAAAGCGAGATTGAAAGATTATGTACAGCTGATTGCCGGGCCGGGATGTCCCGTATGTGTCACAGATCAAAAGTCGATCGATGCCATGATTCAATTATCAGAAGAACGGGGCACCATTCTTTGTACATTCGGCGACATGATGCGTGTACCAGGCTCTACGTCTACCTTAATGAAAGCAAAAACGGCCGGAAAGGATATCCGAGTTGTATACTCTCCATTGGACAGCGTGAAAATAGCAGAGGAAAATCCCGACAAGGAAGTCATTTTCTTAGGAATTGGATTTGAAACGACCATTCCCATTCTCGTTCTTGCCGTTCGCGAAGCAGCAAGAAAGGATGTAAATAATTTTTCGATCTGGATGACGACCAAATTGGTGGAGCCTGTTTTAAGAGCACTTCTTCATTCGGGCGAAGTGAAGCTTGACGGATTTCTCTTGCCTGGTCATGTCTCCGTTGTGATTGGAGAGCACAGCTACCGTTATTTAGCGGAAGAATTTTCTGTTTCGGGTGTCATTACCGGCTTTGAACCCGTTCAATTGCTCAGCGGGATTTATAAACTGCTGCAGTACCAGTTGGAAAAAAAGGTTAAAATCATCAATGATTATACATATGTTGTAAGAGATAAAGGAAATGTCGTTGCCCAAAGTTTACTGGAAGAATATTTAGAACCTCATGACGAGGCATGGAGAGGGATTGGTACAATTCCCAAAAGCGGATTGGTTCTTAAAGAGAAATATGCGCAATACGATGCCAAAAAGAAGTTTAAGATTTCGGTAGGGGAGCCGAGAGTAACCAAATGCCGATGTGGTGAAATCGTCCGCGGATTAATCACCCCTGAAGAGTGTGTGCTGTTCAACAAAGGGTGCACTCCCACTCATCCTATCGGTCCTTGTATGGTTTCAACAGAAGGAACCTGTGCAGCGCATTATCAATTCATGAGGGAGGTGTAGCTTCCATGCAGCGAATCAGTCTGGCTCACGGAGAAGGCGGCGAATTAACACATAGACTGATACAGGATGTCTTTATCCGATCATTTGGACACTCAGAGCAAACCCGGTTTGATTCTGCGATTCTTGACATCCCTGCACATACCATCGCTGTCACAACGGATAGCTATGTAGTCAAACCCCTGATTTTTCCAGGTGGGAATATCGGGAAACTGGCTATAACAGGAACAGTGAACGATCTGGCTGTTAGCGGGGCTGTTCCTCATGTGATAACTGCGGGTTTTATTCTTGAAGAAGGGTTCCCGATAAAAAGTCTAAAAGAAATCGTCAACACGATGGCGGGGGAAGCAGAGAGAGCCGGAGTGAACATTATTGCGGGTGATACAAAAGTAGTCGAAAAGGGTAGTGTGGATGGCCTGTTCATTAACACGACGGGGATCGGTGTGATGCAAGCACAGCATCCCTTGAAACCTGAAATGGTTCAAAATGGGGATTCCGTCATTATCAGCGGTACCATAGGGGATCATGGGGTTGCAATCCTGAGTGCACGTCAGGAGCTTGGGCTACTCACCGATGTCAGGAGCGATTGTGCCTCATTGAACCACCTGATCCATGAACTCCTGGGAGAAGTCAAAGGCATTCGGATCATGCGGGATCCGACAAGAGGGGGATTGGCCACAACACTCGTAGAGCTATGTGAAGATTTTCATTTCACCATTGAAATGGATGAAGCTTCTATTCCGGTACGCGCTGATGTTCAAGGTGCATGTGATATTTTAGGCTATGATCCCCTTTATCTCGCAAATGAAGGGAAAGTAGTGATCATCGTGGATTCAAAGGATGAACAAAAGGCCATTGATATTTTGAAGTGTCATGAAACAGGAAGGGATGCAAGGGTGATCGGCCACATTACATCCTGTCCTGTCCAAACCGGGAAACTGCTTTTACGAACGGCTGTAGGCACGACAAGAAGGCTCAATCGCCTGTCAGGTCAGCTTTTGCCCAGAATTTGTTAATCATTTGGATAGGGGAAATGGTCCAAGGGGGAGAACATCATGGAAAGCATCGAAATGATTAGAATGCAGGTAAATCATCTTGTGACCCAGTCCCGGCAGGATCTCTATACGTTATCAACATTGAGTGATCCTTCCCGGAAAGCGCAAATCCTACAGCGGTTATGGGATGCACTCTCTACGATTCATTTTTTAAGTGAATGGCTGGCGAATCAAGCGAAAAACAGCCATCATACAGTACCTTCACAACCATCTGGTCCAGTACCTTCAGGAAATGTAAATCAGTCACAAAATCCTTCCGTTCCTTCTTTACCCACTCAGTCCAATCAACGAACCTTTACAATGGAAGAATTATCCACATTCACCGGAAAAAATGGGAGCCCGGCTTATGTTGCGGTCAATGGCATTGTGTATGATATGACAACTAATCGGGCTTGGGCTGCTGCTTCCCACTTTGGCTTGACGGCAGGCAAAGAGTATACGCAGGAATTTGCTTCCTGCCATGCCGGGCAACAATCGATCTTAGCTACATTACCCATTGCAGGGAGGCTGGTTTAATGGAAGAACAAATATTGCCGCCGGAGTCTTTAACAAATGAAGCCATTGCAGAAAGGTTAACAAGTACGGCACTGAAGAGCCTCGAAAGAAAGATGATCAAGAAAAAAAACCTCATTTACTTAGAGTTAAATGGTTGTTCAGGTAATATCATTTCCTTATTGAACGGTCAGAATCCGGACTTTGAGTACACGCTGAATTCAATGGTTGATCTTCGTTATTGCAATAGTTTAATGGCCTCAGAAGGAGAGCAGGCAATTAAAAAACTAATGGAGGCGATGGATGAAGAGTATATTTTAGCGGTTGAAGGAGCTGTGGCGTTAAAAAACAATGGATTATACAATATCATCGGCAGCTGGCAAGGAAAGCCTCTTACAGGTCTTCAAGCAGCTAAGATGCTCGGGGAAAAGGCATCCTATATTTTAGCAGTGGGGGCTTGTGCCACACATGGCGGGGTGTCAGCAGCAAAGCCGAATCCATCCGAATCTGTAGGGCTACAGAAGGTCCTGCCTGACAAAACCATGATTAAACTTCCAGGATGCCCTGTCCATCCAGATTGGTTCCTGGGGACATTGGCACATCTTTTACTATATGGAGTGCCGGAAACAGACAGTTTAGACCGGCCTTTAATGTTTTATAGCACGCTCATCCATGACCGCTGTCCCAGAAGGCCGTTTTTTGACCGGGGGATATTCGCCGAAAAATTAGGGGATAAAACATGTTTATTTAAGCTTGGATGCCGGGGCCCCGTGACGAGAGTGGATTGTCCGACAAGGCAATGGAACGGTCATGTGAATTGGCCGATAGGAGATAACACGCCATGCATCGGCTGTGCCCAGTTTGGTTTTCCGGATGCCATGGCTCCGTTCATTAGCTATGACACGACAAGGGTGGTAAAGGATGAAGAAAAGGATCGTAATTAATCCGTTGACACGAATTAGCGGCTTTATGGAAATTGATGTAGTGGTCGACCAGAATCAAGTCGTCGATGTCAAAACAAAAGGAAATTTATTCAGGGGTTTTGAGCAAATGTTAGTAGGAAGAAGTCCGTTTGATGCGGTTTATTTTACTCAGCGAATATGCGGCAT
The DNA here is from genome assembly GCF_050467885.1 of Rossellomorea sp. NRS-1567. Classification (NCBI taxonomy): domain Bacteria; kingdom Bacillati; phylum Bacillota; class Bacilli; order Caryophanales; family Bacillaceae; genus Rossellomorea; species Rossellomorea sp. NRS-1567. The sequence goes on along the minus strand of NZ_JBITPL010000010.1, from coordinate 107,614 downwards.
TTGTTCTGCAGCCCACTCAATGGCTTCATCCCTAGCTTTAGAAGATGCTTTGAACATTGAACCAATGGAACAAGGGAGATATTTACGGGATATCATTCATTGCTGTGAGTTTTTACAAAATCATATCCGCCATTTCTATCAATATACCGTTCCTGACTATGTAAAGATTGAACAAAACTCTCTTTTTCAGGCGGACCATGACGATTTTCGATTACCCAAGAACATCAATGACCGTATCTCGCAGCATTACTTTGATTCTCTTACGTTCAGTCGTCTGGCTCACGAAATGTTGGCCGTACTGGGCGGAAAAGCCCCCCATAATCACGGTGTATTTATTGGAGGGATCACGACACAGGCAACAGCCGAGAAGGTTGCTCACATTGATTCTATTTTGGAGAAGATCATCCGTTTCATTGATGAGAAGATGATCCCGGATGTCTATGATATTGCCCACTTTTATCCAGACTATTATCGATTGGGTGGAGGGTATGGCAATCTATTAACCTACGGAGCTTTTAACGATTATAAAGATCTAGGGACATTATATGTGGACCCGCTTGTATCTACCATGGAAACGGTTGAGCCATTTGATGAAAATAAAATTAAAGAAAAAATAGATTATTCCTATTATCAATCAACTAATAACAGCACTCAGCCAGCTGAAGCATTGACCGAGCCGGATATGGACAAAGAAAAAGCTTATTCCTGGGTAAAGGCAGCAAGATATGCCGGTCTCCCCTTTGAGGTCGGACCGTTGGCAAGATTAATCCTGAGTGGAGCTTATACCAACGGGATCTCGGCAATGGATCGGACGATTGCCAGAGCATTGGAGGCAAAGAAGATCACGGAAATCATGAAAACATTACTTCAGCAACTCATTCCAGGAGTAGATGTGCAGAAAAAATATGAACTTCCGGAGTCGGCATCCGGGAGAGGACTGGTGGATACGACAAGAGGGGCCCTGGGCCATTGGTTAAAGATCCAGGATAAGAAACTCTCTTTCTATCAAATCATCACTCCTTCCACATGGGATTTCTCGACCAAGGATGATAATGGCTTTAGAGGTACCGCTGAAGAAGCCTTAGTCGGTACACCGATTCAGGATGTGGATAACCCTGCAGAGATCGGCAGAATTCTTCGTTCCTTTGATCCGTGTATGTCCTGCGCCACTCATGTCTATAGACCAGGAAAACAAGTGAAAACGATAAAGGTGTTTTAATGGAAAAAATAATTGTTTTAGGTATTGGCAATCAATTAATGATGGATGATGGAATCGGCATTTATCTGGTTGAGGAGCTATCCAAACTGAATCATGCACCTCATATATCTTTTTTGATTGGAGAATCAGATATTGATTACTGCATGGATCAAATAAAGAAAGCCACCTTTGTCATCATTGTGGATGCGGTACTTTCAGGGAACAAACCCGGGGAGCTTACCGTTTATCCACTTGACAATTTGCATGAATATCAAACGTTAGACATATCGGCGCATAACTTTCACTTGTTTCAATCATTGTATCAACAGAGGGAATCAATCAAGGGGTATCTTATAGGAGTGGAGCCTTACGAGATCAGATTTCATATTGGATTAAGCAACTCGTTAAAAGAAAGATGGAAAACGATTTTAGAAGAAGCATCAGCCACCATTGACAGGCTGATTACCAAGAATGAAGTATGACTATACGTTAATATGATTAGAAGAACATTCCCAGAGTGCAGGCATATCATGGTTTTGTATATAGGTGAAGGGAATGAAAAAAATGTACAATGTTTCCGGTATGTACCCATATCAAAATCAATATCAATATCATAATGATATCAATCCAGCCATGCATAACTATGTAAGTCAGCCTGCTCACAGGGGATATACTCCTCCCAACCATCCATTTGGTGCTAGGTCAGGTGCAACTTTGGAAGAAACAAATATGTTCAGACCCCCTGCCCCTCAGTCAAACACTTTCAAAACAAGCTATTCTAAAGAGGAAGCAGCAGCCATAGCATTACTTTTAGGTATTGATTTTACCAAGAGTAAATTTAATTTAACTGAGTTTTGGATGGGAGTAAATACTGAACTGGAACACGGGAGAAAATACAACCTAACAAATGTTACAGGGGATGACCCAATCACTACTGGAAAAATTGCGATGGCTCATTTAAACGAATTTCCTGATTATTATAGAAGGTTGAAAGTGCTTGAAGATGAGGCAAAAGCATATTGGGAAAAATAAAATTCCAAGTAGGTGGGGACGTTCCCCACGCTACTTGGAATTTTGTGTTGAAGAGCATGGAACGTGAATGATGGCTTAAGTTCATCTTTCAGCCTAATGGGGTCAGATCCTCGCACGGTGAAACTTCTATACTAAAAAGGTTGCAAGCGGTTACAAACATGTGTTATTTTATGTGTAACCGGTTACACAATAACCAACCAAACGAACAGGAAGTGACGGACGTGGCAACAATCAAGGATGTGGCGAGTGAAGCGGGGGTGTCGGTGGCGACGGTCTCCCGGGTGCTCAATGATAACGGCTATGTAGGAGCCGAGACGAGGAAAAAAGTGATGAAGGCGATCGAGAAGCTGAATTACAGTCCGAACGAGGTAGCCCGCTCCCTATTCAAGCGGGAATCGAGGTTGATCGGCCTGCTGCTTCCGGATATCACGAACCCGTACTTCCCGCAGCTGGCGAGAGGGGTCGAGGATGAAGTGAGCGAGGCAGGTTTCAGGCTTCTCCTTGGAAACAGCGATGAGAACATCCAGAAGGAGCTGGATTATATCCAGACCTTCGTTCAGAACAATGTTGTCGGCATGATTTCTGCGACCAATCATGTGGAGCATGATCAGCTGTATAGTGAATTGAATCTCCCACTCGTCCTCCTTGACCGGACCACGGACAACTATCCGGCTGTCTATGCCGACGGCCGCAAAGGGGGACGCCTGGCGGCAAAGACCTTAGTTGAAAAAGGGGCGAAGCGGATAACCGTCATGAAGGGGCCGGCCCACGTCAAGCCGGCACAGGACCGATTCCGGGGAGCCGTCGAGTACTTAAGCGGGACAGACGTCGATTTCACGGTAATGTCCACGACCTCGTTCTCCTTTGAAGACGCAAAAGGCTGGGCAGAGGAACTGTTCGCTACCTATCCTGATACGGACGGGGTCATCGCAAGCAATGATATCGTCGGGATCGCGATTCTCCATGAGGCTTTAAGGCTCGGGAAGAAGATACCTGAAGACTTGCAGATCATCGGCTACGATGACATCCCCCAGAGCAGCCTTTCCTATCCGGCGCTCTCCACGATCCGGCAGCCTGCTTACGAAATGGGCAGGCAGGCCGCGGTACTCCTGATTAAACTGATAAAAAAAGAAAAAGGCATCGATACAACGGTTCAGCTTCCCGTTGAACTCATACAACGAAACACAACACGAAAGGGATGAAGGAAGATGAAAAAAGCGAAAATTGCCGTGATTGGCAGTTCATCCATGGATCTGGTGGTGACATCAGCGAAACGCCCCGGTGCAGGGGAAACGGTACTCGGCGACAGCTTTGACACCGTACCCGGCGGGAAAGGAGCCAACCAGGCCGTTGCAGCAGCACGGCTTGGGGCTGACGTTTACATGATTGGATGCGTAGGGGATGATCCTTACGGCCAAGACATTTTAGAAAACTTTAAGCGTAACGGTGTTCATACCGACTATGTGGAACCGGTTACAGATGCGAAATCCGGAACCGCCCATATCATCCTCGCTGAAGGAGACAATAGCATTGTCGTCGTAAAAGGGGCAAATGACCATGTGACACCAGAGTACGTCGAGAAAACAGCCGATTTCCTCAAAACATGCGATCTCATCATGATCCAGCAGGAAATCCCGGAGGAAACGGTTGAGTATGTGGCAGACCTGTGTAAAAAGATTGAAGTACCTCTGCTACTAAACCCGGCTCCGGCACGGAAGATCTCACAGAAAGTCATTGATGGGGCCAGCTACCTGACACCGAATGAACATGAAGCAGATGTACTCTTTAACGGAATGAAGCCGTCAGAAGCACTGAAACAATATCCTGACAAAGTCATCATCACGGAAGGAGAAGCCGGAGTTCGCTACCATAATGGAACAGAGGAAATCCTGGTTCCTTCCTTCAAAGTAGAAGTCGTCGATACGACAGGTGCCGGTGATACCTTTAATGCCGCATTCGGGACCGCCATTGCAGAAGGACAATCGATGGAAGAAAGCCTCCGATTCGCGAACCGGGCAGCATCCCTTTCTGTGACCGGATTCGGGGCACAGGGCGGAATGCCGACAAGAGACGAAGTGGAAAGGAAGCTTTCAGAATGAAACGACATGGCATCTTGAACAGTCACATTGCGAAAATATTAGCCGATCTCGGCCACACGGATACGATTGTCGTGGCCGATGCCGGTCTCCCGATTCCGTCGGACGTCGTAAAAATTGACCTGGCATTGAAACCGGGAGAGCCATCCTTCCTTGACGTGGTCGAACTGTTAAAGGAAGAGATGGTCGTCGAAACCGTCACGCTTGCAGAAGAAGTAGAAACCAACGCAGGGGTTCATGAACAGATGACCTCATGGTTTGAAGGGATCCAGTATGTATCCCATGAAGATTTCAAAAAAGAAACCCATAAGGCGAAGGCCATCATACGCACGGGTGAAGTCACACCGTACGCGAATTGTATCCTTCACGCGGGAGTCATTTTTTAAAACAAAGGGGTGAGTAGCATGCAGATCAGCATGAAGAATATCCATAAAGCATTTGGAACGAATCAGGTTCTAGAAGGCGTGGACATCGAGATCGGGGAGGGTGAGATCCATGCCCTGATGGGTGAAAACGGTGCAGGAAAGTCGACCTTGATGAACATCCTGACGGGCCTTCACAAGAAGGATCAGGGGACGATCACCATCGACGGGAAGGACATGACGTTCGATAATCCGAAGCAGGCCGAAGAATTCGGCGTTGCCTTCATCCATCAGGAGCTGAACGTCTGGCCGGAGATGACCGTCCTTGAGAATCTTTTCATCAATAAGGAACCGGTTACACAATTCGGTCTTATCAATACGAGAAAAATGAAAGCGGTTGCGAATGAGCAGTTTAAAAAGCTGAACATTGCCATCCCCCTCACAAAAGAAGCGGGGCAGTGCTCAGTCGGGCAGCAGCAGATGATTGAAATCGCCAAAGCCCTTATGACGGATGCAAAAGTCATCATCATGGACGAGCCGACGGCGGCCTTGACGGACCGGGAAATCGAGACACTCTTCACCGTCATCCTCTCATTAAAAAAAGCCGGCGTTTCGATTGTGTACATCTCCCACCGGATGGAAGAGATCTTCACGATTTGTGACACCATCACGGTCATGCGGGACGGACGCACAGTGGATACGACACCGATCCCAGAGACAAATTTCGATGAGGTCGTGAAGAAAATGGTCGGACGGGAATTGACGGACCGCTTCCCGGCACGGGATCCAAAGCCAGGCGAAACGATGCTTGAAGTACGGAACTTGACGAAGAAGGGACTCTTTGAAAAAGTAAGCTTCGAAGTGCGTTCAGGAGAGATTGTCGGCGTGTCCGGATTGATGGGGGCCGGCCGGACGGAAATCATGCGCACCATCTTCGGACTCGACGGACGCTATGAAGGCGAAATCCTCGTGAACGGGAAACCGGTCACCATTAAAACACCCGATCAGGCAGCGAAACTCGGTCTTGGATTCATCACCGAGGACCGGAAGGATGAAGGACTCGTCCTTGACTTTTCCCTGAAGGATAATATCGCCCTTCCAAGCCTCTACAGCTTCAGGAAGAAAGGCTTGATTAATGATAAAAGCGAACAGGACTTTGTGGAAATGCTTATCAAACGGCTGACGATCAAAACTGAATCAGCCCGGACTCACGCAAAGAACCTGTCCGGCGGGAACCAGCAGAAAGTGGTCATCGCCAAATGGATCGGTATCGGTCCGAAAGTGCTGATCTTGGATGAACCGACGAGAGGAGTCGATATCGGAGCGAAACGGGAAATCTATCAACTGATGAACGAGCTCACCGACCGGGGCGTCGCAATTGTGATGGTATCATCCGAGCTTCCAGAAGTACTCGGGATGAGCGACCGCATCCTCGTCGTCCATGAAGGGACCATCGCAGGAGAGATTTCAAAGGAAGAAGCTACACAGGAAAAAATCATGACATTGGCGACAGGAGGTCACGCACATGAATAACGCACTTAAAACGAATCACGTCGGAAATCTGATGCAAAAGCTCGGTCCACTTCTCGGACTGTTTGTGCTGATTGCGACCGTATCCATCATCAACCCTAGTTTTCTAGAACCCTTGAACTTATTGAATCTATTACGACAGGTCGCGATCAACGCCCTGATTGCCTACGGGATGACCTTCGTCATTTTAACCGGAGGAATCGATTTATCCGTCGGCTCCATCCTCGCCTTATCCAGTGCCCTCATGGCAGGGATGATGGTATCGGGAATCGACCCGATCCTTGCGATCCTGATCGGATGCCTACTTGGAGCGTTAATGGGAATGGTCAACGGACTACTCATCACAAAAGGAAAAATGGCGCCGTTCATCGCGACACTCGCAACGATGACCATGTTCCGCGGGTTGACGCTAGTGTACACAGACGGAAACCCGATCACGGGACTCGGCGACAGCTATGCATTCCAACTGTTTGGAAGAGGATACTTCCTAGGAATCCCGGTACCGGCCGTCACAATGATCCTGACGTTCGCCATCCTTTGGGTGATCCTGCATAAAACCCCGTTTGGCCGAAAAACGTATGCCATCGGTGGGAATGAAAAAGCAGCCCTCATCTCAGGGATCAAAGTACCACGCATCAAAGTGATGATCTACTCCCTGGCAGGCCTACTGGCAGCACTTGCAGGAGCGATCCTGACGTCACGCCTGAATTCAGCCCAGCCGACAGCGGGTACATCCTATGAACTCGATGCTATCGCCGCCGTCGTCCTAGGCGGGACAAGCCTGTCAGGCGGACGCGGACTGATCGTCGGAACACTGATCGGTGCACTCATCATCGGAACGTTAAACAACGGTCTGAACCTGCTCGGCGTTTCATCCTTCTTCCAAATGGTCGTAAAGGGTGTCGTCATCATCATTGCGGTTCTCATCGACCGAAAGAAAGCAGCGTAGGAGGGATACTATGAAAAAAGCATTGTTACTACTAATCAGTCTATCACTCCTATTCCTGGGCGCCTGCTCCCTGCAGCCGCCGGAATGGGCAAAGCCAAATAAAAGCTCGAACCCTGAAGACATCAAAATCGGACTATCCGTTTCAACCCTGAATAACCCATTCTTCGTCTCCATGAAAAACGGCGTAGAAGACGAAGCGAAGAAACAAGGCATGGAAGTCGTCGTCGTCGATGCCCAGAACGACGCCGCCAAGCAGATCAATGACGTAGAAGACCTCATCCAGCAGGGCGTCAACGTCTTACTCATCAACCCGACGGACTCAGCGGCCATCTCAACAGCCGTCCAATCCGCCAATAGCCTGGGCATTCCCGTCGTCACCCTTGACCGTTCAGCGGAAAAAGGAGACGTCGCAACACTCGTAAGCTCGGATAACGAAAAGGGCGGCGAAATGGCCGGAGAATACCTCGTCAAACAGCTGGGTGAAGGAGCAAAAGTAGCTGAACTTGAAGGTGTCCCAGGAGCATCCGCCACTCGTGAGCGGGGAGCCGGGTTCCACAACATCGCTGATGAAAAGCTTGATGTCGTGGCCAAGCAGACTGCAAACTTTGACCGTACCGAAGGATTGAATACCATGGAAAACCTGATTCAGGGGAATCCAGATATCAAAGCGGTGTTCGCTCATAACGATGAAATGGCATTGGGAGCACTGCAAGCGATCCAGAGCTCGGGCCGTGATGTATTAGTCGTTGGATTTGATGGAAATGAAGATGCGATGACTAGCATTCAAAATGGTAATCTTTCTGCGACTGTTGCTCAGCAGCCTGAGAAAATTGGTCAGCTGGCCGTTCAGGCTGGGGCAGATGTGTTGCAGGGTAAGAAAGTGAAGAAGAAAATTCCGGTGCCTTTGAAGTTGGTGACGGAGGAGAATATAGAAGACTCTTCAGAATAAATCATGGTGGTAAACCTCATTCGTGCAATTGTACGAATGAGGTTTTATCGTTTGGTGATAAAAGTAGTGGAGAAAAGAATATAGCTTTTCTTGCTTGCGTTTGCTCCAAATGAGTTGGGGGTCGTCCTGTTTTCAGATAACTATTGGATGGAGAATGTAAAAAAGGGATTTGATAATTCTGGGATTGACCGGCTTAATGATAAAAAAATCGGGGTTGTACCAACCATCAAGATTTAAACAAAACTTCATTTTACCTCGCAATAAAATAGGTTGTCAACATCGAATTTGTATTTTTCTTGAAAAAATGCTATAATTATCATCTGTTGATTTTTTTTATTGAACGTTTAGTTAAATATCTTATTTATTCCGAAGGGAAATTCAAACAGTTTTGTGAGCTTTTCAGGCAATAGTACCCGAGTTATTATACAAGGAGGACTAATATATTGAATTTAATCAATAAGAAAGTTACACATGAGCGGTTTGGTATGGGAAGTATCGTTAATCATAATGATACGGTAGTTGAAATACATTTCGCCTCGGAAAATAAAAAATTTGTTTACCCGGATGTATTTGGACAGCACTTGAAACTACATGATAAAAGTGCTGCCAATTCACTTGAAAAAATTTTACACGAGCAGGAAATGGAACTCAAAGAGGAAGAAATGCAGAAGCAAGAGGAAAAGGAACGGCAAAGAAAATACCAGGAGCTTCGAGTGGGTCATGAAAAACTTATGAAAAATCATAAACTTCATCCCGAATCGCAGATGGTTTACCGGTGCGATACAGAAGAACAGAGTTGCTCCTTTTCAGATTGGACGGTTTCCTCTGGTGAAATAAAAAGTGGTACTAATAAGGGTAAGCCAAACAAACCCAGTCGCTTACACCAAAACAGTGCGGTCCTGCTGACAGCGGTCGATCCCGGTATGCCTGAAAAAGACAGACGGATATTAGGAGTCTATATGGTGAAGGATAATTTCATCGGTAAACTTTGTGAAGATGGGAATATTCCTGCCCATTCCCATTACAGGCTCAAACTTACAGACGAGGAATCGGAGCAGATGCCTTTTTGGAAGTACTATGTTAATGAAAAATCCCCTCAAAAAACGACATGGAATACAGGTAAGTACCGTTATTTTGATAATTCGTGGATGGCTCAGATTTTGCGCGACATCGTTTCATTGAAAAGTGACACGGAGGAACAAGAGCTGGCACAACAATTTCTGGACCACTTCTCTAAGGTGAATCAAATAGTAGAGCAGGAGTTAAAAGAGCCAAATGGAGCATTATTGCGTGCTTAGATAAGAATAGCGGTGGAACTGGCAAATATAAGGTGAGAGAGAGTGTTAGGTTCACTGCGAATAGTGTTAAAAAGGGACAAGGCGGCCGCCTTGTCCCTTTTAGTGGTTTTTGGACACCTTACTTGTTCCTTTGTCTCCCTTTTTACCTCAGCCCTCATTTTATGTGGGGTGAGTTTGAAACGACTATCCTAGTTTTAATGGTGAAATGTTACTTATACTCGATTGTTTAAGGTCGCTTAGACTTTTGTTACAAGACACGGTGAAACCGTATTGAATACCCAAAGGAAGTTACAGGGATGGAAAGACTTTGATTTAACTGAGAACGGAATGATCTTGGGGTCAGACCCTTGGAACGGTGAAGCATTAATGAGCTGGGGGACTGACCCATTCTTTCACAAGACCTTCATCCAGTAGAAAGGGCTGTAATACTGAATACCATCTTCATAGGTATCAATTCGTTTATAGACGCCAATTGACGAAGATCCAGCCTCTTACTAAGCTTAAACTAATGAAAGCAGGCTACCCGCTCATCATCTTTAAAATACAGAACCTTAATTGAATATATTTGGGTTAATTGTATCTTTATGTAATATATTGTAATATTTATATATATATTAAAAGATGGAGGAAGTGGCTTTGGTTAATTTAGAACAAACAATAAACGAATTACAAGACATAAATGCCAATAGAGATGCATTTAGTTCCATTAGTGGCTACTTTTTTCAATTCGAATTAACTTTGTTACATATTTTATATGATGGAAGTGAAAATGATCCTTTTGGTGACAATGAATGTGCAGCAACATTCAAAGTCGAAACCATAGAGGATTATGTAAAGTACTATAAAAAAGATGATAAAGGACATATAAGACTGGCTCAAATGAAACATCATGTTTCTATGACCTCAAATTCGAAATATTATAGTGCTGTTCTTAGTTTGTATTATACTTATTTGAAATTTATAGAAAAAAATGTAACAAATATAGAACTTAAGGCAACAATTTTCCTGTACGACATGTCTCCTGTAAAAGATATATATACTGTATTGAATAGTGCTATTAAGTCTCAAGATCAAGGGTTACAATCTATTATTTCGAAGATATTGGATACGGGGATAGATAATGAAGAGAATAGATTGAGGTTTTCACAAATAACCAGATTTGAAAAAACAGAAAGTCATGCATCCATTTCACAGTTACTTAAACAAGAATTATCAAATAGATATCAAAGCCTTCACCCCAGCCATACTCCAGAACGTCTTTATGCTTCAGCTGTGAGTAAGCTTATTCAGGATAGCGGTAATGGCTTAGAGCTCTCAATTGAATCCCTGAATAGTCTCTTCTTAAATGAAGTAGAAGTTATGAAAGACTTTTATCAGCTTAAAATTATTGATTTTGTAAAGGGTATCATTGATAGCTGTATAAATGAAGTTGAGGTTAATTTTAGATACGCAGATGATATAAAAACGACTTATTCAAGAATATATGGTGACACCATTGCTCCATTTATTGAGAGGAAATTTAATCAACCGGAATTTAGAATTTCTTTTTTGCAAACAGTTACTCCAAAGGATCTTAGTCAAGTAATTGAATTAAATTCTTTATCTGAATATGAAACTTTCTTAAAAGCAAGCGATGCTATAAAACAGACTCTATCAAATTTAGCAAAAATAATATTTAACCACCTCAGTGATGGTGAAGAAAGTTGTTTAGAAGAATGGTTTGAAATAACCGAAAAAGGTTGGTTATTTAATTATCCTTCTGAAGAACGGGGAAAGGGTGTATTAATAGGGAATTTTTATGGAGATATATTTTCTTCTATGTACTATATGTTACCTAGATTAAGAGATAGAGATCTTAGACCAGATGTTTGGTATGTAAAACACGATGATGAAGAAATTAACGCTTCAGATCTACTAAATTATGAATTAGATATTACCGCTCCTTCTGAAGAGCTGCACAGGCATATCTTTGCACAACCTTTTGAAGACCATTACCACATTCAATGTTTAGGTTGTTTGACATTATCCAATTTATCCAATTGTAATAAGGTAAATAACATCTTCTTAGATCAATGCCGAGTTAAAGGAGTAAATGAATAATGAAAATAAATATAGTTAAAGACTATTTACTTACTAACGGATTTTTAGAGAAACATTTTATGAGGAAGAGTGCAATTATTAACAGTGAAGGAAAAAAGGAAAACAGAGTAATAAATATATTGCCTTTTAATCATATATTTATTAGTCAAAGCGAAAAAGAGGTCTATATATTAGAAGAAAATGAATCTCTATTTACTTCTAAAGAGCTAATGAAAATGGACAACTTGATTCTCACTTTTATTCAATTTTTATCAAATAAAGATTCTATTAAATATAATATAAATTTAATTCTTATTTGCCCATTTAATAAAAAAAAGGACAAGAAAGAACTGCAAAAAATGTTAGGTTTTGAGAGAAATAAATATACATGCAGAAAAATATTTTTAGATACTTCTAGTAAGGATTTTAGTGAAGAGATGGCAATATTACCCTCTTTTCCTTTGGATGTCCAACTAGTATTAAAGAGTTCTCAAATTGATAGTCTAACCAATAATATAAAGGAAATCATGGATGAGAATTTATTCAGAGTTTTGTTAAAGGATTCTGAAGAAATTTCCCTTGATCAGGTACTTTTTTCATTAAGCAGCAAGGGGGGAACACATAATGAGTAATGGATTATTAATTAAAAATATTTATATTAAGAATTTTAGAGGATATTCTGAAAAATCGTTCTCCTTTTTTGAAGGGAAAAAAGAAAGCCAAGGCTTAATTTTATTAAGTGGTTCAAATGGATATGGTAAAACCTCTTTACTTGATTCAATTGAATGGTGTTTTACAGGTACTATTCATAGGTTAAAAGAAGATTTTTATGCCAGAAAAGACAAAAAAAGTGCAAAACTGAAAAAATGTCTCATCCGACATAATGGGCAGCGTGAAGATGTTGTTGTGGAAATGCATGTTATGTATCGAGGAGAAGAATTAAGTATAAAAAGGATATTTAAGAAAGAAGATGAAAGCCTTGCTTTTGAGCCTGATAATAGCGATTTCTTAGTTAATGGAATTAATTTACCTGAACAAAAAACCATTGATATTGTATTAGACGAACCAATCGCAAAAGACTTTTATGAACGTTATACCTGTTCCTATGAAAAGAATTTAAGGGTGTATGAAAAAAGCAGGGAAAATATTTATGAGATGTTTTCTTCATTTTTTGGTGGAACTAAAGATATCGAAATCATTATAAATAACTTGGCTGGGGATAAAAAAAATAAAAATACAAAGGGCATTATTGATCAATTGGATTTTAAAATAAAAACAGAGAACTTACCAGATTCCCAAAAGAAAAAAGAAAAGTATGAGGAAGCTGTCGAAGAACTTAATAAATTACTAGAGTCAAAGCAAAGCAGTGAAAAGGGCCCATCTGACAGTTTAAAATATCCAAATCATTTTTATTATAAGGCAGAAACGGTTCCTGATACGATTTTAGCATCTGAATCTAATTTAGATGAAAAAGTTAAAGATTTAAAAAAACAAAGAGTCTATTTACAGAATATAAAAATAATAAAAGATATATCTAGTGTGATTGACTTAACTAATCAATTTAATGAAAATCTAAAAAATCAAAAGAAATACGAGGATTTCATTTCAAAAATTTATCGTCCATTCCAAGAGCTAAAACATGAAATATTAAGTATCCAAGGTAAAACCCCTGATGTGATTACAGAAGAAAAGAAAGAATGCCGTTCTTATGAAAGAGATCTTTTAAAAGCATCTAAATCATCCTTAGAAGGAATTAACGTACTAAAAGCCCTTACTACTAAAATAAAGGGAATAGATGATCACCGGATCCGTGAATTTAATTCTATTGATTCTTTACTAGAGAAATGCCATTCCTTTGAAGATCAGATAAAAGGTTTTATTACAGCAGATGATGAATTAGATGCTTTAAGAGCCATTGTTGATCATAAATCAGGTCTTGAAGTCCATAGAAATAACGGATTTAAAGAATGCCCTTTATGTGGTAGTGAGGAAAATTTCGCTAATGAAAATGTTATGCTTGCAAAAATTGCTAAAGATATCCTTGGCGAAGTAGACACCAAAAGAAATGAACTCCAGTTAAAAATAAATGAGTGTCAAAAAGAGGTGAAAAGCATATTTCAAACTTTTTATAGTTACCTTAGCGAAGCACTCACGAAAAGATTAAACGAATTAGAAAATTTATCAAGATATTTTGAGTTGACAAATGAATTTGTCAAGAACTGCAATCTTTATCAATTTGATTTTCACTCTGTTGATGAAGAAAGGTTACTTCAAAAGAAAAGTGACTTGGAAAATAGTCTGCAGAAAACAGGTGAGTTTATAGCACTAGAAGGAAAAATAATGAAAGTAATAGCAGATGAAAATGAAGAACTTTTTGGAATAGTGGGCAAGCATGGTAGGAATTTAAAAATAGAAGAATTTAGATTATTAGATACAAATGGGAAGATTTATGGAGTTCAACTGTTTTTAAAGGAATATCTAAAATTAAAAGAGACTTTCCCTGTTATAATTAACTTGGAAGAAATAACTCAAATGGATATTGAAACTAAAATTTCAATTCTTAATAAATGGATTTTACATATAGAAACTGATGAAGCCTTAAAATCAAAACGGAAACAAGTACTTTCTTTAGAAAAGAGTCATAAAGAAAGCGAGGAAATTTGTCTTCAAAAAGAAAAGGAATTAGAAAAGCTAAAAGGAGTTCTCAAAGAATTAAAGCATTTAAGAAATCATTGGGATAAAAAAATGGTAGAGAGTATAAAAGTCCCCCTTCAAAAAATATATAGGAGAATAAACCGACATACGAATATCCAAGATATAAATTTGTTAATTGAAGGTAAAACAACCCCAATGGCTAGTCTAAATGCAAATGTAAATGATGAGCAAGTTCCTGCTACAAATATATTAAGTGCTGGGCAACTATCTGTCATGGCACTAGCGATTTTTCTTACCATTTCAATGGGACAAAAGGATAATGAGTTTAAATGTTTCTTTTTAGACGATCCAATACAGACAATGGATGATTTAAACATACTATCATTTATTGATTTACTTCGTACAGAACTGGCTGAAACAAACAAAGATAATAAATTTATTGACCAACTATTTTTTACAACTTGTGATGAAAATTTGGAAAGGCTCATTACACATAAAATGAATAGTTTTGGTGTTAATTACACCCATATCCACTTTAGTGGTTATGGTGAGTACGATGTAGTGGTGTGAAAAACGTGTCTTGTTGACACGTTTTTTTTATAATGGTTTAACTTTTGTACCTTTAAGATGGATAGATATTAGACATATTAATTCTGGTAATGAGTCGCTGGTCAAATTCAACATCAATGACTTTGGACCGTCCCTGATTACAGTACATTCAAAAGAATTATTTCCCATAATAATATGAGCTTGTCTTTTTTTACCCATTATACGCTTAAAGAGATCTAGGGCATCTTCTAAGTTGGTACTATATCTCCAGTGACCAAATGTGTACTGTTCATTGTACCATTCAGTTCCTCCATCTTTACGGAAACAACTGAATGCCAGAACTTCTCTTGCAATAAATAAATCCTTTTCATAGGTAGTCAACGATTCCCATTTCTTCTCCATTTTATCCTCTCCATTTTAAATTTTTATTTGTATTTATTAGCCCCAGCTATTCACATAATTAATGTTTCTTATTCCTACATATATGCAAAAAAAGTAAGTAAAAGGCCAGAAAATTAGTGAAATAGTAATGAAAATTTTGATTTTTGGTGAATAACCAACTTACAACAATCTAGGATTATGTAAAGAAGGAGAAATGGTTCTATTGTCGTATAAATATAGATAAAGGAGAGAGTTAACATGATGAATTTTGAGACGAAATATTTGATTAGGTGGGGTATTCCTGGGTGGGTGTTTATTGTTTTTAGCTATGTGTGCTACCTTTCATACGGTAAAAACTTGTTTTTAGGAAACGAATTTACTGTTACACAGTTACTTGGAATAATGATTTCTCTAGGGTTTGTTGGAATTGTATTAGGCTACTTAATGCATCAGATGTACTTTTCAGTTAATTGGATATTCAGCAAACAATCTTCAAAAATAATGGAAAAATTGTTCGATATCATTGAACATCCAGCAGGAATTAAGGGCATTGAGAGATATAGGTTTGATCACCATAAGGCATACTTTATGTTTGAGTTCCATTGGCAAAAACAATTAATATTAAGCGATAGAGAGCATCGAGAATATGTTTCTGAGCGATATAGATATATGTTATCAACCATCCATGGTTTGGGAGCACTTTTGGTTTCGATTGTAATATCAATAATAACGGTATGCATACTTATATATGTATATGGTCCTAATTTATTTACGGTATTAATCATTCTGTTACTTTTATATTTAGGGTATTCGGTTTGGAAAGGATTTGGATATTATTCAGAGAATCTAATTTACTTTCAAGCCAACTTTGTTAACGCTTTTCATAATAATGAACTTCAGAAACCAAATAAAGAAAGAATAGAAATAAAATAGCATCCTATAAGTGGTGTTTTTAAGATTGAAGAAGAGCCGCTCAGAAGGTAAGAGTGTACCTACCAATTACAGGTTCACTCTTTTTCCTTAACCAAGTTTCTGAATAGGCTTATGTTCTTCCACCCTACTTCTTTTTTTACTAAACACATAGATAATAGAGGTCATGATAAAACAACTAAACCCCGGCGAAAACGAATCAGGAATCCCTAAATAAACCACCATCCCAATCACTAAAACAACCAACGCCTCCCGATTAAAATTCGACTCCCCACTCGCAAGCCTCACCAGCGCACTCTCCGAAATCCTTCCTTTCCTAATAACCAAATAATCAGCCACCACAATCGCCGATATCGGAATGATCAGGATCCCCAAATACGAAATATACTCCTGCGCATTATAAACCAACTGCGGAAAAGAACTTAAAATAATCCCGGCAATACTAAACAACAATGCACTTTGAATCCGCGAAAGGGAAGGCAGTGCGTTAAGTAAACTGTATCCCCCTGTATACGCATTACTAAGATTAATCGAAATCATCGATACCATCGCACAAGCCGTGATCACCAATAGAAGCAGACTCGAGTCGGTCAGTTGCCCCGCTGCCACGAATGGATTCAGATCTTTGAACAAGCTGGCACTCAATCCTCCAAGGAGTGCGGTCATCATGAATCCGACGACGTTTCCACTATATAGGCCCCAGAATCCGTGGCGGTCGCTTTTGCTGTAGCGGGTGATGTCGGAGGATGCGCTGACGCCTGAGATGTATTGGACGAAGACGAGGCTTGAGTAGAATAGGAACGTTCCGATGGAGAATGGTTCCTGGCCTTGGCTTAGTGTTGGGAGGGAATCGGCTCCTTTCGTTAGGAAGAGGTACAGTATGATTCCCTGACCAATCACGAGTATCGGAATGAATAGTTTAGTAGCTTTCTTGACTGCTTCAAAGCCGATGAGGGCTAGAAGGGTCATGATGATGGCGAGTCCGATGGCTACGGGTATGAATGGTATGGTGTACGGTGTTACTTTTTCCGCCATGGAAATGATAACGAAGGTTCCTCCGATGGTTTGGACGCTGAACCAGTAGAGGGACGTCAGGGACCGGATGGGGGATGCGATGAGCATCGACAGCCGGGTACCGATGATGGATCTTAGGACGTATTGAGCGGGCAGGCCGTAGCGGGAGCCCGGTAGAGACAAAAATGATACGAATAGGAAGGCGACGCTTGCTCCGAGTACGGTGGCAAGGAACGCTGCCTGAAAGGATAGTCCGCCTTCAAGGACGGCCAGTGCAGGGATGAGGAAGTTTCCTGCGTTCACGGAGAAGGCGAGCTGTATGATGAAGTATTCGATCCAGGTGGTTGTTTTTAATTGTGGTGGGACCTTTTCAAGTCCGAGTCGTTCAATCATGGGTTGTTTCATGGAATAATCTCCTTTGGGTATACTAAGATGCATCGTTTCTATTTTAAAGAATTTTTGGAAAAAAGCGAAGAAATAATCATTAAATTTTTTAAAGAAAAATAGAGATATTTCCTTATTTATTTGTTAGAATGTAAGTGCTTACAGGGTGAGTAATTGCCCTTCGCTATTATATATGAATAGTGTTATATTTAGGAAGTAAATGCTCCAAGGAGCAATAGTGCATTTAGGAGGTTGGCTTAGTATGCGTATTGGTGTACCAACGGAAATTAAAAATAATGAAAATCGGGTGGCTATGACTCCCGCAGGTGTTGTGAATCTGGTTCTTTTTGGACATGAGGTTTACATCGAATCAGGAGCTGGATTGGGCTCAGGATTTACAGACGAAGATTACGTAGCAGCAGGTGGACACATCGTTGATTCTGCAGCGGAAGCATGGTCCATGGACATGGTCATGAAAGTTAAAGAGCCACTTCCAAGTGAGTACTCTTATTTCCGTGAGGGACTTATCTTATTTACATATTTACATCTTGCTCCAGAACCTGAATTAACGAAAGCGTTAATCGATAATAAAGTGATCGGAATCGCGTACGAAACGGTTGAACTGAATCGTGCCCTTCCATTATTGACTCCGATGAGTGAAGTGGCTGGACGTATGGCTACTCAAATCGGTGCACAGTTCCTAGAGAAGATCCACGGTGGTAAAGGTGTATTACTTTCAGGAGTCCCTGGGGTTCGCCGCAGTAAAGTAACGATCATCGGTGGAGGAGTAGCTGGTACGAACGCAGCGAAAATGGCTGTCGGACTTGGTGCCAACGTAACAATCCTTGACCTTAACCCGGATCGCCTTCGTCAGCTTGATGATATCTTCGGAAGTGACGTAACGACGCTTATGTCCAACCCACTGAATATCGAACAAGCTGTTAGAGAAGCAGACCTTGTCATCGGGGCTGTTCTGATTCCAGGAGCGAAAGCACCTAAATTGGTAACAGAAGACATGATCAAAGCGATGACACCTGGTTCTGTTGTCGTCGATATCGCCATCGACCAAGGTGGAATCTTCGAAACAACGGACCGCATCACGACTCATGACGATCCAACTTACGTGAAGCATGGCGTTGTACATTATGCCGTTGCCAACATGCCTGGTGCCGTACCACGTACGTCTACTATCGCACTTACAAACGTAACTGTACCTTATGCGGTTCAAATCGCAAACAAAGGCTACAAAAAAGCGTGCCTGGACAACGAAGCGTTATTAAAAGGTATTAACACATTGAATGGGTATGTTACTTACCAGGCTGTTGCCGAAGCGCACACTGTAGACTACTCAGATACAAGAACTCAATTAGAGCAACAATAACACCACGAAGCCGACTGCATGAGAATGTTCAGTCGGCTTTTTTTGTATATTTTCATGTCAATATAGTAGAGATTTTGAAGTGCGGGCGTTTTCTACATAAGTTGATTGGAGCGGAAGGTACTCGACTCCGACGGGAATAGCGGGAAAGTTGAGACCCCACGGGGCTTTAGCCCGAGGAGGCTCAACTCACGCCCCGCGGAAAGCGAGCACCTGCAGCGGAAATCAACCAGCACTCGCTTATTTTTATGAAATTCGGGTATAACATAAAAGTAGGATAATAGAGTAAAAAATATAATTAGATAAGTTTATATGGAGGAGATACAAAATGAAGATTTCATATCATGGACACTCAGTAGTGAAAATCGAAACAAACGGAAAAACGATTCTAATCGATCCATTCATCAACGGAAACGAACTGACAGATCTAAGAGTGGATGACGAGAAACCCGATGTGATCATCCTTACACACGGTCACAACGATCACGTAGGTGACACCGTCGAACTTGCAAAAAAGAATGATTCATTGGTGATCGCCAACCATGAACTGGCAACATACTTAAGCTGGCAATTAGTGAAGACCCATCCGATGCATATCGGCGGTGCCTATGAATTTGACTTCGGAAAAGTGAAATTCACACAGGCGTTCCACGGGTCCGGCCTGATTACGGACGGAAATGAAATCATTTACATGGGAATGCCTGCAGGAATCCTCTTGATGATCGAAGGAAAAACGATTTTCCATGCAGGTGATACAGGCTTATTCTCGGATATGAAACTGATCGGGGAGAGACATCCGATTGATCTTGCATTCCTTCCGATCGGGGATAATTTCACGATGGGACCAGAGGATGCGGCTACGGCTGCAAGCTTCTTAAAAGCGAAGAAAGTCGTGCCGATTCACTATGATACGTTCCCGCCAATCAAACAGGATCCGCATAAATTCATCGATATGCTCGAGGATTCTGAAGGACAAGTCATGAAGGCTGGAGAGGTAATCGAATATTAAATCAGTAAGGGTGGTGCATTTGCATCACCCTTTTTCTCATGTTTACACAATATCCTCCATTCTCTCGCATATACATGATACAAGCCTAGAGAGGAGGAAAAACGTGTGAAACAACGATATATCCTATGTTTACTGTTCACAGGAGCACTCATCTATTATGGAGCTCCCCGCATGTCCATTTTTGCAGAAGGTCTGGAAGGGATCTTCGCCATCGGCTGGCTCGTCCTCGCCACCTTTGTAGTAGCAGGGAATCTCGCAGCCCTTCTATACACACCTAAAGGAACAAGTAAGGGCAAGAAGTTGAAATCGAAACCGGTGCGGAAAGTGAGATCAAGGTCGTTTGGATAAGCTTTTTAAGAAAGTGGTGTTTGTTTAAGGTGAACCTCTCAAGTTGATTGAAGCGAGCACCTGGAGCGGAAATCAACCTGCACTCTCTCTGTAAAAAAGCAACAAAGTTCTCCCAATCAATGGGGCTTACACCAAAGTAAGTCCCGATTAAATTGAAACACCACGCTTTTCACATTATAATAAACATATGAAGCAGGACGTTATAAAGAAGGGTGAAGAGCTTGGCTACTAAACACGAACAAATATTAGACTACATAGATACCTTGCCAGTCGGTGAAAAAATCTCCGTCCGCCAAATTGCAAAAGCATTGACCGTAAGCGAAGGAACGGCATACCGGGCGATCAAGGATGCCGAAACAAAAGGATACGTCAGCACCATCGAGCGCGTCGGGACGATACGGATCGAACAAAAGAAGAAAGATAACATCGAAAAGCTCACCTATGCAGAAGTGGTCAATATCATTGATGGACAAGTATTGGGTGGAAGAACGGGATTACATAAAATGCTCAATAAGTTCGTCATTGGAGCCATGAAGCTTGAGGCTATGATGAGATACACGGAAGCGGGGAACCTATTGATTGTCGGGAACCGGACCCAGGCCCATGAGCACGCACTGAGAGCAGGGGCTGCCGTACTGATCACAGGTGGCTTCGATACAGAAGATCATGTCAAGAAGCTTGCAGACGAACTGGAGCTCCCGATCATTTCTACTTCCTACGACACTTTTACAGTGGCCACCATGATCAACCGGGCCATCTATGATCAGCTCATCAAAAAGGAAATCGTATTAGTAGAAGATATTTTAACAAAAGCAGACGATACAGCGTACTTGCATTTAGATGATACGTTGGAGGAATGGTACGAAAAGAATCAGTATACGTTCCACAGCCGGTTCCCAGTAGTGGATAACAACCTGAAAGTACACGGGATGGTAACCGCTAAAGACGTCATGGGGCAGGAGAAGTATACGGGGATCGATAAGATCATGACCAAACAACCGATCACCGTCAGCCCGAATACCAGTGTCGCTTCCGCCGCCCATATCATGATTTGGGAAGGAATCGAATTACTCCCGGTCGTGAATGAACAAAACAAGCTGCAAGGGATCATCAGCCGTCAGGACGTATTGAAAGCACTGCAAATGATCCAAAGGCAGCCACAGGTCGGGGAAACGATTGATGATCTGATCAGTAACGCAGTAGAAGCAGCGGGTGAAAAGAAGGGCGATAAAGAAGTCTACCATTTCGCAGTCACTCCACAAATGACTACGGGAATTGGTACGATTTCGTATGGAGTATTCACTACATTAATGACAGAAGCGGCCAATCGTTCATTGAAGCCCTACAAAAAAGGTGATATTGTCATCGAAAACATGACTATCTATTTCATCAAGCCGGTCCAAATGGAGAGCATGCTCGAAATTCACCCGAAAGTGCTAGACGTCGGAAGGAAATTTGGTAAAGTGGATGTAGAAGTATATTGTGAAGGTGTAATGGTAGGGAAATCATTGATGATTTGTCAGTTGATTGATCGTCATTAAGGTTGTTTTTGGATGGATAAACAAAGGCTACGGAATCAAAAAAAAAGACCGGATAAGCATCCAGTCTATTGTCGCATTTATTGGTTATCCAGTTCTTTCGCTTCTCTTTGAGCATAAGGAAGCACGTGCTTATACAGCTTATACCCTGCCCAGCAGCTTCCAAGCCCGATAAGGATAAAAAGACCGCCGATAAAATAGGTCAGCGTTCCTGGAAATAAAAGGAGCTGGTTTATACCAAATAAGGCAACAAATAACCCAAGGGCAATGCTTGCCTTTGCCGATAACCATTTCTTTTCCATTGGTCGATTCGTTCGAACCTGTCTGATTTTATAAAAGACATAAAACGTGAATGTTACGACAATCAGTAGTGCGAGAAAATACATAGTTTTGTCCTCCATCGTTGACTTCTCTCGCTACTATTTTACAGATATCAGGACAGAATGCCAAATGAAAAATTCCACTACAAAGGAGATTCCCATGAAAGAACAAATACTGGACCTCATCAAACAATATGAAACGATCATCGTACATAGACATGTTCGCCCGGATCCTGACGCCTACGGTTCCCAGGGTGGCCTGGTGGAAATGCTGAAAACGTCCTTCCCGGATAAAAAGATTTATGCCGTCGGAAAAGAAGAGGAAAGCCTTCATTATTTAAAACGCTTGGATGTCATTGAAGACCACGTGTTCGAAGGAGCTTTAATTATCGTTTGCGATACGGCGAATGAAGAACGGATCTGTGACCGTCGTTATAAGTTAGGGGATAAGCTCGTGAAAATCGATCATCACCCCAATGAAGATGCATACGGGGATTACTTATGGATCGATACATCCGCAAGCTCAGTAAGCGAAATGATCTATGAATTCTACTTGTTCGGTAAGGATAAGGGACTCACGCTATCCGATGAGGGAGCAAGACTTTTATTTGCCGGGATTGTGGGAGACACGGGAAGATTCCTTTACCCGAGTACAACCCAGAATACGTTTGATATTGCAGGCGAATTGATTCGCTTTGATTTTGACCGTAATGAACTATTTAATAAAATGTACGAGATCGATGCCAATGTCATCAAGCTGCACGGATATGTCCTTCAAAACTTTGAAATGGATGGGGATGGCTGTGCAAGCATGATCATGACGAAAGAAATTCTGGAAGAGCATCAGGTCATTCCTTCAGAAGCTTCTTTACTGGTCAGTACATTGGGTAACGTAAAAGGCATCAAAGCCTGGGTATTCTTCATTGAAGAAAGTGATCAAATCAGGGTCCGTCTGCGTTCAAAAGGACCAGTCATCAACACCATCGCCAAAAAATACAACGGCGGCGGACATCCATTGGCTGCAGGGGCTTCGATTTATTCATGGGAAGAAAAAGAAGAAGTGATGAAAGATTTAAGAGAAGTGTGCAGGAATCATCAATAAGTCTTAAGAGGAGCCGGCAGATGCCGGCTCCTCTATTTGATGTTCTAAAAATCCCCAGCTTCAAATTTAATAGGGATGTGAGTGGTTCGTACAGTATAAACCTGTTCAAGCTCCGGTCCATTAACTGGAGTGTTTTTTTGTTCTTCCCCTGTAAAATAGGCTTTTGTATCAGTCACAATACCCAGCAAGATGACATAAATTGTTTGGGAGTGTTCACATTTTAGTGAATGTACCTAAATGACAGAAATTTTTTTTAGAAAGCTCAATGGTTTTTGTTGCTTAATTGTTAGAGACATTGGGTAATTTTTTTGGGGAGGTAATGAAATTGATGAATCATTTTCACAATGAACTTCAAAATCTTAATGTAGGTGATTTCCAGGCAACACAGCCAGTTTCATGGGATCAAAACATGTATGATCCTAATGACGAACGACTTTTCCTTGGATTTGGCGGCTGTTTCGGCTTTGGCTTCTCATGCTTCTTTAGCTGTTTTGGTTGTGGTGGCTGTGGTGGATGCTTCCGTTGCGGCGGCTGCGGAAGATGCGGCGGAGGTGGCCGGTGTGGCGGGGGCGGCAGATGTGGACGCTGCGGCCGTTAATCAGCTTTTAGAATTTCGTTTTCAACATGATCCCTGTACGAGTCAGTGCAGGGGTCTTTTTTTTATACATAAGGGACAAAGTGAGACTCATACGATGATAATGATAGTCACATTAGCGGGTGTAAGGAGGAGCGCTATGGAAAAATTGGACCCTTCTATGCGTTTAAAAGTAATGAGGGATACGTTTTACCTCCCCGAACCAAACAGCGGTGTTTTCTTTAGGAATAACCAATGCTCTTTCCGCATGGAGGGAAGTGGAATTGATCAATGGGTTGAGAAACTGCTTCCGATGTTCAATGGGGAGTACTCCCTTGAGTATTTGACGAACGGACTGCCTGTACCATATAAAAACAGGGTCATGGAAATAGCAGAGGTTTTGCATAAAAATGGATTTGTTCGGGACGTGAGCAGGGATCTGCCACACCAGCTGCCCCAACATGCAGTGAAAAAATTTGCATCACAGATCGAATTTGTCGACAGTTTGGCAGGTTCGGGAGCTTCAAGGTTTGAAACCTACCGCGGGGCCAATGTCCTGGCAGTGGGGTCTGGTCCTTTTCTGACTTCACTGGTTTCATCGTTGATTGAATCGGGATTGGCTAAGCTGCAGGTGCTCTTGACAGATGAGGTACCGACGAATAGAGGCCGGCTGCAGGAACTCGTGGAACATGCGCGTAAAACAGATCCGGAGGTAGAGCTCCAGGAAGTCGGATTCAGTGAAGACGGATGGCGGGAGACCCTGAAGCCCTTCGATTCCATTTTATATGGTAGTCAGAACGAAAACCTTGAGGAATTGGAGCTCCTCCAAGCTATTTGCCGGACCGATAAGAAGTTGTTAATTCCGGCGATTTGCAACAGGCAGACAGGGATCACAGGACCCATCATCCACCCTGATTCCGAGGCTGGATGGGAATCTGCGTGGAGGCGCATCCACACTACTGCCTTACGAAAAGAAAAACAGGTTTCGACCGAATCGGCGATCCCTGGAGCGATGCTTGCGAACATGATCGTCTTTGAACTATTCAAAGAAATTACGGGAGTGTCAACTTCCAATCAGAGAAATCGAATCTTTCTGCTGGATACAGAAACCCTTGAAGGTAGCTGGCATTCCTTTCTACCTCATCCCCTGGAGATTGGATATTCAGGAGCTGGAGGTGTTCAGAATGTGGAAACACGGATAGAACAGGTTTTAGAAAGATCTGACCCTGAAAAAGTGCTGTATCTCTTTACTCTGCTGACGTCTAAAGAGACGGGGATTTTTCATATGTGGGAAGAAGGAGATACGAAGCAGCTGCCATTGGCTCAATGCCGTGTCCAGCCGGTCGATATCCTGTCCGAGGGCCCTGCAGAACTGTTGGATGAGGTAATCTGCAGTGGCTTGACCCATGAGGAAGCACGCCGGGAAGCCGGGTTAAGAGGGATAGAGAGATACGCTTCAAGATTGGCCAGTTTGATTGTTCCTCGAGAGACGGGTGAATATATGGCCACCTGCGCAGGAGCGACTTTTGCAGAGTGTCTTGGCCGTGGTCTTCGTGAGTGTTTGACTTATGGGCTGAGGAAAAGAGAATCGCTTCAAAGCATCACGATTTCCCGACTTGAATTGGATAGGGTTGAGGATGAAACATGCCGTTATTATTTACAGGCACTGACCACCATGCAAGGAACGCCGGAAATCGGATTAGGGGAGAATTTGGCTGGATTTCCTGTCGTCTATGTTCGTGGAAGGAATGGCTGGTATGGGAATACCGATTTCACGATCACCATGGCACTGAGGCACTCTCTTCAGCATGCACTCTTTCAAGCCCAGAACGATAAGGATGCTTTCGACGCAAAACCGGTTGTTGTTGCGTTAGAGCAAGGAAAGCCAGAGAGGGTCTTCATTCCAGCCAGTGAAGACAGCACCCAGTCTCTGAAAGAAGCGATGCAAACCTTGAAAAGAAATCAGAAGCAGGTAGTGGTATATGAACTGAATATTGAGCCCGTTTTTAAACAGGAGCTCGAAGGTGTGTTTGGTGTGCTGCTGCGAGAGGAGGAAACCTGATGAATTCTTTCGTGGTGATTGTGGGGGATGGGCTGCTTGCGGACCTTGTATGTGCACAAATTTCAGCGCGGTATCCCGTTTTTCGGCAAGAAAACGTTAAAAAAAAGTTCCCGGCACATACAGATTTGGTGCTGACACTTGATGATACATGGAATCCGGCTGTGCATCAAATGGCTGAAGAAGTGATGAGGCAGTCGTCTATCCCATGGCTGAGAGGCTTCGTTTCGTTTGGGGAGGGAATCATCGGCCCGCTGGTTCATCCGAACACACCAGGATGCTCACAATGTGCAGATTTAAGACGGCTCCTTGGAGGAAAGGAACGGAATGAGATGCGGGAGGTACAGGAAAAACTCGCTGAAGAGGGTGGAATCACGAAAGACCCATGGGCATCGAATACCGGTTTAATGCATATGACTCACATCATCGCAGCAGAAGTTGACCGGGTCCTTGAAGGTGCAAAACCACACTCCCAAGGACAGGTATGTTTAACCGACTTGAAAACATTGAACAGTTCCTGGCACTCCTTCGTTCCCGATTCATTATGCCATAATTGCAGCCCGATACCGGACGATTCGCCGGAGTTAGCACGTATTTCCCTCAAGCCCAGTCCGAAGATCCATGCCGGCAGTTTCCGCTGTACTCCCCTGGATGAACTGAAAAATGTTCTGATAAAAGACTATCTGGATAATCGGACCGGACTTTTCAACAGCAAGATGTATGACCTGGTAACGCCATTTGCAGATGCGAGTGTCAATATGCCGATGTTCTCCGGAGATGAAGGGACGGCCGGACGGACACAAGTCTACTCAGATAGCGAGCTGACAGCCATTCTTGAAGGATTGGAGCGTCACTGCGGCCTGCAGCCCCGGGGCAAACGGACAGTCGTCCATGAGAGCTACCGACAGTTGGAGGAGCATGCACTGAATCCGCTGAAGGTCGGCGTCCACACCGATGAACAGTACGCCATGCCAGGTTTTCCATTTGAAAAGTTTGATCCTGACAGGGCCATTGACTGGGTGTGGGGTTATTCCCTCATCGAAGAACGTCCGATTCTCGTCCCTGAACTCCTTGCCTATTACAGTCTGGGCTGCAGCTCATCCGGTTTTGTTTATGAAACGTCCAATGGCTGTGCACTTGGAGGAAGCAGGGAGGAAGCGATTTTCTACGGCATCATGGAGGTGGTCGAACGGGACTCCTTCCTTTTGACCTGGTATGCAGAACTCAACCTGCCGCGTCTTGATCCTCTTACATCAGGGGACGAGGAGCTACAGTTAATGATTGAACGGATGCGGGCGGTCGCAGGGTATGATCTCTATTTATATAACTCTACCATGGAGCACGGAATTCCAAGCGTCTTTGCGATGGCCAAGAACAGGAAGGATAAAGGATTGAATCTGATCCTCGCGGCAGGTGCCCATCTGGATCCAGTGAGAGCGGCAAAAAGCGCGATTCAGGAGCTCGCCGGGATGATGCTGAATCTGGATGAAAAATTGGAGAAGAACAAGGCGAATTATGAAAAAATGCTGGTCGATGATTCCCTCGTAAGGCAGATGGATGATCACGGCATGCTGTATGGACTGCCCCAGGCTGAGGAACGTTTCACGTTTTTACAAGATGACAGCCGGCATGTGCGAAGTTTCCAGGAGGAATTCAACTGGAGGTCCGATCACAGTGATCTTACGGATGACCTGAAAGATATTCTTGAAAGATTCCGAAACCGGAACCTTGATGTCATTGTCGTTGACCAAACCGCACCAGAACTTGAAAAGAACGGACTATACTGTGTAAAAGTCTTGATTCCCGGCATGCTTCCCATGACATTCGGGCATCATCTCACCCGTCTGACGGGATTGGAAAGAGTCCTTAACGTCCCGGCGGAACTGGGATATGCCGCTCGGCCATTGACCTATGAGCAGCTTAACCAAAAACCGCATCCGTTTCCTTAAGGTACTAGGAGGTAAGGAGGATGAGTCTGGAAGAATTTTTACAAGACCTGCAATGTAATATCAATCGGGCCAATCAGCCAAACTGGGAAGTGGACTGGGAGGATGCCCCCCTTCCTTACAAGCTTTACCAGGGGCTGCGGGTTGTGCCATTGTCTCTGGAAGTACCGGTGTCACTCACCGAGAGCCTGTCGCCATCAGAACCCGATTTAGAAATAATCGGGCATTTTCTCTGGTATGTTTATGGCATCACCGGGGTAAGCCAGTCGGTGAATCCCGATGACTCCGAGCATCAGGAATCTTACCCCATCCACTCCTATCGGCGGTTTGCTCCATCAGGAGGAGCGCTGTATCCGAATGAACTATATATCTATTTAAAGTTGGATGATTTGCCCGATGGAATCTACCATTATGATGTCGCCCACCATCGCCTCGTCCTGCTCCGGGAAGGGAATGTCGATTCGTACTTAGAACGGGCACTCGGCAATCGCTGCGATATATCAACTTGTTTTGGCGCAGCCTTTGTTTCCACAAGATTTTGGAAAAACTTTTTTAAATACAATAACTTTTCCTATCGGCTGCAGGGATTGGATGCCGGCGTTCTGATGGGGCAGCTGTTGGAAACGGCCAAACGGTTTGGATTCGAGTCAGGGGTATATGTTCAATTTCTGGACTCAGCGATCAACCGTTTACTTGGACTGACCGAGGAAGAGGAAAGCGTCTATACCGTCATCCCCCTTTCGGTTGCTGCAACGAATTGGGCTGGAAACGGGAAAGGAGTGGTACGGCCATTCACTGCTGAAGAAGTATGCCGGGAGCTGCCCGCTATTTCTGCAGAACTCTACGAAAAATCTGAAAGAATTAGAGAGTTTCCTATGTTACTGGCAGCGAATGAAGCTTCTAAAATCGATTCAACAGGCGATTTTCAGAAACTTGGAAAACAACCGACTTTTAGAAACGGAGAAAAAGAAATCCTTCTGCCGGAGATCGAGCCATTCTCCTATGATTTTGTTGAGATATGCAAAAACCGTTATTCCCCCGAAATGGATTTTGTCATGGGGAAGATCAGTCAGCAGGGGCTTTCGACTATATTGAAAAAAGCCACTCAGTCCTACTCTTTTCGAAGTGACATCGACGAAGTTCCATACGGAGATGAATCCCGTGTTTCGATCTTTGGCTGCTTCTATAATGTGGAAGGCGTACCGAATGGCGCATACGCATATGACAGTGGCCGCCATTCATTACGGGAAATCAGTACAGGAGATTATCGTCTTCAGCTTCAATCGGGTCTGTCCCTTGATAACGTCAATTTGCTTCAAGTGCCGTTGTGCCTTCATATCATTGGAAACAAAGATTACTATCAAGCCCTGGGAAACAGAGGCTACAGGATCATGCAAATGGAAGCCGGAATGCTTGTACAGCGGCTGCTTTTAGCCTCGTCTGCGGTCGGGTTAGGCGGACACCCGCTTCTTGGGTTTGAAACAACATTGACCGATGACATTTACAAACTGGATTCAGAGAATCTAACCACCTTGATCCAGATCCCGGTCGGACCATTTCGGGAAAAGGCCTGGATGAGGGGGAGTTTGATGAGTTGAAGAGGAGTGAGTTGCGGGGACTGGTCCATTGGCTCTTTGAATTGGAGTCGCGGATGCCTGTCCCCGTGGCTTTTTCTTATGACTTAACAGAGCTGACAGATACACGGAAAAATTCCGCTTATTTCGTCTTTGATAGTAGAAAAGGATTGAAATAGAAGGAGAAATTCCGTCTATTGAATCAAAAAATACAATTACGGATGATTTTTCTGTGCATAAGCGGAAAACCTCCGCTTAACTAACCCAAATACTTCTTTGATACTGAATGTAAGCGGAAAATATCCGCTTGTTTTACTTTTGCGCCACGGCTTGTGCCTGTCGCCGTGGTGCTTTTCTTCCGCATGAATAATGAAAATTCGACACCCCGGCATGAATTTCGAGTTTCTCGCATGATTTCTATTAAACTCGCACGATTATGACGATAGCCGCATGATTAATCGAAATCCCGCACGATTATTTCAAATCTCGCATGACTCTGCTTGATGCACTTTATCTAGGGAGTGAGTTTAGAGGGGGATATGGAGGAAAAGAGTATATCTATAGAAGAAACATTGAAAAAAACGTCCCTTGGCAAATCAAGGGGACGTTTTTTTTAATAAAAATTTGGATAGTTGATGTTAGTTTTATTTAATCACTAGCACGTTCTATATCTGCCTTCAATTCCTTAAACCATTTTAAGTTCACTAAATGGTGAGAACGAGAATTTTCGTTCATGCGACCAAAATAATCAATCTTACCAGGTGATTCTTCAAGGGTAGCTAAGTATTCATCGAGAAGAGCAATTCTGGCTTCAGTTTGATCAATTTGGGATTGGATTAAGTCTAATAATTTTTGTTTATCGTAGACATCTGCAAAGAGTAATGCCCCATAGACTGGTAAGTTGACATACTCGGATTTGGTTCCATATTTGGCCATTAATTTATCAAATTCCTCTATTCCTAAAGACGTTACTTTAAAGGTGTGAATGTCACGACCGTTGTTGGGACCTTGATGTGTTTCTTCAATCAACCCTTTTTCTTGGAGTTGTTGCAAATTGTAATAAAATGATCCTTTCGTAAAGTTAACGATATATTGATAATGTCGTTTTTCCATTAAGCTTAATAGTTCGTATCCATGAGCGCCAGGGTTTTGGATAAGTAAGCCAAGGATGAGTAAGGGAATCAAGGGTGCATCACCTTCGCCGTCTCTGCTTCGAATTCAGCGTATGTGATTTTGCCCAGAGCCAAATTCATACTGTGAATATACATTTGTTCACTTTTCGAATAGGTATGGTTGATCTTTAGTGATTGATTTTCATCCGAAAGAGGCCCTGTGATATGACTCTTTTTCGAAAATGCCTCGAAGAAGCGAAACCCGAATTTTCGTTGGGAAACGGCGTTCAAATGAATACCATCCTGATTGGAAGTTAGACCTTCTGCCGATACAAAATAACAATTTGGCTGCTCATGAGCAAATCGACGTAATTCAGCGTTGATTTCTTGAAACTCTGATGAGTACTTTCCGAAACCTTCTTTCCCTAAGAAATGACCAAGCTCACCAATGATTAATGGGACATCTTGAAGGTTTAATTCGTTACGTAACGTTTCAATGATAAGAGATAACTTTTCGTAATAGGTCTCATGGAGAGAATGATGGCTGTCACTTTCACCCTGATGCCAAATGATGCCACAAATTTCACTCGTTTCAAGAGCAAATCGGGCTTCTGACATAGCGTGTTGAAAAAGAGTGCCTTGCGGGTGCCAATCGTTCAAGGAACTGCCACCTTCCGCACAAGGAATCAAACCAATTTCATCATCCGGGTTGGCTTTCGAACACAGGTCTGCAAAAGAGGCTGCTAGACTTACACCAGCAACAGGGCGGTCATAATTAATTGGCTCTGTCATCATTTGCCACTGTCCGTTGCGAAGCATTTTTATTTTTTCATTATAGATAGGTTCTACCTCATGCAAGAATCCACGACCTGCCATATTCGATTGACCTAACATTAAAAAAGATTTGATCATTCATTTTCATTCCTTTACACAATAGTCTAATTAGACTAAGCTAGTATAAAGTCTAATTAGACTATTGTCAATAAAATATGAGAGGACTGATGATGTTGAAAAGTGTCAGAATGTTAAAAATCTGGATGAGTGTTGGACTGTTAAGTTTAAGTCTTATCGGTTTAAGCCTCTTTGGAAACGGATTAAAGCAGACCGAGGCGAAAGAGAAAGCAACAATTCATGGGACTGGCGATAAGTTCATACAGCTCGAGAAAAAGTTTGATGCCCGGCTCGGCGTCTATGCGATTGACACCGGTACAAATCGCACGGTGGTCTATCGACCTGATGAACGGTTCGCCTACACATCCACCTATAAGGCTTTGGCTGCAGGTGCAGTGCTACAGCAAAGCTCGATTGACAAACTTGACGAGGTCATCACCTACACCAAAGATGACCTCGTCACGTATTCGCCCATTACAGAGCAACATGTGGATACCGGGATGACCCTTAGGGAAATTTGCGATGCGGCTATCCGGTACAGCGATAATACCGCAGGGAACCTTTTATTGCAGGAACTCGGAGGACCTGACGGCTTTGAAAATGCCCTGAGACAAATCGGAGATCATGTCACCGAGGCTGATCGCTTTGAGACTGATTTGAACAGTGCTATCCCAGGAGACATCCGTGATACCAGCACAGCAAGAGCACTTGCTACCAACCTCAAGGCTTTCACGGTCGACGACGTGCTCCCGGAGGATAAACGTACACTCCTAACCGATTGGATGCGGGGGAATACTACGGGAGACGAACTGATCCGTGCCGCTGTACCTAAAGATTGGGAGGTAGGCGATAAAACCGGAGCAGGAGACTACGGAACGCGAAACGATATCGCTATCGTTTGGCCGCCGAATAGAGATCCCATCATCATCGCGATTCTATCCAGCCGTGATACTGAGGATGCTGCCTATGATAATGAACTTATAGCAAAGGCAGCTAAGGTCGCACTGAAAGAATTCAAGTGATTTTCCGAAACGACCCTTACTATTTCCCTTTGTAGATCCTTTTTCAAGACAACTCAATAGTCTTTAGCACATTGACGCGATCCACATGGGATTGCGTCTTTATGTTTACAGCATTTAAGAATTAATTAAGAACTACATAAGAAATCATTTAGAATTGCTCCTTACAATGAGTACATGTCAGCCGTTGAGGTGACAAAAACGAATTTGAGAAGGAGTTTTTATATGTTCAAGAAAGTAGGTTATTACTCCGTTTTGTCCCATCTTTGGATCCAGTGGATCATATTGGGGGCATCTTGCTTAATACATTTATGGTCTATCCGAATATTTTTCACAACGTACCGGAGACGTTGGAATCATCCATGGACTGGATGCAAGTCGCAAGTCCACACACCTACTTTCCGCCATTGGGGTTTGTCAGTATCCTGACGGGTGTCCTGGCGGGAATCTTTGTTTGGAAAGTGAAACCGGCAAGAAAATGGGTACTCTTCAGCCTGATGGCCATCATATTAGAAGGGGCAGCTTCCATTCTTTTTGAATGGCCGAGGAATGAAATCATGTTCATGGAAGGTGCTGACGTCCATTCTGTTGAATTTCTAAAACAAACGGTGAAGGAATTCAAAATCGTCCAGTGGTTCAGGTTGATGTGTAATGTCTTTGGTTCATTGTTCATTTTTAAGGGATTTATAAAGTTTGATCGTTTTATGACCGCGGAAAATCAGAGAGAGAATCGTAAATAATATAAACACGTGCCGGACAGTCCGTTTTAAGAAACGTCCGGCTTGTTCGATCATTGTAAGTCAAAAGAGGAGGTGACAGTGCGATGTCCATAAAGATACCAAAAATCTATTGAATAAATCTCTTCACTTTGTGTGATATGAGATTAAGCGTATTTCTTGATCCATATAAGGAGGCGTTGATCTAAGAAGGATTAACGCTAAGACAGGTAGTTTTATATAATACTTGTTCATATAAAGGGAAGCACTCCTGTATATAGACCGAGGACAGTTTCCTCTCTATCCGAAAACTATAATGGAACTGCCCCCGGTCAGCTATTTTAGTTGACCGAATCATGCAGATAGGAAACGGCAATCTGAAATGCCTTTATCCTTCTCTCGATGTAGGTACACTGCCCACTTCCGGGCTTCAGCTTCTCAAGAAAAGAAGGAAGCGTCAACAGCAAGCCCTCCAGAACCTCTTTTGCCTCTTTCAAATCTTCTTTGCTGACATCTAAATCTTTGCCTTCCCAACGTGCATGCAGCACATCTGCGCCAATCCTTGCTGCTTTCAATCGCTTCTCAAGCAACTTTGTCTGAGGAGCACCAGGTTTCATATGAGCAAGGGCATTTTCGGATTTACGAATGATCGATAGAAACGCTTCAATCGATTGCTGTTTTTCTTCAGCTGTCATATTTTCCATGAACCTATTACCTCGTTTCTCCAAGTATGGACTATATGTAGTGTAACAAAAATACAAAGCAGACACTTCGTCTTCGGTTCAACTCTGTCCCTTGGGCGTTTTTTGTGTACTTTTAATAAGATAGGAAAAGTTAAGGTTGCTTTAAGCTTCTTGTATATTTTCACCACTATAATATATAAAGAAGAATTCTTCATTAAAATATGAATCGATCGATTTATAGCTGCAGATTCAACATGATTTATCTCGTCAATAGTGGGTTGACCAAGTGAAAGATTACGTTAAACAAATTGATGTAAACGGCATAAAAGGCGTTAGAAAAATAAAGTTTCTATAGGGAAAGAGGTATATAAATGGAAAGAGTACAAAAGGCAGACGACATTTCCCGGTTAAAGGAAGCCTTCCAGAGAGTATGTAAGAAATCGGGTCCATTTGGCAATCCATTTCAAGAAACCCTTAACGAAAAGGTGCTGATCTTCCCGACCAACGGATATTATCTTCAGGAAAATCAGTTCCATGCTCTGATGAAAGCCATTGGACAGGTTGGACAGGGGACCTTTTTCGTGTCGGAGTCGGAAGGTGATTCTTTTAATCTTTCACAGGACTTTCACTCGGAATTGGCACCACAGCATTGGGTAGTCGAGAGTACCATTGCCTACGAAGACTATCAATCCATGCCTCTAGTGGTCGAGAATTCCCTCTATTCACCACAAGGAGAGTGGGGCTTGCAAATATCTCATGAAGACCACGCAGTCCTTGCAGGGAATTCATTATTCATTGACACATTTAAAGAAGCGTATCCCGAATGGAAAGAGGATAATGAAAAATTTCTTCAATATTGGGTTAGTGCAAATAAGGAGTTTTCTACGGATATTACATGGATTCACGACTTCTTAAAACAATTTTAAGTAAAAGGTCTACAAGACCGATTTCCACATTCATCATAAAAACCGGCCACGTTTGTACTGGCCGGTTATTGTGGTTTTTTGGTGTCTGACCCACAGCACGTTTACTTTTTATTGTAGGGATGGTCAGACCCCACTTTTAAAGGATGTCTCCATGAGTAGGATAAATTGATTTAACCTCATGACAAAAAAGAAGCATAAGAACGAGTCTAAGTACGCCGAGAAGAAATAGAATTAGCACAGGAAATCGAGCATGAAAATCTTTGTGATTTCATGCTCGGTTTTTTTGGTTTAATTACAATAATTTCATGACGTTATATAGGAATTGATCTTGATCCTGTTCTTTGCTTTGCCTTGATATAAAGTTAATAAAATCTGAAGAAAGTTCATCAAATTTTTATACTTATGTAACGTTCTATTATTAATTTCCCGCTAGTATGGTGTTGCAACAAAAAATGTTTGGAGGTTTTAAGACATGTACCGTTCATTAATGAAAACGGCTATTGTATCTGCGTTATCACTTTCTACTGTTCTTTCAATTGGAGTGCAGGATCATGATGCCAAAGCTGCAAATCCTCAAGAGAATCTTTCAATCGGGAAGAACAATTTACCTGAATCACGAATCACAAAACAATTAGCCAGGGGAGTCACATACACAGACATTACAAGAGGTTATTATTCAGATAAAGCCTATTATACGGTGGATGTAGCTTTTTTTGATACAAAGGAAAAAGCCGATACCCTTATTCAAAAACTGAAAGAAAAGGGATACCAAGCAAAGCTTCATAAAGTAGAGAATAAACATTCGTCATTCACAGATGTAAAAGAGAAAAAAATTGGATATGTAGTTCGTACAGGGGATTTCAAAGAAGAGAAATCAGCAAATGAATTAGCAGATCAACTGAATGCTCAAGGATTTGAGAAAGCAAGAGCCACTTTCTCGGAATATGATGGAACAACGAAATCAACGGGTCCATGGCAAATTGATGTTCTTGAGATTAATCCTGAAGAATTTCAGGGTGAACTGACGAATTCACTGGCAAAGAATAAAGTCACAGGCCGCGAAACCGTATCTTCTATGGTGAATCGGACTCAAGCATTAGCTGGAATAAATGGAGGCTACTTTGTCGTAGGTTCAGCTGACGGAATTCCTGGCGATCCGGCGGGGGTCTCAGTAGTAAATGGACAATTGGTAAGCGAAGCGATTGGAGATCGTACAAGCCTCCTTCTTTCCGGTAACAACGCAGAGATAACAAATACCTCAACTTCATTACACGTCGAGACTGAAAGTGGCGAAAGCTCGGTCATTGATGGTATCAACCGGAAACCTGGATTGATCCGTAGCTGCGGTGGGGTCGCGGACAAGGAAACCAATGAACCCAAGCATGATGTGACATGTACTGATGAAGAAGAAATCATCGAATATAACTCCTATTTCGGTGATGTTACTCCTAAAGGAGACGGCTTCGAAGTCGTACTGGATGAAAATGGGGAAATTGTTGACGCATACTCCGAACGAGGGCACAGTATTCCTGCGAACGGCAGTGTGCTTTCAGCCACAGGAGAACAGGCAGACTGGCTAGAAAATAATGTCTCAGCAGGAGAGAAGTTGTCGATCACAAGAACAGTAACAGCTGATGGAAAGCAGATAAAAACTCAATCTAGTTTAGATATCATCAACGGAGCACCTCAACTACTTGACGATGGAAAGATAGAAATTCAGGCAAAAGAAGAGGGATTTGCATGGAGCAATGACTTCTATTATCATTTTGCACAATATCGTCATCCAAGATCCTTTGCGGGCATTAAAGAAAACGGAAATATTTTATTCATCACTGTAGAGGGACGTAACCCGGAACAGAGTATTGGTGTCAGCTTCTATGAAAGTGCTTGCATCCTTCAATCTCTTGGGGCGGTTAAAGGAATGAACCTTGATGGTGGAGGCTCATCAGCGATGATCGTTAATGACCAACTTGTAAACGAACCGTCAGACGACACTGGTGAGCGCCCCGTGTCCGATGGTATTCTCATTTTGAAGTAATTTATAGGAGTGAATAAAGACCAACCGAAAAGCCAATTTACTGCGTTTATCAGTAAATTGGCTTTTTATGTAGCTCTTTTCTACTTTTTTATTGTGTGGTTGTTAGAATAGTGACCAAGTTATTGAAATAGATAAGGATTTCGGTGTCTAACCCTCAGGATGTTAACGTTTTATTGTAATGAGGGGGTATCTAGTAGTGGATACCTCTCTTTTGTAAAAAATCTTCTTGAGTAAAATACTGGGTTTTGAAATAATTGGTATTAAGTGAAATAGTAGTTTAATTGATGATCCCCTATAAATGGAAGAAGGATAAGGTTGAAGAAGATTAATTTAATATTGTAAGAGCGGCAGTTTACTTTAAATAGTGACTTTGAGAACAAAAAAATTAAAACAGCAAACATCAGGAGGAAAGTATATTGGAAATACATATTAGAGAAGCCACAAAGAGTGATTACGATGTGGTTCATGGAATCCAAAGACAAGTGCACGAAATTCATACAAAGGAAAGACCGGATCATTATAAGATGGCTGATACTACGTTAGACAAAGAGTATTTTAACAACTTGATAGAGGGAGATAATACAAAGGTATTCTTATTAGAAGAAGACCAGCCAATCGCTTATACAATCCTTACGATCAAACATTCAGAGGAAAGACCCATTCTCATTCCAAGGAAAGTGGTCTATATGGACGATTTTGGGGTCGATAATATGTATAGAGGAAAAGGAGTGGGGAAAATATTCTTTGAGAAAATATTGGAGTTCGCAAAGGATATAGAAGCAGACTCATTAGAATTAGGCGTGTGGGAGTTTAACGAAAATGCCATAAAATTTTATGAATCAATGAATTTAAAGACAAAAATAAGGCGGATGGAAATAGAGTTATAAAGCTCTCCTTGTTCCATAGCGTCCATTTGGTTCTCTACGAAAGGGTTTGCTAGGAAGAATCGCATCCTCATGATTTGATATAATGATTACCACGCTATAGATAGGAGAGTGAAAGGTGGAAAATAACGTTTTTGAAGAGATGGCGAAAAGATACGATACAGAAGATCGAATAGAATTAGCTAAAGTAATTGTTAAGGAAGTAAAACAAGAACTGCAAAATAGTAAATCAAAATCTCTAATCGACTACGGGAGTGGTACCGGTCTGATTAGTCTGGAATTAACGGATTTAGTGGAATCCATTTTGTTGGTGGATTCATCAGAACAAATGGTAGAGGTTGCGAATGCAAAGATCTCTCAAAAAGGTATCACCAACTCGGAAGCACTTTATTCAGATTTTACCCAGGGAACTTCTGATCTTAAGGCTGACATCGTGTTAATGTCACTCGTCCTTCTTCATATTCCCGATACTAAAAAGATTCTAAATGAGTTGTTCAACATTCTGAATGATGGTGGCAAGCTCATAATTGTTGATTTTGACAAAAACGATCACATCAGCCACCCGAAGGTTCATAACGGTTTTGTTCATGAAGAGCTGAAAGAAAGGCTATCAGCAGCGGGATTTAAGTCAACGGAAATCAAGACATTCCATCATGGAGAACGTATTTTCATGAATCAGGATGCCTCCATGTTTATATCCAGTAGTATAAAGTGATTTGGGGAAAATAATGATTCACCAGAGGGAATTCTGTCCCTGCCCCTACTTTTTAGCATCTAATTAATGTTATATATCAAGGATATGAAAGAGGGAATGAAATGAGTAATTCTACTAGAGACATTTATAATAAGTTAGCCAATACATATCAAAACGATGTTGATGAAAAAAGTCCTTATAACGCTCATTATGAACGCCCAGCTATGATGACGGCTATGCCCTCCCAATTAAAAGGGAAAAAGGTGCTTGATGCCGGTTGTGCTGCTGGATGGTATTCTTCTCAGTTATTGTTTCAAGGGGCGGAAGTTACTGGTATAGATATCAGTTCCGAAATGGTGAAAGCAGCGAAGCACCGTTTAGGGGAAGAAGCGACATTCCTTTGTCATGATCTTCAAGAAACCCTACCGTTTAAGGATGATTCCTTTGATGTGATTGTCAGCTCACTTACTCTTCATTATCTTAAGGATTGGACTCATACATTTCAAGAATTCAATCGCATTTTAAAAGCAGGTGGAACCTTTTTATTTTCGGTTCATCACCCATTCATGGACTATACAAGACACAGTTGCGAAGATTATTTTAAGACCCAATTATTAACAGAAACCTGGAACAAACCTACTATTACTATCGACGTAAGCTTTTACAGAAGACCCATGCAAAGGATCATTAATGAAACCACTCAATTTTTCAATCTCGATAAGCTGATTGAACCCCAACCTCATGAAAAGATGAAAGAAGTGAAAGTAAAGTCTTATCACTATCTTATGACCAGCCCTCACTTCCTTATAGTAAAAGCTACGTCAAAAAAGGTTCAGGATAATGAGTGATTGGATTGAGCTTCATTTCTTCCGGTATCTGGCGCATTCTGAAACAAGGAAAGCGCCTTTTTTTTATAAAATCTTGACACTTCACGCTACTTAGCAATACAATATACTAGTAATAAGTAATACTAAGTACAAAACTAAAATACCTGAGAGACAGAGCACTGGAAGTATAACGAAATACAATGGGGGTGAACATTTGGAGAATTTTACAGAAATGCTGAAAGGGGTGCTTGAGGGTTGTGTGCTTGAAATCATCAGCCGCGGTGAAACGTATGGCTATGAAATCACGCAACAGCTGAGAGAACTTGGCTTCACGGATGTGGTCGAAGGCACAGTTTATACGATTACCATGCGCCTTGAGAAAAACAATCTGGTGGACATTGAAAAAAAGCGCTCTACTGTAGGGCCACCGAGAAAATTTTACACACTCAACGCAGCAGGTCATGAGAAGCTCGAAATTTTTTGGGGAAAATGGGATTTCATCTCAAGCAAAATGAACGAACTCAAAACGAAAGAAATCAAAAGGAGAGGGTAAGATGAAGTTTATAGAAAAAATTATCGGAAGTATGGCTGACAAGCGGGAATGGAGGGAGATGGAGGCGCGTGCGAAGACACTCCCAAGTGAGTACCTCAACGCATACAAAGCAATCCAAAAATATATGTGGACCGCTGGTGGTCTCACCGATTGGAAGGATACCAGCCGTATCTTTAATGGCATTCTCGACCTTTTCGAGGAAGGTGCAGCGGAAGGCAAGAAAGTCACTGACCTCACGGGTGAGGATGTAGCTGCTTTCTGCGACGAACTGGTGAAGGACTCGGAGACCTGGAATGACAAGCATCGCGCTAAGTTGAACGATACGATTGGCCGTGGGAAAAAGTGAATGCAAAAGAGAATACCGACTGAATAGCTGGTTGAATGTAGTAGTACCTTCATTATTCAGTTATTTTTTTAACCTGGTAGTAAGTAATACAGAATATCAGTGTGACTCAGTACTGTTGGTAACGATATCTGTATCTCTCTTTCCTGGTGCGTCGGTATCATGGTCATCGTTTACTTCTTCGCTGGTAAAGTATTAATCGCCAGTTAGGTTGAGTGCAACAATATGTTCATTACCGGTGCTGTGAATGTATTTGAAACCTCTAGATGAATTATAGGAAATCATCAACTATTTGTACTGATTTTGTAAAGGAATGTATTTAAAGTTGAGGGGCGTTGATCAAAGAAGGATTAGCGCTTTTTTTGTTGGGGTTATTGGATTGATGGGCTAGTTAATTGAACAAGGTCTTGTGAAAATTATAGTTATTTGAAATAATTGGTAATGAGAGAGGATGGACCAATGAGGTGAATTGCTGTGTATGAATGGATTAAAGAAGTAGAAGAGCCGATCTATCCTTATAAGGAAGAATCCGGAGAGTTACGAATACAAAGTTTTCAATCGAATACGTCTTTAGATAAAATGAGCCCGGTATTTCAACTATTTGCTTCAGTAAACGTTATTTTCAATCAAGATTTCTTATCATCATTTCCTGCTCCAACTAATCATGCTTTAAACATAATACATAATGAGATAGTGCCACATTACTCAGAAGTTAAGCAGATCTTCATTGATGAAAAATTGATTGAAATAAATGTGAGGTTTTTGAAAGAAGAATCTCGTAATATGTTAACCAACTAGCTTTCATCTGATATTAACCCCATTGTGCCCGATTTATATAGAAATATGGAATATAATATTTCACCATACCCTAGAAAGTTACAGTATTACCTAGTGAATAAAGAAAAGATTAATCAAAAGGCACTTGAAGGGACGGATGAAATTAGTGAATTCCTTAGGTCTTCATTCTTTGAAAGTAATGGATTACTATCACTGATGCCTTCAGGCTGGTTCCTAAATGATTCCTTGAGAGAGTCAGTGACTTTACAATCGCTTAGTACTTTTGCAAATCAAATAATTCTTATGGTAAATGAAAATGATAATCGAGTTATTGCCATTGAGGCTTATGGATAACTGATTGTTATTCCGTTTGGGCAGGTTAGGTTGAATAAACTAAGGTCGTAATGTAAGCAAACAGAAAGGTTGAATACTAGAGATGGCAAATGAAGCACAAAATGAAAACTACAATAACCTTCTCAATGAAATGGATATGACAATAGAAGAATACTACAAAGAATATGCTTTTGAATCTAAGAAGGGAAAGTTATTGGAAAACAAACTGTATGACGATATATGGAGGAATAGTTATGTGGGTAATATTAGGGGTTATTGCAATAGTAGCAACTTTTATAAATCTTTATATGTATAAAGCAGGAAAGGATTATAAGCTTGCTATGGCGATAGGACTATCATTTACAGCATTAACACTTTGTGCAGAATACAGTCTTGTATCGGTGTGGGTAGAAGTGGAAGATTGGGCAGCTTTAATGGATGTAGTACCTGGTATGGAAAGGGCATTATGGTTTTTGACAATTGCTTCTATCTTACTAAATATAGCACCTATACTTTTAGAAATAAAAGGTAAGAAATGATTTCTTATTGTCACATCATTTATATAATATGCAATTTATGTGTAAGTCTTTATATAAATATCAGGTGCGTTTCTTTAAAAAGGAATGCTCTTTTCGTATCCAATTAAAAGGAAGTAAATGTTAATATTATATTAAAGATGGTTGCTCTTCTATTATAGGTGGGGAAAGCAAGGACATATTATGAAACAGTGCTTTAAAAAAGGAGTTTTATAAAATGGATGAAAAAAAGATACAGAAATAAAACGCTCTTCAAAAGCAGAAAACATTCTACCTCAGATCACTAGTAAAACTAAGCTAGGCGACTTACGAAAAATCGCGAAGGACATTAAAAAAGATCACGAACTAGCTATGGAACTTTGGTCAACCGGAGAGTTTTTGCCAAGACTATTGGCAATCTTAATTATGGACAAAAAACTTCTTTCACAAGATGTACTAAATAAGCTTGATCAGGATATGCAGACTCACACATATGATGAGCGAAATAACTTAATGGATTGGTTAATGGCTAATCAGCTCACCAAAGACAAGAAGAACATTGCATTGATGGAGTCATGGGAAAATAGTCCTTCTGCTCTTCAAAGGCGAGCTTTCTGGTATTTTCAAGGGCGATTGAGATGGACTGGACAAACACCGCCTGATAACACCGCAGACTTACTATCTGCAATTGAAGCTACTATTACGCAGGAAGAACCGGAAGTTCAATGGGCTATGAATTTCACCGCAGGCTGGATAGGCGTTTATGATGAAAAGTATCGAGCACGCTGTATTAAACTTGGTGAGAAAACGGGTCTTTACAAAGATGAAATGGTATCAAAAGGATGTACTCCCAATTATTTGCCGGAGTTCATTACGATTGAAGTTAACAAAAGAATTAATAAATAGTTACCACTGAAAAATTCATAAGGGTTTGATGTGAAAATAAAGGAATTCAAAGCCTCAATATGGAAAGGATCTGAAAGTAAGCTTCCAGATCTTTTTTTGCTTTGAGGGAAATTTTGAAATTCGCTACCTTTAAATGCGTTACGGTGAACTGTATTATACTCTAATTATGGAGAATGAAATTAACATTGGAGAGTGTATTTATGACACCAATAAAAAAAGCTTATGGATACGTCACAAGAGTAATAGATGAAAAGACACATGTACTGGTATTTCGGCACAAGGATATCCCTGAGGCAGGAATCCAAATACCTAAAGGTACAGTACAAGAGGAAGAAGACACATATAACGCAGTAATGAGGGAAATTAAAGAAGAAACTGGAATTCAAAGTTTTGAAGTGAATCATTTGATAACAGAAGACTATTGGGAAAATGATGATGGCTCTATACATAATAGGTATTTTTATAAGATAAACTGTAATGAAATTGCTGATGAATGGGAGCACAATCC
The DNA here is from genome assembly GCF_050467885.1 of Rossellomorea sp. NRS-1567. NCBI lineage: Bacteria > Bacillati > Bacillota > Bacilli > Caryophanales > Bacillaceae > Rossellomorea > Rossellomorea sp. NRS-1567. The sequence continues at coordinate 64,635 of NZ_JBITPL010000010.1, read as the reverse complement.
TACAGGTGGAGGAGAAGAAAAAGGACTTACTTTTCAATTCTTTTGGGTATCAACTGACGAAGAAATTGAACTAATAAGAGGTCACGCAGATTATTTAAAGCTAATTTTCAATAAATGAAATTTTGTAACTCTTATTCCATATATGGGGGCGTTTGCTGATTAAGCAGCCGCCCTTTGTTAAATTAAAGGGCAGTTTACTTGAAGAAGGAATCCAAATAATCGGTATCGAATTATATTATAAATTTCATAAGGAGATAACAAACGATGAAGTTCAATACCGTTCACTTTGATAGATTATTTATATTATGTACGAAAGGCTGGAATAAATCATGGCAAAAAAAGAAGCACCGAAAATTCAAACAGAACGATTGATTTTACGTCCGAGAGCGGAAAAAGACATTCCCAATATGATTAAAATGTTTAACAATGATGAAGTAAGAGAATTTCTTGGAATTAATCCCCCTCGTGATGAACAATCAATGTTAGAAATGGTTAGGAATCGTACTGAAACAAAATGGACTGTCGCATTAAAAGATACTGATGAATTCATCGGTGATGTAATGATTCCAGAAATAGCAGAAGGTTATCTTGGCGAAATTGGTTATCGCTTCATGAGGGAGCATTGGGGATGCGGTTTTGCGTATGAAGCGGTTTCCGCGGTCATTGAGCATAGTAAAAGCACATTAAACCTTAAACGCCTATGGGCTACTATAGATCATAAAAATAAGAACTCAAAAAAGTTAATTGAAAAACTCGGATTTACTTTGGTAGCGGTGCTGCCTGAATCGCATTTACACGGCAGAGTTGCCGATGTAGCATACTATTCTCGTATCATATAAGCATCCTTACGCTCTCCTGAGAAAAATGAACAAACAGGTGAGTGTTTAAATGGGGGGGGTTGGTCAAGCGATATGATTTTAGTGAAGAGGATTAGGCGGGAAGATATTGAAAGAGTGATTAAACAACTAATAATAGATGGTGAATTTGAAAGAGTAATTAGTCGTTGTGAATAATAGGCTTATTTCCACTAACGGGGGCAATAACTGAAGATCAGCTAATGATCCGGCTATTTTCCTTCTTTAATTATTATAAAAATGTAAGAACTCGCACCAAAGGATCCAAGAGCTATCTAATTGAACAAGTTCTCATAATGAATCTGAACACTGGCTTTCATTGACTATGTTAGATCATTTTTGTTCATTATTTTCATTATACATAATCAAAACAGCTAATCCGTTCGCACTATTACTAAATTTTATATCAACTAATTCAATATCACTATCTAAAAATTCATTAACTTTTTCATCAAGTTTTTTGCTACTAGTCATAACTGTAAAGGTTTTAATTTTCATAATTTACACCTACTTTTTCTTTTATTGTATCAAAAATCAGCTCCGTTCTGTATAAGATGAAGAACAACCATGTCGTAATACGATCATATTGTACTTGTTCAACTAACGGGGGCGTTGATCTAAGAAGGATTGACGCTTTTTTTGTTGAAGTTGTTGGATTAATGGGCAGGTTAACGAAATAAGCGCACAAAATTGTATAAAGGTGTTAATTCTCAATAAGAGAGCTATTAATCGAATAAGTAAGGGGAACCTTTTGAGTCAAAGGTTCCCCCTTTTTTAAATCCGCAAACAAATTACAATAAAATTGTTATAATAATTAATAAAAATTTATTGTAAATCGATAAATTTTGTATTAAAATCAAAATCAGAATAAATAAATGAGGTGCTTTTATGAAAAATATTCCAACGTTGTTTTTAAAAATAGCTGTTATTTTTTTAGGAGTCCCAGTTCTTGCTCTGTGCATCTTTTTGGTGCCTGAGATGGCGGACCTTTCAGCAACATTACTTCCAGAGTTTGCGGTTATAAAATATTTTGTTTTCATCGTTTTTGATGCATCAGCAATACCTTTTTATTTTGCTTTGTATCAGGCTTTTGAACTCCTGCGCTACATTGACAAAAATAAAGCCTTCTCTGATCTATCTGTAAAAGCTTTAAGGAATATCAAATATTGTGCAATCACAATCAGTATTCTGCATGTACTAGTTTTGCCTCTTTTCTATATCTTTGCAGAAGTAGACGACGCCACAGGAGTTATCTTTGTCGGATTGGTTGTTCCTTTTGCTTCGATGGTGATCTCAGTGTTTGCGGCAGTTCTCCAGAAACTATTAAAAGAAGCAATTGATATAAAATCAGAAAATGATTTAACGGTCTGAGGTGAATAACAATGGCAATTATAATCAATATTGATGTGATGTTAGCAAAAAGGAAAATGAGCGTAACAGAGCTTTCGGGGAGGGTTGGGATAACGATGGCTAACCTTTCTATCTTGAAAAATGGAAAGGCGAAAGCGATTCGAGTAACCACCCTAGAGGCAATTTGTAAGGCTTTAGAGTGTCAGCCTGGGGATATTTTAGAATACAAAAGTGATGAAGACAGTTAATCATTGTGGAGGAAATTATAATTATTAGGGGAGGTAAAACGATGGAATTTAACAATGTGATTATTGAAAACATAGCTAACCCTCATGAACTGGAGAGAATATATAGAAAAGACCCAAAAGCTTTTAAAAATTCATTCTTACAGGCATGGGAACAAAATCCTGATTCTCAGGTCCTCGGCGTTTGGTATGAAAGATTGCATTTCAAGGAGGTAGCAAATACAGAAAAATCTTCCTTGCTACAAAGAGATTTTATATTCATGGGCATTTTAGCCATTATGGCAGGGATATTTACCAGGATCATTTTCCATTTTGTCGAACAGGAAGTGATTGCTCCAATTAACCTGGCCTTTGGTATTGTTCCTTTTATTGCTACCTATTTTGTTTACAAAAATACTCCGAAAAAAAGTGTTATTTATTCCCTTGTAGGGTTGTTCCTAATTTCTGGGGTTTATCTTAATATGCTGCCTTTAAATGATAAAGACAGTATTATCCTTACTTATTTACACATTCCCATATTCTTATGGATCGTGTTAGGGCTTGCATTTACAGGAAATGAGTATTCAAATGGTAGTACTAGATTAGCCTATATCAAATTTAATTTGGAATATAGTATTCTTTACGCCAGCATGGCTGTTAGTGGAATGATACTGGCAGCATTAACCATGCAGTTATTCAGCTTTATCGGCTTGGATATAGAGGAATTTTATTTTAGTAATGTCGTTTTATTTGGTGCTTCCGCTCTAGCTATTGTGGCTGCATACCTGGTATCAATGAATCTGAAACTTGCTAAGAATATTACACCCTATATAGCTAAAATTTTTAGCCCTCTTGTCCTGGTCACATTGTTGGTCTATCTTATTGCTGTTATATGGCTCGGAAAAAATCCATTCTTGGACCGTAATTTCCTGATAGCCTTCAACGGAATACTCCTTGGTGTATTGGGCGTTACCATATTTTCCATTACCGAAAACGACTCAGACGAGAAAAAAACCATTTCAGACTATATAAATTTTGCCCTGATTGTTCTTGCCCTTATCATTGACAGTGTGGCATTGTCAGCCATAGTGTTCAGACTTTCTTCTTATGGGATTACTCCAAACAGACTTGCTGTTTTAGGTGTAAACATACTTATCTGGGCTAATCTAATCTGGATTATGTTCTCCTATATGCGTTTTCTACAAAACAAATCCGGACCTTCAACTATCCAAGATTCCGTTACTAAGTATTTACCGGTCTACGGACTTTGGGCAGCTTTCGTAATATTTACTTTTCCTTTACTTTTTAATTAGAATGGCTCTGATAATGTAAAGATAAGCAAATCTTCTACATGTTTAATAAAAGAGGATATTCATGTATTAAAGTAAATGCATTTTTTCTGAAAATTCACATCTCTAATTGCTAAAAAAATCCAGTTTGTTATAATTAAATATGTTAGGTAATTGATATTGAAGGAGGTTGTAAATCGTGCGTTCAATGAAACTTCATACCAGAACAATTAAATGTACGATGTCCAAACCTTCTGATCGAATATAGTAAAGGATAATATTTCTTAATCTTATTATTAAGTGGGGACTATCGTTTATTGATAGTCTCTTTTTTTATACGGAAAGAGAGCAATGGTTTGAGGAGGGAAAAGTAGATGGTGGATTTTCAATCAAATGAGTTGGTAATGGAAGAACATGAACTGAAAAAATACCTACAAGAATATAAGAGTGGACAAAAATCATGGGACGGAAAGAATCATGTTGGTCTTGTCAAATCGATGATTCATTTTATCGGTACTACGGATAGTGAGCTTAGGGACAAACTGATATACAGCACCTTTTTTCACTTAACTATAGACAACCAGTTGGAGCATGAATTATTGAGTGATCTATTGGATTACTGTTTAAGTGATGACATGTTAATCAAAGGGATAGGTGAAAATGGCACGGATACCGTGTTTACAAGGGCGTTTACCTCCATTGTCATCGCCGTTATCTTATACAAGGATAATGAGGATGATTTTCTCCCCCGAGACGCTGTCTATAAAACAAAAGATCACTTAATCAATTACATCAACTTGGAAAGAGACCTGAGGGGCTTTGTCCCCGTGAAAGGCTGGGCACATAGTATAGCCCATGTGGCAGACGCGTTTGACGAATTAATACTCAATAACAAAATCGAACAGAAAGATCTTATAGACATGTTACCTCCAATTTGGGAGAAGATACTTGTTTCTGACAGTGTCTATGTTCATGGTGAAGACGAGAGAATGATAACACCGATACTCGCGATGTTAGAAAAGGGATTGGACGTAGTGGAAATAGAACACTTACTAAAAGGAATACCAGCCGAACTGAAACGTAGGAAAGAACAAGTAAACGAAGAGAATTATTGGTTTTTAGAAGCGAACTGTAAGACCTTTTTAAAAAGCTTTTACGTAAAGATAAGTTCACGTGAAGATTTGATTTCTCTTCGTCAGAATATTGAGTTGTGCTTATCTGAAATGTAGAGGAGGTAGTGGATGAAAAAGAATAAAATGGTCAGAGAATTCGATGATTCCGAATTCAAAGTAGAAACGGGATATGAAGATATTTTAGAATTATCCCGTGCTTGTAAGTATTCGAACTGCACTCATATAACCGAGGAAGACTGTGCGGTTCAAAGAGCCATCGATGAAGGCACTCTTTCAGAAGAAAGATTTAACGCCTTTTATAAAGATAAAAACGAGGCAGAATATGTTTCTAAACAAAAGAATAAAACCAAGGCCATCGAGTATATGAAGAAAAGGGATCTATTTAAAAGGTCTTAGATAAAACTATTACGCAATATGGTTGTTTAGTTAAAACAATGGGGTGAAAAATATGAAAGAGAAAATTCAATCTTTAAATAAACCTATCGAGATAGAAGGCGGATTGAGGTTGGTTTATCAAGAACCCAAAGAATACACTCGCTATTATTCCGTTTATCATGGACAAAAATATGCAGATTCCTATTTTAGAAGGTCCCCGGAGACGTTGGTGGAAGTGGCATCCATTTTTGACTGCGGGTATTTCATCATGGAAGGCGAAACGACTATTGGCGGGGTATTTCTAAAACCTAATTTCATGTCTGATTTATTTGTTGTGCCACCTTATAAGGATTATGAAGGGTTGGTCCACAAGCTATTAAACTATGTCAAAAAGATATCTGCGACTGAAGATAAAATCATTGTAAGAGAAGTGGTAGAAGAACATGTGGCAGCGTATAAACAACTAGGATGCAAGATTCAAGAAGTGAATGTATGGATGATTCGTCCGACGGAACCAATGAAGGCCATTCTCCCTGAAGGGTATAGTTCAAGGGCTGTTTCAAGTGAAGATGACAATGATATTGCATGTTTACTCATGAAAGCCTATAAAGCCAATCCAGCTTATAAACAAGTTGGAACGAAAGAGGATTATCTTCTCCATGTAAACGAATTTCTCGATCAACATAAACATAATAAGATCATGGATAAGTATTCAAGAGTTGTGATCGATAATCGCACGAACAACATTGTTGGCGTCTGTCTGCACATGGAGTTTGAGGACTATCCACTTATCATGAGTTTAGTCGTAGACCCTGATCATCAACAGAGGGGGCTTGGACGATACTTGTTAACCCATTCAATCCATTCTTCGAGTGCATGGTACCCGGCTACACGCTTATCTGTCATTAAGGATAATTCAGCGATTAAGCTTTATGAAGATCTTGGATTTCTTAGAAGTAAAACGATCATTGATATGTATTTCGCATGCAAAAGGGAGTAGAAGCTATGTTGAGGAAACCAGAAACAAACGAATATCCCCCGTATTATAAGGAATATGTAAACAATGTCCCAGATGGAGAACTGCTCCAGATTCTTGAAGATCAACAAAAGGAAACGATGAAACTGTTAAACGCCTTAAGTGAGGAAACGGCAGAATATAAGTATGCTCCAGGAAAATGGACAATCAAGGAAGTCATCGGCCACATAACCGACACGGAGCGCATTATGTGCTACCGCCTTCTCAGTATTGCTAGGGGAGAACAGGAAATGCTGCCTGGCTATAATGATGATGAGTATGTGAGAAGAGGGCAGTTCAATCGCTTTTCATTATCGGACCTGTTACATCATCAATCTCTTGTCCGCCAACACACCATTATTCTTCTAAGCAGCATGGATGAAGAAGCGTTGTGCCTGCGTGGAAACGCAAATGGCTCTGAAGTGACGGCCCGTGCGATTGCATACATTATAGCTGGGCATGAAATTCACCATCGAAAGTTGATTAAGGATCGGTATTTGAGTTCTGTTCAATAACAAGAGTTCAATCGAGTGACTCTTTCCAGATAATTGTATAGAAGTTTTAGTCATGAGAAAGGATGAAAACGCATGATTTCAGAGCTTGATCCGACTGAATTTTATAAATGCAAACCATTATTAGTTCAGAGGGGGCTCTTGGAATCCAAAGCCGCCATTGAAGGTATGCATTCCGACCGCATATTTGTCGATGATCTTTTGTCTCCTGCCTCTGGATTTATATGGCTGGGAAGTAATAATGGTTTTATCTTTATTGGAAACGAAGAAAACACAGGCTTTAATAGTCAGCTGAGCCATCATTTCAATACAGTCATCAAACCAGACGCCAAAAGAATGGGTTTAACAGGTTTTGAAGCAATAGGTGACCATCCAAAGTGGAATAAGATGATAAAAAACGTATTTGGTGAGAATTTGAAAGTTTACAATCAAAAGGTGTACGAATTACAGAAGCAACATTATATCCAGAAACATGAACCTTTTTTAGAAAAAGGATATGAAACTGTTAAAATCACAAAAAGTATTCTGGAAAACAACGATTGCGAAACATATCAAAACATTGAATTTTTACAATCGAAAGTATTACAGTTTTGGCCATCGTTTGATAAGTTCTTACATCATGGTCTCGGGTATATGGTGGTTTATAAAAATGAAATTGTAAGCGTTTGTTTCTCAGGAGTTGTAGCTGGAAATGTGCACGGCATTGACATTGAGACGTTACCCCATCATCAAGGGAAAAAGCTTGCACAGAAGGGAGCTCATGCCTTTGTTCAAGATTGTTTAGAGAATGAGATTATTCCGTATTGGGATTGTATGGAGATCAATCAACCTTCTGTTGCAGTAGCAGAAAATATAGGGTTTCGGAATAAGCTTAATTATATGTGGTATAGTGTTCCGTTTGAATGATCTTCTTCATGAACTGAAAGAGGTATATACATGAAACAATATTTACTTGGTAAACGTCAATATTTTGAAATGTTCATACGAAGGGGGAGGTTTCAATGTGGTGGGAGTACTATGGGGATGCAGTGATTGCAGTATCAGTGTTGACAGCAATTTTGATTTTGAATTCTATTCATTTCTTCAGGGCGAAAAGTAAAAGAGGGTTCATTCTTCCGTTATCCATATCCATTATAGGTTACATATCCTTTGTAATAGGTATCGTTTTTATCAGAGGATTTGGTGGATTGGGATTTATGGTCTATGGTGTGATCATAATAGGGATTGGTCTCCTATATTATCTGGGAGTCGGAGTTTATAGAAAGATTAGATACGAATAAGGAAGAATGCAGAAGGTGAATATATGAGTCTATTAAAAGGAAAAAAGATTCTGATAACAAGCGGAGGTACCCTGGAAAAGTGGGATGCAGTTAGGGGACATACTAATTTAGCAAAAGGGACAATGGGGTGTTATTTAGCGGAAGAAGCGTTGAACCATGAAGCAGAGGTCATTTACTTACACGGCTATTTTGCAAAGGTTCCTGAAAACCATCGAGACATGCGCTTGATACAATTTGAGGGTATAGATGATTTAGGTGGGAAAATCAAAAAGCTTGTACAATCTGAACACATTGATGTTGTGATCATGGCAGCTGCCGGATCTGATTGGGTTGTTGATAAAGTATTAGACCAACGAGGAAATCCAATTTTGGAGACAGGAAAAATGACTAGTGATGAACCCCCGATCATTCATTTTAAAAAAGCCCCAAAAGTATTATCAGAAATAAAGAAATGGAATCCAAACGTCTTACTCGTCGGTTTTAAGTTAGAACATACAGTTGATCATGAGTACTTATTCGAAAGGGCAAAGCTTAGAATGGAGACTGCCAAAGCGGAATTCATGGTTGCTAATAAAACAGGTTCACTCTATGGTGAAGAATCAGAACATTTTATTGTTTCTACATTTCAATTACCAATAAAGTATAGTAGTAAAAAAGAAACAGCTGAGGGATTACTACATTTACTTGCAGATCATATAAACTAAATAATTGCTTTCTCATTGAACGGATAGGCAGTATTAGTATTTTACACGGAAGGGGTTTATGAATGGATAGGAATGAAAAAACATATCTAAGTATAGAAGAGCTTCTTTCAATACCAACAATATCAGACTTAAACATAAGTGAGGATGGCATTAACGTAGCATTTGTCAAAAACACAGCTGACTGGGAAGACAATACATATAGGAATCACATATGGATATATGAAAAAAATAAGGAGAAATGCTACGCATTAACAACCTACGATATAGAGGGAACATCCCCAGTATGGTCTCCGGATTCCAGACATATTGCCTATCTTCGCAGTGTAGGTGACGGGGATAAGAAGAATCAGATCTTTGTGGAGCCGATCGATGGTGATGGCAGGGTTCAAATGACGAATGAGAAAGAAGGAGTAAGTCAATTCAAATGGGACCCTATTGGCAAGGGCTTTTATTATGTTACACAGTCACGGGAACCTGAGGAAATCAAGAAACGCAGTGAGACATATGGAGATTTCCACCATGTAGGCAGAGAATACCAGAATTATTGTTTATGGTATGTGGAATTAAAAGATTCTACTAGTCTTGATGAAAATGTTCCGTATCAACTAACGGACAGCAGGGATTTTCACATCCATGAATTTAATGTTTCACACAATGGAGAAAAGGTGGTGCTCATGGCTTCGCCAAGTCCCGATGGAGAAGATGGTCAGAATGGAGAGCTTTACATACTCGATCGTCAATCAGGAGAGTTACAGAAGCTGAGTGGAGATAAGCTATTGGAAGGGGACGTTTGCTTTTCTCCTCATGGTACCAAAATATGTTATTCAGCAAGCATACGAGAGAAAGAGTACTATAAGACACATATCATGGACAGTACACTCGAAATCTATAATCTTACGAGCGGTGAGCGGATTCAACCATTGATAGATTTTGACCGGACGGTTATTCCAATACGTTGGACAGCTAAAGGGATTCTACTGATGTGGCAGGATCAAACAAATTATCTTATCGGCTTACTAACTGAAGATGGAAAGCTGAACATGTTAAGCGAAACAACAGAGTGCTGTATCATGGAGGCTTCTATAACAGGGGATGGAAATCATCTAGCTTATCGTAAGGCTGGACCAAATGAAACCTTCGAAGTCTATGTAGATGATGAAAAAATAACAAATGGGAATGGTTTGTTTGAGGGGAAACTCAAAAGTAACAGGGAGATCATCTCATGGATCAGCAGTGATAATCTTGAAATAGAAGGGGTATTAACAACCCCAATAGACGTTGATTGGAATAAAAAATATCCCTTATTGGTCTTCATCCATGGCGGTCCAGCTTGGGCTTCCTTCCCCATCCATTCAAGCTGCTTCAATGAAAAATATCCTGTTGAGTCGTTTATTGAAAAGGGCTTTATCGTTTTAGAACCAAATTACAGAGGAAGTTCAGGATATGGGAATGACTTCTTAAAAGCAAACTATAGAAACCTGGGAATCGGTGACTACCAGGATGTGATATCCGGGGTGGATGCACTCGTGGAGCGGGGGATTGCAGATAAGAATCGAGTAGGGGTGATGGGATGGAGCCAAGGTGGATTTATTTCAGCATTCTGCTCTACCTATAGTAATCGATTTAAGGCGATCTCAGTTGGAGGGGGAATTAGTAATTGGATCACCAATTACGTGAATACAGATTTACCTTCATTTATCAGGATGCATGTAGGAGATACACCATGGAATGACCCAGAGGTCTATGCTAAAGCCTCACCCATGACCTATATTCAATCAGCCTGTACGCCAACCTTGATCCAACATGGAGAAAAGGATGCAAGAGTCCCACTGGCCAATGCTTATGAGCTCTATAAAGGACTACGGGATATGGGAGTGGACACAGAATTAGTTACATTTAAAGGAATGGGATACAGCTCTGAGAAACCTGGGATACACCGGGCTATTATGCAGCAGAATCTGGTGTGGTTTTCACACTATGTTCTTGGGGGAAGCATGGATGGTTTTAGGGGTTTGTGATAACCATTAAAAGTCAAACCTATTGTCTCTAACCCAAACTGATAATTCTTAATTGGGGGTTGTGTAGTAACGGGAGCAAATTCTCGTTACTATACCTAGATTTCACAACAAAAAAATACTGTCCAGTTATTGTGAAATAAGTACTTTCGTATTTGAAAGTATGTGGTTAACACTACATGAAATTACTCCAGTCGATAGAGGTGAGTGTAATTGAAAAGAAAGATCCAGCCAACATCTGAAACTATGAAAGAGTGGATAAAGACTTATATACCAGATAAAGACTTGTATTTTCTTCCTGAGAATAAACTTGCTCCTTTTAAAGATTATTTAAGCAGTGTTTTGGTCATTCCTCACGAAGAGTTCATGAATCATTCATCTTATAAACAGGTACAACTTGCGAATAGTTATGAGTATTGGAATCTATCAAAAGAAGTTAAGTATGTTCTTGTGACACCTCCAGGCTGGGTTAATCATCTTCCTGCCGAAAAGAAAATCGACCTTTTCCACATTCAAATGGAAGTGGGCAGGGGACTGGTTCACCCAATCTCTGACTTCTCTGTAGACACATCATTCCTCAGTCAAAATATGATAGAGGTCAAGGGAGAGGAGCATGTAGTCCTTCATAAAGCGATGTGGGAAGAACTCTCTTATACTAGTAAGGAAGAACTCATGACAGATATTGCCCAACAATGGGAGGATTGGACTTGCTATGATTATCCGATCCAAACCCCTTCACACTTGATAAAATATGCAAACACCTTTCCATCCACAGCAGGTAGTAATTGTTTATCGGCCACACTGTTTGCCATCTCCCAACAAGAATGGATGATACATGAATGGGTACATCCTAAAACGTTTCTTCAAAGTTTAGAAAATGAATATTATTACGAAATCACCTCTCAGGATATAAAAGCAGGCGATGTGGTTACTTGGGAAAATTCAGACGGAATCATTCAACACGCATCTTACTGCATAGAAGATCATTTCTTCTTTAACAAACGTGGACAAACCTTTTTTAATGCTTGGAGTATTGTGCATCTTGCTGATCTGAAAGAAGAGTGGGGATGCTATAGTATGAAGATCTTTCGTAAGGCGGTTTAGAGTGATACATATGTGAGGCAGATGTTCTCCAGTTTTCATTTTTCCTTAACACTTAAAATTACACAATTAAGTCGATTTCCACTCATAAAGGAATTCGGCTTTTTTAGAATGAATTTTCAAAATACTATTGACTATTCAGTTGAACTGTAATAAATTGTTATTAAGCTGAACTATATAGTTGAACTGAATAAAGGGTGAGAACATGAAACATAAATTATTGCCGTTGTCTGAAACCATGCATTACATTTTACTAGCTCTGCGTGAGCCACTCCACGGCTATGCCGCTATGCAGAAGATAGAAGAAATAAGTAATGGGAACGTTATTTTAGCGGCTGGTACATTATACGGTGCGATTGAAAACTTGAATAAGCATGGCTGGATTGAACCTGTTGGACATTCAGGCAGGAGAAAAATTTACAGAATAACTTCAGAAGGAAGCAGTATTTTGAAAATGGAGCAAGAAAGGCTCATGCATATTTTATCCTTGTATGAAGGAAGTGAATTAAATGAAGAAGTTTAAAGTTTTCATTAATATTGAAAAAGAAGAGCATTGGCTGAACGAGCAATTACAAAAAGGCTATCGCTGCACAAACATTAGTGGGCTGGGAATCTATACTTTCGAAAAAACGGATAAGAGATATGTTATGCGACTTGATTATCAGGATTATTTATCTAAGAAAAAGTTCGAGGAATATAAAGCAATCTATGAGGATTTTGGTTGGGATTATATAAAGGGTTACTGGCTAAGTGGAATAAGATATTGGCAAAAGGAAAATGATGATCAAAATGAAATCTTCTCTGATCGCCAATCAAAAGGTAACTATTATAAAAGAATAATGGGCTATTCCTTTTGGTTGGGAATGATGTTTTTGGCATATTCTTTTATGTACTACAGGGATTCGACATTATATCATGAAGGTCTCTGGAGTATGGAGAATGCATTATTTTGGAAAGCGTTTATATTTGAAACGCCATTTGTTCTTTTGAAATTGTTTCCCGTATTTATGGTTGTGTTATTGGCTGGAAGTTATTATAAGGCTTATCGGAAGTACTCAATATTGAAAGAAGAGTAGTGAGAAGAGTATTGAATCTTTTAGAGAAGTGCAACTACCACAATTAGAAAGTTTATAGTAAACGGGGCTTATTCAAACAGGATGAGCTTCTTTTTTATGTGAAGTTTCTCTTGAGTAAACGGCATGTATTTGAAATAATTGGTATTAAGTTACAGTACTTCGGAATTCAAGAGGACGGAATACTTTAGTTACCTTTTGTTTGTCACTAATTGTACCTTGTCTGCAGTTCTTAATGGGAGGTAATTAGATGGAAATAATGAATAGAATACATGAACTATTAACGAGTGGCCTTGCTTTTGTTGTTTATATTGCCTTACCAGCGTTTATTTTCATAAAAGCTATTAGAAAAAAGAAGCTCCCTAATAATACTTACACTCCTCTAGACGATATTCTTGATGGTAAAGTTGAAGATCTTGAAGATGATGACTGTAAAGGTTAGCAATTGGAATGGTAGAATGGTTCGCTTTTATAAAAAGCGTTTATGTACCGAACTAAAGTGATTGGGAGGACGATTATATGATTTTGAATACTGAAGTATATGGAGAAGGAGAACCGATAGTTTTTCTCCATACTGGGTTACAAACTGGAAATACTGATTTTGTGAAACAAAGAGAGGTACTTCAGAAAAACAGAAAAGTTATAGTGCCGGATTTAAGAGGACATGGCAAGTCAGTAAGTGATGATTTTAGCAACTATTTTGAAGATGCTGCAGAGGATTTGAGAGAAACATTGAATCATTTACAAATTGATCAACTGCATTTAGTGGGGTGCTCACTTGGAGGATTAGTAGGCTTACGATTTGCAAAGAAATACCCTGGCAGATTACGTAGCTTAACTTTGTCTGGAATCACTGCTGATAAGCCGAGCAATTGGAAGGAAATGCATTCTCAAGATGTTCAATTTCAAAAAGAATTATTGGAAAATAGCGAATTCACCAATCAATTGGATTTGCAGCACGAATCTGACTGGAAACAGTTTATATATATGGCTAGAGATGAAGACTGGTATCCTTTTGAATATACGTCTGACTTAGATAACATAACTGCTCCGATCCTCTTTATGGTGGGCGAAGGGAATAAAGCAGAAGTCACAACTGCCGCCAAATATCAGAGCATACATAGTCATATACATGTGTGCGTCATTCCATTTGCGTCACATTTAGTACATGTGCAAAAACCAGATATCTATACTGAGGTACTATTAGAATTTCTAAGTGAAGTACAAATTAAAAACTAGTTGAATTTCCGTTATAGGGAGCGAACAGAAGAGCAGCTTATTTCTTATGAAGATCTTAAAATATTGGCAGATTCATTAAACACAGTAATATAAACTTGTTCCTTTAAGGAGGGCTGGAACACAAGCGGGAGGTGTTTACAATTTGAGTTTGAAAATCAAAATACTCTTTTTATATCTCTTATCATTTATTGGATTCTACTTAGGTTTTATTCTGTTAAGTTCCCTTGCCGAAACGTACAACATCTCCTACTTGTATGTTGTAAATGTAAAAGAGGGTGGGAGAGACATTTTTCCAACGATAAATCCTTTCTTAATCATGTTTTTATATGTATTGGGTTCTCATAAGTTGAATTCTAGAATGAAAGAGAAGGTTGCGTGATATCAACTAACGATTAAGTTGATCGTTGACGGAAGGGAATAAAAACTATGAATTCCGATAAACAGGACAAAAATCAACGACTGCGAATGGCACAGAGCTTATACAGAAAGAAGAAACGTAAAAATATAAAAAGAGATAAAGATAGCGAGATATGGACAGTGTTTATTTGGATGTCTATCTTGTTTGCATTTCTCATTCTTATTACAATTGAGGTGTTCTACCTTGATCGTGGTGTACCAATACCTGAATTTCTTTCGAAGCTAGCCGCAACGTTTAACCTCATTTTTTTCTGTAGATATTTTGAAACTTCAAAGCCAGGTCACCTCGTCCTTATAGGGGAGATAGTCATTACATTAAAGGGTGCAATAGCTGAAGATCACCAAAATGATCTCCAGTTATTGCACTCTGTTTATTTTTCAATGAAATGAAAAAAATCGAAACTTTCAAACTTTGGAGATCGTCTAATAGATAGTAAGTACTAGTTCTATTAGGAAGAATCATATTGAAGGAGTGTTCGATAAGCTATCACATCCTACCACCTTCTTCCTTTGGAGAAAAATCAATTTAGATAAATAACAGTCAAAATAATAGCTCCTCTCCTGCTTTTCTTGTATTCAGGAAACAGGCCGTGAAGAGTGAATGGGGGATAAATCATGTGGGAACAAAAGCTGATTAAAACAGAACGAGGGGATTTTGAGGTATTTGAAGCGGGGAATGGTGAACCATTATGTGTGACTGATCTATATAGCGAGTTTAACGAGCGTGGCTATCATTTTGCAGACCGGTTTGTGGAAGATTTTAAAGTATACCTTGTCAACTTGAAAGAAACGGGGAATTCCACTGAGATTCAAGATGAAGATGAGTTAAGTATGAGTGAAACCAGCAAGGATTTAGAAGCGGTCCGTTCAGCTCTAGGGTATGATAGCTGGAACTTTGCAGGACATTCCACAGGTGGGATGTTGGGATTAGTTTATGCTGCAGATCATCCAGATTCTTTAAACCGATTAATTGTAGGTGGGGCCTCAGCAACGAATGAGTATGTGAACGATCAGGAAAGTATTTATTGTGATGAAAATCCGTATAACGACCGATTGAAAGAGGTATTTTCCATCCTTCAATCCGATGATGCAACAAAAGAAGAACGGGTACAAGCAGGCAGGGAATGGACGAAAATGTCATTGAATGACCCAAGCAGATATAATGAATACTTCTCTAAGCCAAGCAGTGGAAAAGTGGTTCCAAAACGGCTAGAGTATTATGCTTATAACGAACTGCCAACGTATGATATCAGAGAGGACATTTCGAACATAAAAACCCCGACAATCGTATTTTGCGGAAAACACGACTCTCAATGCCCGTTTGTGTATTCAGAGGAAATTTTCAATCTTGTTCCCAATTCAACATTATATATCTTTGAAAATAGTAACCATTCACCTCATTTAGAAGAACAAGAAAAATTCAGCGGGATGGTGAAAGACTCTTTTCATTTGGTCTGAACTGATCTTCAGCTATAGCTGTCTTAAATCGAATCGAAAAAGGAACTTCTGAAAATGGAAGTTCCTTTATTTTTTATCATGATTCCTGACATTATGGGTGAAGCACAAACTTCCAATAAGCGAAACAGATAAACGTACAAATCCACGAAACAAACCCAAAGACCGTGACAATGGTCGTTTCGGACCACCCATATTTTAAGCCAAAGTGATAATGAATCGGGGTCATTCTGAAGATTCGTTTGCCTGTAGATTTGAATGAAGCAACCTGTAATATGACCGAAAGTTGTTCAGCAAAATAGATAAAGAATAATACAGGAATGAGAATCTCAACTTTTTCAATTACCGCTAAAAACGACAGGGATCCCCCTATCGCCAATGAACCTGTATCCCCCATAAAAGCTTTGGCAGGAAAAATATTATAAATAAGAAATCCGAGTAAGCACCCGATCATGATTAAGCAAAAAAGTTGCACTTCTGATTGGTCTGAAATCATAAAAAAGAAAAAATAGGTGGGAATGGCCACCACTCCTAAAAGACCGTCCAAGCCATCTGTAAAATTAATGGCATTTGCAGAACCGACAACAAATAAGGTGATTACAATGAAATATACGACCGTTGGAAGATCAAAAGAAATAGTTTGATATACATCAATCGTAGCATCTATTCCCATTACGTTCATCACGTAGAAGAGCAGGGCTCCTGTAAAAAGAAATTGGAAAATAAGCTTAGTTCTACTCGATACGCCTCCAGGATCTTGGCGTGACGCTTTCCAAAAATCATCCAAGAAACCAATAAAGCTGAATAGAATATACGTAATCGCCAGGAAGTACATCAGTGGCGTTGGTGAAAAAAATAACGATACAATAATTCCGATGAAAAGAATGATTCCAAACATCAACGGCGTCCCTTTCTTGATTTGATGATTGGAAGGAAGTTCTTTTCTTATCGGTTGCAGGAGCTTTAATTTCCGTAAGAGTGCAATGAATAACGGGGATAAAATGGAAACTAATATAAAAGCAATAATAGCCGGAATTAGTTGATCGATCACTTCTTATCTTCCCCTTTTCTATTTACTATCTATAAATAAGTTCTAGTAAGACTGGAGATATCCTCTAATCTACTTTCAAAACTTTTCCTAAATCTATATTGCTGAAAAAAAGAAGTATAGAAGAAGCTGGTGAAGTTGAACTGAAATTCTTTGGGATGCATTCAAAAAAAATGGTGTCTATAAGTGATCCTTAAATAAACCTTAAAATCTACTAATATATAAAATATTTGTAAAGTATTATGTTAAAATACTTTTTGTTCCATTTATTATAAAAATTGAAAGGGAGACCTAAAAATGAACAAAAGATTTAAAGGGGTTTTAATTTTCGCTGTTATCTTAAGTCTTTTAACGGCTAGTTTTTCTAGTGCAGTTAGTGCAAAAGAAATTTCAAAAAGCGAGGAAGGACAAATACGAGAACTTGCTAATGATTTAGAAGAAATATTAGCAGACAATGGGTATGAAAGTTTTGACGATATTCCGAAAGAATTATTAGAACCGGGTTACTATGCTGAAGATGAAATCATTTATATGCCTGAAGAATATTTCGATCCATATCATGAAGATACTCTTTACACGACTTACAATCCTTATGATTTAGATTCTGAAGGAAAAGGCTTTCAAGCTGCTGCTATAGCTGCTGCAGCCGGAGTGTATTTTATCCCTGGTATAGGACAAATTGCAATTACTGCTACAGGTGTATTGATCATAGGTGGTGCTACAATTGCTGCAGGATCATGGTTATACAATCAGGTGAGCGGTTACTTTAGTAAAAAGGCTGCAGAAAAAGCTGCTGATAGTGTTCCAAACAGTTTAAAAAAATCAAGAATGAAAGTTGATTTATCAAAATTCAAAGATAAAAATGGTAATACTCCTGCTGATAAAACAAGCGGCACATTTTCCAATGGAAAGTGGACTATTACAAAAGATAACAGTGGCCACTTAGGTTATAATGGTAATAAAAAAGCTTGGAAAATCGGGAACCCTACTCGTAAGGCATCCCTCGATAGATATGGAAATGTTATAAGTAAATAAAAATTATTGTGGAGGAAAGAAATGAAAAAGATATCTTTTTTTAATTGGGAAATAGAAATAGATGAAAGCTTGTTTACTATTGTTGATAAGGATGAAAGAAAAATGGCTATTATGGAAAACTCATTTGAATTAAATGCCGTAATTTGGATGAATTCAAATGACGAAATACAGGTAAAACCAACTTGGGATTGTGTTTTTTCAGTGAATGAAAAGAAAAGAATCATTTCAATAAGACACGCTGATTATTTGAGAGAAAATTAATAGGCTAGACCAAAAGCGTACAGTATTTTAATGTACGCTTTTAATTTTCACGGATTTGAAGTCTGGAAAGGCGGGTCTTTGTAAGGAAAGGAGTACAAATGAATAATAAGTGTAGGAAAGGCATTGTCAAGCGATGATCTCCGGATATTTCCTTCTTCAACTATCGGATGATTGAAGAAGGAAATTGTTTTTATATCTTGAAATTCTAATACAGTGGAGAAATTAAAGAAATTAGAGAAAGGAGCGGGTTTATCATGATGATAAAAGGTTTTGGAGGAATATTTTGGAAAACTAAAAACCTGGATGCTTTAAAGAAATGGTATAGTGAAGTGTTGAAGATTGAAATGGAAGATTGGAATGGGACTATTATAAAACCCCAATCAGGAAATGAAACCATTTTTTCTTTCTTTACTGAAGAGGACCCTTACTTCCCGACAGAACAGCAAGTGATGTTGAATTTCCAAGTTTATAATATAAACGAGACGATTGAGCATCTGGAACAAGTCGGTGTACCTCTTGTAAAGGAAAAAGAGGTTAGTGAATTTGGTGCGTTTATTTGGATTAAAGATCCTGAAGGTAGACTGATTGAGCTGTGGGAGAAATAAGTAAGTATACGGTATAAAGAAATGCTGCAGAATCAAGTCAACAGAGCAGGAGGTGTCAATGTGGGTCCAACAGGAACCGTACATATATTAAATGGAACAGAAATGTATAAGCATTTCAAAGAGACACAGTTTCTTGAACCTGAACAGATGATTCCCTTTAACGAGGCAATGTGTTATGGGGACACGTGCGATGACATATTTTCCGATGAATTTACCGAAATACGTGCGAAGGTTCATCATGTAACGCCAGCGCAATATGCTGAAATCACCTTAAAACCATTGCAGCCTCTCTTTTGTGAGGATTTTGATCATATAGCACTATGGTTTGATGAGGATATGTTTTGTCAAATGAATCTTCTAACCATACTCGCTTGGTTAGACCAAACAGATTATAAAGGTTCAATAGAACTCCATCTTGTCGGTGATGATTTTCAACCAGTAAGTTGTTTCAACCTAGAGGCAAAAGGATATGATCTACTCTACAAACAAGTAATGATTCATAAAACTATGCCTATGGAAGTTCATCCAAACCCTTTACACAAGGGGATTGACCTTTACTTGAATTATCTTAAGAAAGATAGTGATCTGATGTTGTATATTCAAAAGCACCAGGACGTCCCGATAAAAGAACTTGTGTCTCTTCTAATCGAAAATTTCAAAGACTATGGTTTAGGAGATACACAATACTTCGAAATGATAAAATCGTATCGTCAAAATTTATGACATCCTATAGGGGTGTCGACTAAATTGTGCACAGATTGTCGGATGGATTAACGCATTCTTTACTAATATTGTTGGTGAAAGGAGGTTATTTGATGGATTCTTTAAGAAGGATGAATGATGCATTGGCTTACATTGAAGAGCACCTGACGGAGGACATTGAATATAGCGAAATATCAAAAAGGGCTTTCTGTTCAGAGTATCATTTTAAACGGATGTTTTCTTTTTTATCAGGCATAAGTTTATCAGAATATATTCGAAGAAGAAGACTGACTCTGGCTGCCCTTGATTTGAAAGATAGCGATTTGAGAATCATTGATATTGCTGTCAAATACGGATATAGTTCAGCTGATTCATTCACCCGTGCTTTTCATTCTATGCATGGCTTTCTACCTTCTGAAGCAAGAAGGGAGAATACGCCATTAAAAGCCTATCCTAAAATGACCTTTCAACTAACCATTCAAGGAGGATGCGAAATGAATTATCGTATTGTTGAAAAAGCACCATTTAAGATAGTGGGCTTTAAGAAGAGGGTTCCTATCATCTTTGATGGAGTAAATCCTGAGATTGCAAAAATGTATGAGCGATTAACACCTGAGGTTATTAAACAATTAAAAGCACTTTCAAACGTAGAACCAACAGGTATTATTAGTGCTTCAACTAATTTTTCTGAAAGAAGAATGGAAGAAAAGGGAGAGTTGGATCATTACATCGGGGTGGCAACTTCAAGTGATGAAACAGGAGAATTTGATGCATTAAAAATAAAAGCTAGTACCTGGGCCGTATTCGAATCGATTGGACCATTCCCGGAAACACTTCAAAATGTGTGGGGCAGGATATACTCAGAGTGGTTTCCAGCTTCAGGCTATGAAGCAGTTGAAGGTCCTGAAATGGTATGGAATGAGAGTGAAGACACAGGGGATCCGAAGTATAGAAGCGAGATATGGATTCAAGTAAAGAAAAAGAACGTTGGATAAATCTATCTTGATATTTAAGGGCACTCCATTGCGAGTGTCTTTTTACACTTCTAAATTAGCATTAAAGTATAGTTGTTTGCGCAATGTTATCTAAGCTTCTCAACGCAAATTTAACATTGCCGATTACCATTACATTTAATGTTTATACCGTTATTTATATGGTATATTACTTCTTAACTGTAACATCTTACTAAAATACCATTAATCAAACTAAATCAACATGTGATGATGGATTAGAGTGGTCTGATGGAAAGTTAAATCAGCTATTTTGACAGGGATGGGAAATGAATGAAAAAAGGCTTTAAAGTAACGATACTAGTATGCCTCGCATTAACGATTTTTGTTTATCTAAATAATAGTTCTATGTTTACAGAGGAAAGAAAAGGAGAGCCGATGCTTTTGGCTCATCGGGGCTTAGCACAAACTTTTCCTATGGAAGGTATAACTGGCGAAACGTGTACAGCAGAAGTCATTCATGAACCTGAACACCCTTACTTGGAAAACACCATTCCTTCAATGGAAGCTGCTTTCGAAGCAGGAGCGGATATTGTGGAGATTGATATCCAACCTACGAGAGACGGGGAATTTGCCATTTTCCACGATTGGACCCTTGATTGTAGGACAGATGGTACTGGAAAGACAAGAGACCATACGATGGAAGAACTGAGAAAGTTAGATATAGGATATGGTTATACAGCTGACAATGGAAAGACCTATCCTTTTCGAGGAAAAGGGATAGGGCAGATCCCTACATTAAATGAAGTATTAACGCACTTTCCCAATAAGGAATTTTTAATTCACATTAAGAGTAATGATCCAACTGAAGGTAAACAATTAGCTGAGTACCTCTCTAAGTACCCCGAGGAAAGGATGGACAATCTATCCGTATATGGCGGGGATGAACCTATTGAAAAGGTAAAGGGGGATTTGCCCGATTTGCGTGTCATGTCAAAAGCGACTCTGAAAAGCTGTCTACTTTCTTATGAAGCATTAAGTTGGACGGGTTATATACCCGATTCTTGTAAAAATACGCAAATTCATATACCCGAAAAATATGCTTCTTACCTTTGGGGATTTCCCAACAAGTTCATAAATAGAATGGAAGATGTCAATACAAGGGTCATTCTTGTTGCCGGTGACGGTGATTGGTCAGAAGGATTTGATGAAAGGGCAGACCTTGAGCGTGTTCCAGAGAGTTATAAAGGTGGGATTTGGACAAATAGAATAGACCGGATAGCTCCTATTATAAACGAATGATTCCTGGGGGGGATGTCCTAAAAAGGACAGTACATATCATGAAAATCAGAGAGAAGATTGAGCAGGTATATAAACGAAATAACCCAGAAATACATGAAAGTGAGTGGAAGATGTATGAATAATCTCTCTCAAATGAGAATTCAAAAGCCGGCACATGAAATTTTCGAGGCATTTGTTGATCCTGATAAAATAGGTAACTTTTGGTTCTCTTCAAGTTCTGAAAGGTGGGAGGAAGGGAAGACTGTTACTTTAAGATACGAAGAATATGATGCACAAGGTGATATAGACATAAAAGAAATTCAAGAGCATAAGAAGATTGTCTTCGAGTGGGCAGGAAACCATAAAGTAACCATAACATTTGTGCAAGAAGAAAAAGGCAGCACAATTGTAGTAGTCAAAGAAGAAGGATTCGATGAGACCAACGAAAACCTTATCAGCCAATTACTAGACAATAAAGAGGGCTGGGTATACATGCTGACATGCTTGAAGGGATACATGGAGTATGATGTCACTCTTAGAGCGGCGCTGGTTAAGTGAGAATTAGAGTAAGTGAAAAATAATATCATATTTTGGTAAGACATTAATCTGAGGGACGGACCTTCAGTTTTGAGATAAGCATAGGTCCGTCCCTCTTGTCTACAAAGGCGGCAAGATCTCTATTTCAAGTTTGTCCAACCAGCTTTGGACCAAGGTGTTAAATACATCGACTTGTTCGATCTGGACATTATGGCCAGCCATATCAAGCACAGCAAACGTTGCCCTTGGGTAAAACTCTATTAGATGCCAGGCATCCTGATAGCCTACTACATGGTCTTGCCGACCAGTTATTATTAACGTGGGATAGTCAAGTTTCTGTGAGAGCTCGAAGGTGAAGCCATACCCATTTTCACGAATCCTGTTTACGAATTCATCATTCGTTTGGCTCGAAGGAATCAGTATATCATCCCGGAACCTTTCCCATTCAGCCTTACCTAGAACGACCCCCATGGAGGCAAATGCATCCGCTTCTTCTGAAGAGAGTCCTGATAGCAAATTGTGGTCTCTTTTGAAAACGGTCTTCTGAGGAAGTACTCTTTTGTCAGTTTCATCTATGACCATGGGTGCCAGAAGCATTAAGCCATGAACTCTGTCATGTCGGACCTGAACGATCCCCCTAGCCAGATATCCCCCATATGAATATCCGCACACGACGAATGGTTGATCAGGAATCAGCTCGTCCAATAGCTCAACCACGGCTTCTAACATATCGTCGGAGTTCTTAATGGACGATTGGGGTTCGGAAAGCCCCATTCCCGGCAGATCTATGTATATCCTTTTCCAACCGCTTCTGTTCTCGAAATTCGGTTCCATTGCATGCATCATCGCCTGATGGTCAAGCGTCCACCCATGCACCATTACAACGGGAAAGCCTTCTCCTATTACTTTATGGTGAATAGCCAAGTATCTTCTCCTCCTGTCTCAAAAACTTCCAATCTATTAAAAGTATATGTTATTTTCTGGATTAATCAAAGGATACATATATATGTGTGTTGAATGCTGTTAATTTAGTTTTTTAAATAAAATGAAACCAAACCCTGATTGATTCGTCTTAGCATTAAAGGGGAATGAGGTGAGGGACGTTTGAGAAAAGTTAAGGATGAAGAGAATTTTGAAGATCGGGATGCCTGGCTTGAAACGATAATGGATGAGTACGGAGAACGGCTCACCAAGTTAGCCTATAACTATGTGAAAGATTGGAAACAGGCCGAAGACATTGTTCAAGATGCATTTATCACATGCTTCAAGCATTATGAAAAAATAGATGAGATTAAATTTTTCAAATCGTGGATTTATCGACTGGTCATTAATCAATCGAAGGATGTCCTGAAGAGTTCAGCGTTTAAGAGAGTGATGATGAATTCAAGTCTTTTTTCTCTTTTTACATCAAAGGACCCGTTGCCAGAAATGAGTTTACTGAAGCGAAGTGAGGAAGAGTTTCTTTCCAGGTGTGTATTGTCGTTGCCTGTAAAGTATCGGGAAGTGATCACGCTTTATTATTATGAGGAATGCTCGATTGAAGATATTAAAGGGATGTTAGGACTGAACCGGAATACGATCAAAACAAGGTTGAACAGAGGCAGGGCTAAGCTGAAAAATATGATGGAAAGGTGGGGGTATGATGGAGAGCAAGCTTAATGAGTTAAAGAAAGCGATGGATTCGACGACTCACAATGGCCGGCACTTTACGGAATTTCAAAAACATAAAATTCGAAATGCAGTTCATGCAAATAGTACGTTCAAGACAAAAAGTCCTAATAAATTCGTTATTTTCATCATGACCACTTTTGCCATTTGTTTATTAGGCTTCTTCGTTTCAACTGAGTTGTTGATCAAGGAAAATAATGATGCGATCAATGGCAGCCCAAACACTCATAATATGTGGAAAATACAGCACGATTATAAGGAGAATCAGAAAGTCGTATTCAGCATCTTACCTGATCCCGAGCTGCATGCGGGTAAGCCATATGGTTATATTTTTAATTTCAAAGAACATTTTGACATATTTAAAGGGAAAGAACTCTCCATTTCGGCGATTCACAAGGAAACGGGTCAGCGTATGGAAGTGCTATCTCCTCAAAAAATAACGGAACCATCACCAGGATACTCCAGTTTACAGCGCTTCGCCACGAGTTTTCAAGTTCCGTACAGCGGATTATGGAGGTATGAAGTCTACCTTGACGGTAAGTCTTACGGTGAGGTTGTCGTGAGTGTGGCTGAAAAGGAAGAAGCAAACTCTGTCATTTTACCCGAAGATCTCCCTGACTTCGTTCAGGAAAGTGATTTTGACAAAATTAATTGGAATCGAAAAGCAACCACATTTGGACGGAATATAATCGGAAATGAACATCAATCAGGCATCATTGGTGCTGATATGCCAAGCCTGACAGCACAAAAATGGATGTGGCATTTGTGGAATACCCAAGCTACAGAACTAACAGTGGTTGGTTATCACCGGGAGACGAGAACCGTCCACCCTGTATTGAATAATGGTGAAGGCTGGACCATTCCTCTAGGTGGAGAGAACAATGGTGCTGATGTTCATGCTCCATCGGCTGTTACCATTCCCGAACGTGGCGAGTGGGCGTTCGTGCTTTATGCGGATGGGGAGTTGTTTGATGTGGTTGTGTTAGAGATTGAAAAGTGAATTGTTATTAGTGGAGGTCAGTTTTCTTTGGAATGTATTAATTCTTAAGCCGGGGTTATGCCCGGCTTTACTTTTTATAAAATACTATATCCTCAATATTCCGCAACCATTGCTTAGCATCAGTACCATCCTTGTTCCCTATCCACAGATCCCTTTTCGTATCTGTTATAGATGTCCCTCTTAACCAAACAAGTTTTGAAATGGACGCGATATACTGTGGGGCATAGTCTCCATATCCTTTAGGAGGACTCGTGATTTTCATTTGGTGATTCGAATCAATATTCAGAGTATAAAGGGCAGGCAGCGGGTGCTTGTTGAAGTCATTGGTCCACTCCTGTTCCTTGATTCTTGAAACGACCAGTGATTTGTCAGTCATCCAGTCAAAATCCAGGTCAGCGAATTGGGCAGGGGTGTAAGTTCCTGAAACAGGCATTTCTTTTACTTTTAGATCTTTATTTTTGAAGCCGAATACGATTCTCCCTCCGCCTGCGATATAGGCTAGCGTATCTGTTGACGGTGACCATTTGGGCTGACCTACATCCAAAATCATCTCGTCCAGTACTTCGAAATTTTTTCCTTCCTTATCGATGACACACACCATATTGCTATCCATGGACCAGGAAGCGGTTGGAGACACCACAAATGAAATCCACTTGCCGCTCGGTGAGTAGGTCAGCTGCTCGGCATAGACCGCAATCAGTTTGTTTTGATCACTTGTCCCAATTTCCCTTGGGAGGGTGAAGAATGGCTCAACGCCTCCAAAAAGAACAATGTCTTCATAGTTATCGCCGACTTTTTTTATGAACAAAGAGGCGCTTGACCATCCATCCGGATTGAGCGTTCCTGATGAAGAAAGAAGGAATCCACTTCCATCCGGAAGCCACGTGAAGTCACTGACCCCGGTTGCAATGTTGTAGAAATGCTTGAGGTCTGAGATATCTAAAATTCCTCTATTATTATAAGCAACATGGTTTTTATGGGGAGCCCATTCTGGAGAATGACCGTTATAAGAAATCCTCTTTTTTTCCCCGGTTTTAAGATTATAAGTCCATAGCTCTGACTGCGTTTCCCCTTTATCAAATTCAGAAGTGGTCTCTACTTGATAGACAAGCCAGGTGCCATCGGTTGACCATTTGGGTTGAGAGTGGACGTTTCCGGAATTCGTTATTTGTGTTTCTTGGTTATTTATCAATGTCCACAAATTCCCCTCCCTTATAAAAGCAGCTTTAACTTGATTGTTTATGGATGCGGAGGGTGTTGATGGAAAAATAAGAGCAAGGATGATGGTAAAGAGGATAGCTTTTTTCATTGTGAATTCTCCTTTTCGCATATGCTCTTACTATTTTCCAGGACGGCTTACATTATGTGAAATAGAGTGTGTGAATGAAAGTAGAGGTCTGGGCGGATTTTTGTACCGACCCTTTTAAAGAAGGAGTTTTCTACTTTATGCTGAAGTACTATCAATATGAAACTTCAATTCCAAGGAGGAAAATACTCATGAAACGAACTGACTTGCTCTTAAGAATGCTCGATACTACATACGACCAGGAAAGTTGGTATGCTCCATTCAAACCTGCAATAGAAGGACTCACAGCAGAACAGGCTAGTTGGAGACCGGATGGAGAGGCGACCAAAACCATATGGGAGAATGTAAATCATCTTACTTATTATAAAGAAAGACTAACCGCACAATTAGAAGGCCGTGAATGGAATCAAACTCTCGATGGAAATGAAACCTTCTATCTTACGGAACAACTAAATGATGACATGGCCTGGAGTGCAGTCGTTGAACGTGTTGAGTCCGCTCACCGCCTTTTAAGAGAAGCACTTGGTAGAACTACGACTGAAGAACTTGAACAGAATGCTCTGGAAGAAAAGCTCTTAGACATCATGCTTCATGAGGCATACCATACGGGTCAAATTATTCAAGTGAGGAAAATGCAGGGTTCTTGGCCGTCACATCGTTGATTGGAGGAACAGCTGGAGGTCACTAGAATGATCTTCAGCTATTTTTGACATCTTCAATAAAGACTGTAGCTAATCATAAGCTCTATCATGACAGTCACAAAAATAATTCATCTCTTCTAAATAAAACACCAAGTCATTCAACCTCCCAACGACTTCAACTCCTTAATCATTTGTTCCCTCATATCACTGATTCGGCTTTGAAGGACAGGAAGGGTTTCATTACTGGGTCTGGATGATAAGTGTTGTTAGAATTTAGAAATTAATGGATAATATTTTGTGTAAGCTTGATGGTGGGAGTGATCCCCAATGCAAGGAGTGGATCGAAATAATCATTAATCCAATTGAATTTCATATTCGTAATCTAACCTATATCATAAGGTCAGCAAGGGAAGATGATGCAAAAAGTCTCTCAGAAGTGCGATTGCAGGCAGACGGAGAGACAGAAAACATGGATAGGGAAAAGGGTGAAGCGTACATAGATGTGGCGGGCTTTAAACACCTCATTCAAGAAGATACGGAGAGTGACCAGAATCTCTTTTTGGTGTGTGAAGTGAACGACAGGATTGCAGGTTTCTCAAGGTGTGAGGGGAAACCATTAAAGCGAATCGCTCATAAAGTGGAGTTTGGTGTATGTGTATTGCAAGAATTCTGGGGATACGGCATTGGGAAAAATCTATTAAAAGAGTCCATCCGTTGGGCAGATGCCAACGAGATTAAAAAAATCACCTTGAATGTTCTTGAAACCAATGAAAAAGCCATTATCCTCTATAAAAACAACGGTTTTGAAGTAGAAGGAGTATTGAAGAAAGATAAATTATTATCGGATGGGCGTTACTACGATACCGTGGTGATGGGACGGTTTCATCGATAATATCGAAAAAGGGGTGGTTTATATGAATCTGGCATTAAAGGAGATCAATGCTGACAATTGGGAGGAATGTGTAACCTTATCTGTCTCGGAGCTTCAAAAGGAGTTTGTAGCAGATAACGCTTATTCATTGCTGCAATCAAAATTTATGGAAGATCAATATCCATTGGCCATTTATCATCAACATAGCATGGTTGGGTTCATCATGTATGGGATTGACCCTGAAACAAACCGTATGGAGATGAGCCGGTTAATGGTCGATCAGAAATATCAAGGGAGAGGCTATGGGAAAACGGCAACGCAGCTACTTTTAGAAAAACTGACACATACATATGGAAATATAGAATTATTCACAAGTGCGGAACCGGAGAATGTGAGTGCTATAAGGTTATACGAAAGTCTGGGGTTTGAGAAGACGGGTGAAATCATGTGGGGGGAAGTTATGCTGAAGAGACAACTTTAGTATACATGTGATTTCGTACTTTATAAAAAACTATTAAAAGGGTTGATACGTCATTGAAAAAGTATAGCCTTCTTTTATTTGACTTGGATGACACGCTACTTGAAAATTCGTCTTGGTATGATGATGGACTGGTTCAGTCTCTTACAGAACATCCACTGACAAAGGAGATGGATAAACAACTATTTCTGAAGAAAATAAAACAACCTCCAAAATCTTTAATAGAGAAACTTGTAAGTGGGGAAATAAATACATTTGAATTTAAGAGAGAAAGATGGAAGAGCGCTTTTGATTACTTTGACGTGAAGGTGAACATTGAAGCAATTGAACAGCTCGAAGCTCTTTTTACTAACACAAGTATGAAATTCATTACTGTTAACGAATATGTATTAAATTTAATGAATGAACTGAATAAGCATTATGAGATAGGGCTTGTAACAAACGGACTTTATGACCCTCAACAGAAGATAATCAACATGGGCCTGGGAGATATATTCAGCCACAATAAAATCTTTCATGCTGAACAATTAGGTTTTAGAAAGCCTGATAGCAGAATCTATAATATTGCTCTAAAAACTTTTAGTAAGAAACCTGAAGAGACGATATTCATAGGTGATTCGTGGACTCATGATGTAATCGGGCCCATTGAAGCTGGAATGGAAGCTATATGGGTCAATTTTAGAGGGATAGAAAAACCAACCAATCATACTCCCTACGCAATTGTGTCATCTGTTGGGGAAATTAGAGATATATTGCTAGGTAGCGGCAGTAATAAATAGTTAAGTCATTAATGCGTGTAGAGGCCATACATAGACCAATTAAGTTATTAATCTACTTATCAACGAATCCAATTTAGAAGGTAGGAGCTCAAATGTTAGCTTCAGAAAGCATTTTAAAGACATGGGGAAAATTCAAGGATTTTCCCATGGAGACGTTAACGAAAGTTTGGTTTTATAACCAGGGAACTATTAAGAAACAGCGGGATGTCTCTCTTATGCGTGAACATCGGGAACAATTTGGCATGTCCGGGAATTGTTTTGATCTTGCACTATGGTTACTGGATGAGTTTAAAAGGGATGGGGTCGAGGCGTATCCCATCGGTCATAACCTGAACTCGGAAGATGCTCATGGGGCCGTTATCGCATTGAATGAAAAAGGGGAACGATTTCTTTGTGATTTGGGTGACCAATGGTTGAATCCGATTTTAATCGATACGGACAGCATAGATTACACCAGCGAAAAGGTAAGTGGTTTCTTCCCCGCAGCAAAGGTTCAGGTTCAAAATCATCCAACAGGAACAGAAATTCTTTATCATCGACCGAACGGAAAAGTATCGAGGCAAGTTTTTCAGACGGAGCCAGTCGAGATGGCTACTTTTTTAATGGCTGCTGAGCATTCTCAACATCTTATAAAGAACCATCCTTTATTGGAATGTAGAATCCCTTACAAATCTGAAATCGCTCATTGGGAGTTTTATAACTGGGAGAGCTTTCTAAGTACGACAGAAGGGCTGATGCAGGATCCAAAGCTGGAAACGGTGGAAGAATGGGCTGAAAGAATTCATGGGAAAACGAAATACAACAAAGCGGTTCTAATCGAAATATTAAAGCATTACAAAAGCACTCAACTATGAAAAGGAGAACTACCATGAAACCGACTGAATGGCCAAACGTAACCTTAAGAGAATTGACGTTGGATGATGCAGAAGACCGATACCAGTGGTGTCTGGATAGAGAAGTAACGAAGCACTTGAACATGCCGGAGAAATATCCTCCATTCAGCCAGGAAGAAACCCTTGCCTGGATTGACATGTGCATCAAGAGGACGAATGGATATGAACAAAAGGCGATTATGACGAAAGAAGGCAAACACATCGGCTGGATCGATTTGAAAAACATCGATCGTTTAAACAAACATGCAGAACTGGGAGTGGCGATCGGAGATAAAACCTATTGGGGAAGAGGATTTGGATTAGCTGCTATGCGAGAGATGCTTCTATGGGGATTTAAGGAACTCGGGCTGAACAAGATTTGGCTAAGAGTCGAGGTTGATAATGAAAAAGCAATCAAGTCTTATAGAAGAATGGGTTATGTGGATGAAGGTCTATTAAGGCAGGACCGGTTGAGAAACGGGGAATTCGTGGACAGGTTGCGGATGAGTATTCTCAGGGAGGAGTTTTTCAGTGGTGAAGACGTATCATCAAAAGTTTAATGAGTTTATTGAAGTTGCCAGGAAGCTAAATGGTATGGGAATCACTCCATTGCTGATGGGCTCTGTGGGATTGGAAGTGGTCACAGAAAAGAGCTGGGACGCACAGGATCTGGACATACATGTGCCTGGTGATAAGAGAGGATGGGAAGTACCTCCTGAGACATCCATACATAACTGGAATGATATTGTGAAGGTAATGAATTCAAAGGGTTATACCCTGATTGATTTGCATGAACATGAGTTCTCGAAAGATGGATTATCCGTTGAGTTTGGAATAATCGACACGTTGCCGGACTTCGCGGGGGTACGAATGGAAGATCTGGAAATGCATCAAAAGGGAGAAGTGAAATATTATATGCTGAGTCCCGAGCAATATTTACGTGTTTACGAGGCTTCATCCAAGGACAGCTATCGGGCAGATAAGAATAATCATAAGGATATGGGGAAGATAGAGTATTTGAAGAATCTAATAAAGAATTGATGTGCATGTATCAGGGGGTAGACTCCACCTGCGGCAAATCATAATAAGGAAAGTGAGCTGTCTGCCTTGAGAATAATAACGGTTTCCTTCCTACTTATACTATTAATGAACGTTGGTGTAGCCAGAGTGATGGCTATTTAATGGTTTTTCTTAAAGAGGGTAAAGTTGTTCAGTATGCTGAACTAAATCGTCAAAGAACTTCTTTTTCAATTGGAGAAAAAGACTATCTTTCTCCTTCTGAGGATGTATTGAAGATTGAAAGATAGTAAATGAACCTTTATTAATTTTGTTTTCCAACTGAAAGGGGAAAATTTAGTGTGTGGAGGGATTAAAGCTTGAATTCATTAGAAGAACAATATCGTAATCCAGCGAAATTAAATACCCGGATAAACATTCATGAGAAATATAGTGATAATAAAAAGGATTGGCATCTATGGCTTTTTGAACAGATGGACATCTCTCCTAATAGTAGGATTCTTGAAATTGGATGCGGGGACGGTACTTTTTGGTTGAAAAATAGAGAACGGATTGATAGTAGCTGGAACTTGATTCTTTCTGATTATTCCGAGGGTATGGTTGAGTCAGCTAAAAAGAATTTAATGGAGATACCAAATTTCCATTACCGTCAATTTAATATTGAGGATATTCCCTTTGAAGATAATCGTTTTGATATTATCATTGCCAGCCATATGTTGTATCATGTCCCGAATAGAAAAAAAGCTTTAAAAGAGGTAAGGCGAGTGTTAAAACCGGATGGTACATTTTACTGTTCAACTATCGGGCAGAATCATATGAAAGAATTTGGTGAGTTGTTAAGGCGTTTTGATCCAAATTTAGACTTTCCATCGGCTAGAGAACATGCCTTGAACTTTGGAGTGGAAAATGGGGCTGAGCAACTTCAGGGCTATTTCAGTGAAATTGTTTATAAAGGTTTTCCAGGCGGGTTGAGCATTACAGACGAAAAAGCAATAGTCGATTATCTGCTTTCCTCTAATACAGACCTGAATAAGACCTTGGTAAATGATACGTTATTAGAGTTTCTTCGTTTCCTCGCATCTGAAAAAGAAGCTCACAATGGAGTGATTCATATAACAAAGTCAACTGGATTGTTTGAGTCTAAATAATTCTAGAGCTATGGCCAAGCTTTTTTACGGTTAACTTGTGGATCTATTCCTATTATAAGAAAGCGAGGTAAAACCCATGACAAACATCATAATCCTAAATGGCGGATCAAGCTCCGGTAAAACGACGCTGTCGAAATGTCTGCAGAATTCATTCACAGAGTCATGGCTGAGATTCAGCATTGATGACCTAATCGAGTCTATGCCTGATGCCATGCTAAAGAAAGACAGCGGAATTAAGCTCTGTGAAGACGGATCGGTCAGTCCAGGTACAGAGTTTCGAAAATTGGAATCGCATGGATGCACGGTATTGGAGAGATGGCACGGAAAGGAGCCGGGATCATCATCGACGATGTTTTCCTTAGTGGAGTGAAAGCTCGTAAACGATGGGAAACTACTTTGGAAGGATTGCAGGTACTTTGGATTGGCGTCTTATGTGACCAGATCGTAGCTGCTGCTCGTGAGAAATCGCGAGGAGACCGGATTGAAGGGATGGCTGAATCACAGGCCACTGTTGTGCACGAAGGAATGATTTATGATGTGACAGTTGATACGACTACAACACCTCCGGAGGAATGCGCACGACTGATTGAACAGAAAATGTAAGCTCTGATCTTCCTGATGGAAGAATGACGGATATAATTTACATGCGAAAAAAATAGCTTACCAGTGTCACTGGTAAGCTGCTACAAATAAGGAATTTTTCGATTTACAATAAGGGGTCCTGCTTTAAACCACTATCTTCAAGATGAAGAATATGTTTAGTATACTATTGATTTCAGGTTAGTAAAGGTGATATGCCTAGATGAATATTTTTTCTCTTAATGTGTGATCAGAATAAGTTATGCTTAGATTGAAAATTTTAACGAAAACCGTTTTGATTAAGTCATTCAGTGGAGGCAGGAAATGATCATCAGAAAACGAAAGAAAGATGAAGAACTTCCAATGGAATTGCTGCTCTTGGCAGATCCATCCGAAGAGATTGTAAAAGAATACATATATAGGGGAGAATGCTTTGTAGCGGAGCTCGAAAAGAAAATCGTAGGCGTATACGTGTTACTTCCCACAAGACCCGAAACCGTCGAGCTAGTGAATGTGGCGGTTGAAGAAGAGATGCATGGGAGAGGGATAGGTAAACAGCTTGTGATGGATGCCGTAAAGGTGGCTAGGGAGAAAGGTTACAAGACCATTGAAGTGGGGACCGGGAATTCAGGTATTGGCCAATTGGCTCTTTATCAAAAGTGTGGATTCAGGATCGTTGGTGTGGACTTGGACTTCTTCGTCAGACACTACCCGGAAGAGATTTTTGAAAATGGGATCCAATGCAGGGATATGATTCGGTTGTCACAGGATTTATAGAAGAGACCCTTTCCAGTTTGGGAGAGGGTCCTTTGCTTTTGTTTATGGAATCAATAAAATTTTCCCTGTACTTTTTCTGCTTTCCAAATATTCATGTGCTTTTGCGCCTTCGCTTAAAGGGAAGATTGTTGGTTCAGAGATCTTTAACTTCCCTTCCTGGATCCATCCGAACAACTCGTGTGAGCGGGTCACTCGTTCTTCGTGAGAAGTCAATACATTCCATAGGTCTCCGCCAGTCAGGGTTTTCGAGGTGTCCATCAGCATGCGGGGATCAACAGAAACAGGATCGCCTCCCGCCATACCGAAGAATACGACCGTCCCTCCGATGCGAGTTGCTTCAAAACTTTCTGTTAATGTAGAACCTACTGATTCATACACAACGTCTGCACCTTTACCCCCAGTCACATCTTGCACCAGCTGGCTCCAGTCTTCACTATATAAAAACATGTGATCAGCACCTATGGACAACGCCGCCTGTCTCTTTTCTTCCGAAGAGGTTAAGCCGATAACGTTGCCACCCAAGATCTTGATGATTTGCACAAGAAGCTGTCCG
Source organism: Rossellomorea sp. NRS-1567 (assembly GCF_050467885.1). Classification (NCBI taxonomy): domain Bacteria; kingdom Bacillati; phylum Bacillota; class Bacilli; order Caryophanales; family Bacillaceae; genus Rossellomorea; species Rossellomorea sp. NRS-1567. Next base: position 30,491 of record NZ_JBITPL010000010.1, on the reverse strand, counting down.
ACTCCTCCTGCAGCCGCATGGACTAAAACGGTATCCCCGCTCTTGATGCTATAGCTGTCTTTCGTTAAGTAATGAGCCGTAAGGCCTTGTAACAAGAGGGATGCAGCCGTTTCATACGATATATCATCCGGCAGTGGGATGGCTTTTTCCTTTGGCACTGCCACAAGTTCAGCATTCGCATAAGGTACATCGGCAAAAGCGATGCGGTCCCCAACGTCAATTCCACTCACGTTAGCTCCTACATTTTTGACGACACCTGCTCCTTCATACCCACAGATGTACGGTGGATCTCCTGCTAAGTGATAATTTCCTTTTCTTCTATAAACATCCGCGAAATTTAGCCCGATTGCCTTCATTTCCAATAAAACTTCATCCGGTCCCATTTGCGGAGAATCAATCTCCTGATAATGGAGGACATCCGGTCCACCGAACTTTTCAAATATGAGTGCTTTCATTATGTACTCTCCTCTATAACTTCATTCCCCTTTAGTGTAACCAGTTCTTTTCCTTTTGACTAGGGAAGAGCTTATATCTTCCATGATCATAGGTACTTCCAGGTGCCTATGCCACTTCAAAGTGCGCTCTTCTCAAAAGTGTCCTTCTCCTTCATAATTCAGTTTAGCTTTTCAAACAGTACCTGCTGAATTTTACAGAAGAGGTTTGAAAGGCATATAGGAACTTTACAGGTCCTAGGTTACAAAAAAGTACCTATGACTTTAAAGTGGGTACTTCCATTCATTATTTGTACCCATTATCATGTGTGTACAGAGAAACGAAAGGCGCCTTCGATTCTCATTTCAATAAACGAATTATCCATTTTAAGGAGGAATAAACGTTATGAGTTCAACCTCAGCTACAATAGATCAGTCAAAAAGGAAAGGTGGCACACCGGCGTTACTTGCCCTTGCCATCAGTGCCTTTGGAATAGGGACGACAGAATTTGTACCCGTTGGATTATTATCATCGATTGCCGATGATTTATCGATATCGATTACACTTGCAGGACTATTGATTTCTGGCTATGCCTTCGGAGTGGCCATTGGGGCTCCTGTCCTGACAGCATTGACCAGTAAGATGAACAGGAAATCCCTTCTTATGTCGTTGATGCTTATATTCATCGTTGGGAACTCGGTTGCAGCACTTTCCACAAGCTTCGGGTTATTGCTCGTTGCCCGATTCATCACGGCATTCTCCCACGGGATCTTCTTCTCGATCGGGTCGACTATTGCCGCCGATTTAGTGCCTGCCCATAAGCGGGCCAGTGCGATTGCCTTTATGTTCACAGGATTGACGGTCGCTACGGTTACAGGAGTACCACTTGGGACATTCATCGGACAGGCATTCGGCTGGAGAGCCACATTCTGGGGAGTCGCCCTTCTCGGTGTCGTTGGCATCATCGCAAGCTCCATCCTTGTACCGAAGAACTTAAAAGAAGCACCACCAGCTAAGTTCAGCGAACAATTGAAGATCCTAACGAATGGGCGATTACTATTAGCCTTTGCCATCACAGCACTTGGGTATGGCGGGACGTTCGTCGCCTTCACTTATTTAACACCTTTATTGCAAGACGTGACGGGATTTAGCGCGAAATGGGTGAGTATCATCCTTCTTGTATACGGAATTGCCGTTGCCATCGGAAATGTCGTCGGAGGGAAAGCATCCGACAAGAGCCCTTTGAAATCGTTATTCTGGATGTTTGTTATGCAAGCCATCATTCTATTAGCTCTTACTTTCGCAGCACCATTCAAAGTGGCAGGTCTGATCGCGATCTTCCTAATGGGATTATTCGCTTTCATGAACGTGCCCGGATTACAGATCCTTGTTGTCAACCTGGCTGAAAAGTATGTACCTTCAGCAGTCAATGTAGCGTCAGCCTTGAATATCGCGGCATTTAACGTCGGGATCGCGATCGGTTCCTTTGTCGGTGGGATGATCGTGGATGGAATCGGCTTGATCCATACACCGTGGATCGGTGCCATCATGGTGGCAGGAGCTGTGGTATTAACAGCATGGCTACGCGGCATTGAACGAAAGTCAGCCTGAGGGGGAGACGATAGAATGGTTCAAGTATGGAAAGAGCGAGCAGATCAACAGAAGAAACCTTGTTTCAACGAAAAGGGTTCTTTGCACTCTTTGACAGTGAGAGACCGGTTGATGAAGTTATTCAGGAGCTGGGGGAGGATGTGGTACCTTATTTTCCGGGGATAGAGCTGTAAGAGGTTCCTAGTTCGGTTTTTCTGTATAAGATGAAGAAAAAGGCGAGTTCCTTAAAGGAATCCGCTTTTTTTATTGGAAAAATCAGAAAAAAGTATTGATTGTTCTTAATAATTGGAATATACTGGCGTAATATTTACTTTTTGGAGGTGGGGAAAATGAAACAAAATAATGCGGTTAAAATGATTTCAGATAGCCTGATGAAGAACGATAAAGTTCAGGCGATATTCCTGAAGGGTTCGATGGGGAGAGGCGAGTACGATGAATTTTCAGATGTGGATTTATATTGTTTGGTAAATCCGGAAGATTTGGAGTCGTTTTTACCTCAAAGGATGCAGCATTTAGAGGCATATAGGAAAGTATTGTATTATGATGATATTTTTATCATCGCTCCACAGATTATTGCCGTTTTTGATAATCTGCTTCACGTGGATTTGTTTACAGTGACAGAAAAAAGTTTTAAAGAGAAAGATTACTTTCACGTTTTGTACGATCCGTCAGGTAAATTATCACAATTCCAACCCTCCCAGAATCTTCTTTTATCCCAAGAGGAGTTCAGTGGGCACGCATTTGATGTGGCTTGGTATTTATTTCAATATCATAAGGCCAATCAAAGGGGGAACGACCTTTGGGCTGTTGAAATGCTGCAGCATGTAATGGTCAATTTATCTAAAGTATTGTTGCACAGGTATAAACCCGAAAGAGCGCAGTTAGGATTAAAAGCGTTAAGTGAGTTACTACCAGGTACTCAATTAACTAAAGTAAGAGAAATCTTCACTTACATAGCTCCATCTACACATGAAAAAACAATCTATTTCTTAATTCAGTTGTTAAGAGAAGAAATAGATTGGATTGAATCTAATTTAGAGGAGGGTTCACAAGCGCCTGCCTTTATTAGAAAGATGATCTCGTTACTAGCTGAGAAATCAGATGATAAATTAAAAATGAAAGAGTAAAGGGGAAAGTATCATGATTTACTATCCGGAACCATTAAAGCAAGGTGATAAAATAGGGATTGTCGCACCTTCTTCTGGTGTAACAGGAATTTTTGAGGAAAAATTGAATAGAGCAATCCAGAATATTGAAAAATTAGGGTACTCATGTATTGAAAGTCCATCGCTTAGACAAAACGAACATTTAGCTAGTGCCTCTGCTACAATTAGAGCCAAAGAGTTTGAAGACCTATATAATAAAGATGAGATTAAAGCGATCATCCCACCTTGGGGAGGACAGTTTTTAATTGACATTCTGCCTCATTTGCAATTTCACAACTTAAAGACACCCAAATGGATACTAGGATTCTCAGATATTAGTACATTACTCTTTTCTGTAACTTTGTCAAAACATTTCGCCACTGCGCATGGCCCCAATCTATTAGATTTTGGAAATCACATGATCGATCATTCCGTTTTGAATTCCCTCAAGATTCTTTCTACAAATATAGGGGAGTCTTTTACCCAATCTGAATTAGACTTTTATCAGACCGAATGGTTGGACATGAAAGAAGATTATTTTCCTCCTTATAATTTGACTGAAAAAGTCGAGTGGAAATCTATAATTGGGGACGATAATGAATTCAAGGGAAGGCTGATAGGTGGTTGTCTTGATACAATCGGTAAGCTAATAGGGACTCCGTATGCTCCGGTCAAAGAATACATCGAAAAATTCCAGAAGGACGGATTTGTTTGGTACTTTGAAAGTTGTGAAATGAATTCATCGGATATTTATCGAACACTTTTTCAGATGAGACTTGCCGGGTGGTTTAATCATTGTAAAGGGTTGCTTTACGGAAGGCCGGATGGATATCAAGACGTTGGAGGTTTCACGTTAGAAGACGCTTTAAAGAAATTTAATGAAGGTCTGGATATTCCGATTTTATATAATGTTGATTTAGGTCATATCCCACCTCAATTAACCTATGTAAATGGATCATTGGCCGAGGTATCTTTTTTAAATGGGAAAGGACAAATAAGACAGACCTTAACATGATAGTAATTGATTTATACAGTAAATAGAGTACAGGAGAGGCCAGGGAACTATATTTTGAAAAGTTTGCTGAGGTGCAATAGATGAACATTGAACAATCACTATTCGAAGAAGCGGTAGCCTTAATCGAAAAAAGATACTCGACAGGCTGGGGAGGTGCTGCTGCCATGTATACAAAAAGCGGAGAAATCCTCACTAGTGTTTCCCCGGAAATCATCAATGCTTCAACAGAGCTCTGTATCGAAACGGGAGCCATATTGGAGGCACACAAACTTGCTACTGAAGTGACTCATTCCATTTGTGTCGTGCGTGATGATGAAAACTCCCAGTACAAAGTTCTAACGCCTTGTGGTATATGTCAGGAGAGGCTTTTCTATTGGGGAGCTAGCGTAAAGGTGGGCGTTTGTCATCCAGAAGGTGATCTTCTATTTAAGACTTTAAAAGAAGTTCAACCTTTTCATTGGTATGAGGTGTATAGAAAATAAAGGAGAGCTGAATTCAAGGAACATTTCAAAAATACGGAATGTTCCTTTTTTTAATGCTATAATATGTTTTGGATAAAAAAGGGAGCTGTCGTCGTGGAGTTTGTTTCTTTACCAGTTATATCGATTGCACTATTTATTCTGATTATACATAGCATTGAAACCCTTGCTTATGCTGTCCGGTTATCCGGGGCAAGGGTGAAGCTAATCGCTTCGGGTCTATCTTTGTTTAATATGATGGTCATTGTTTCTAGGATGTCCAATATGATGCAGCAGCCTTTTACAGGCGGTCTCATCGATGCTGCACCTGAGGGCAGAGAATTAGAAGTGATAGAAGGGCAATTCAGGGTGTTGATTGGTGCCTCGACTTTAGGGACAATCTTAGGAATTGTATTATTGCCTACATTCGTTGCTTTGTTCTCCAGGGGAATTATCCATCTTTCACAGCAGGGAGGTTCTGTTCCCCGATTGATCAAGCTTGGGTTTAAAAATGACCTTTATAAAAGAGGGATCAATCATATCGCCAAACCGGGTAGAAGATATTTGACGGGAATCAATTTCAGGGCAATTCCCAAGAGGTTGTTTTTCATCAATATGATGATTACAGCGGTTTACACGATTGGTGTTCTATCTGCGCTATATGCTGCTATCATCGTACCTGATAGAGGACACAGTGCGACCATGGCTTCGGGATTGATCAATGGTATCGCAACCATTTTACTTACCCTGTTCATTGATCCAAAGATTTCCGTGTTGGCTGATGATGTGGCAAATGGGAAGGGGAATTATACAGAATTAAAAGGTCTTTCCATCATGATGATCATTTCAAGATTGTTCGGGACAGTGATCGCACAACTGATCTTTATCCCGGGCTCATACTATATTGCCTGGATGTCTCAGTTTTTTGTTAGTTAAGGAAAAGAGGAGGGATCCTATGTCTGGAAGTACATATTTTTACGCATCGGCAGTGCTTGTCCTCCTTTTTTTGATTCCATATTTAATCATAAGGGACATTAAGAAAGGGAGAAAACTCTCTGCCGTTTTCACATCCAATGTCATGCTGTTGATTTTGCTTTTTGTTGCACTGGGTGAAGTGTTGAAAGTTTTTCTGAAGGAATCATCCATGATGTATTACAATCAGGTTTTCTTTCTTGGGATTATCGTACTTATTGTTTTACCGCTGATCCTCCTTTTCTTTTACACTTTGAAAAAAGATATTCAGAAGTGGAAGGATCCTAATGAATATAAACACCAGTGGTTATTCAAATTCAGGTACCTATTGATGGCTGCTGTAGGTGCTGTATTTATAGGAGCGCTGTTTCGATTTTATCAAATTTTTATTGTTTTGTTTTCGTGATTGAGAGGTAAATAATTGTGAATTTTGGAGGTTCCTTGTATGTCAATGAACAATGACCAATGGAAAAAAGATCGGATCGGGTCTGCTCATGCTGGCCGGAATCCTATGGTACTGGCCAAGATGAAAAGTGGTTTTTCCGTAATGGGGGATACACAATTTTTACCAGGGTATTGTGTTTTGCTACCGTACGTTGAAGTGAATTCGTTGAACGACCTGGATACGAAACAGAGAGGTGAGTATTTACTCGATATGAGCATAATTGGAGATGTCATAACGGAAGTGTGTAAACCGAAACGAATCAATTATTCGATTTACGGAAACACAGATGCCTTCTTACACGCCCACATTTTCCCCAGGTACGAATGGGAAAGGGAAGAGTATGTGACAAAACCAGTGTGGAATTATTCTCCAAAACATTGGATAGATAGTACTTACTTGTATTCAGAAGAAAAGCATTTGGTTTTAAAAGAAAAACTAATGGAGCGTTTTCATCAAAAAGGATACACGATGTAGGTGAAACAATGGATAATATTAAGCTATTACACAATGAATATATACTAAAATATCATTCAGAAGAAATTCATTTTTTGAGGAAGGAATTTCAGTTATTTGAATGTTTATTTCGGAACCCGTCTCGTATTTTCACTCGGGATGAGCTGCTGGAAGCAGTTTGGACAAGGGAAGAACCAACTGACAGGACGGTCGATGATCATATCTACAGAGTCAGAAAGAAATTGAAACCCCTTTCTTCCATTATGAGTATTGAGACCATAAGGGGAGTGGGGTATAAACTGAAGATCAGGGAAACGGTCAGGGAAAATGTCCTGCTACAGGACGATGAAGTTTCTTCGAGTATGGCAATGCTTTTTCGTAAATATCACTTATATGGTCAAGGTGATGCCTTGAAGCTTCTGGAGGAAAACCAGTCAGTGTTGGGATTTGAACTGGAGATACAGAACCGTTTGTACCTTCAATTCATGAAGGGGAATTTCAAATGGATAGCTGAATCGAGTGATCTTCCATTTTGGGATCGATGTTACTACTTACTACACATATATTCCTACATAGCAGAGGACAAGAATAAGTGTCTGGAGTATTTTACAAAAGCCATGGTCAACCCGAACATTCCAGTAGATCACCGTACTGAAATGGAAATGTTAAATCGGTTACCCCTTCTTGTATTCACTGGGCAGCTGGAAGATGCGGAAATTCTTTTGGCACAATCAAAAAAAGCGGTGCATGAAAAGAAAGTGGTTGGGTTTATCCCACTCCTTTCCTTCATTGAGCTCTACATACTATTATCAAAAAAAGATGATGATCGGATAACAGGAAGACTAATGGAAATGGAGAAAGAGCTCCAACATTATCCTTTTTTAAGAGAGAGAGCAACTTTTATGATCATTAAAGGAATTGCCTCACTGTATAAAGGAGATAGAATCCGAGCGAAACACTTTTTTGATCGAGGCTTGGACCAATTTTCACAAGCAAGATATGTCCCTGGCCTATTCATCAGCCTGAATACCATTTTGTATTACTTGGCTGAATACGAGATAGACCTGGATTTATCCCAGGTATATTCCCTTCAATTGAAGAAATATGAGGAAGAGTATCAATTAATTAATCTAGAATCTATCATTCGAAACCAGCTTGAGACTTATCTCTGATATTCCTCTGACATTCATCATTTATTCTTTGATAAAGAATGAATGTGGAGGGATCAGGTATGGGGAAAAAATCCTCGATCTGGAAAGATCAAAATTTCATCAAGTTTTTTTCAGCTAATGCACTATCGAATCTTGGGAATTGGTTTGATTTTATCGCCGTTCTCATTCTATTCAGGTATACATGGAATGCCGACCCTATGTTGATTGCCATGATCCCTGTTATGTACGCCATTCCGAGTACGTTATTTGGCCAGTTGGCAGGAGTGTTTGTGGACCGTAAAGACAAGCTTAGAATCCTGATTTATTCAGACTGGATCAGGGGATGTCTAACGCTATTGCTTGTGTTTGTGTCCTCCCCTATGGTGGCTCTGTTCGTTCTTCTGTTAAGGAATACTGTTGGAGTGGTCGGCACCCCGGCTCAGCAAGGTTTAGTGAGGAACATTGTAGATGAAGAGAATTTAATGAAGGCTGTTACCATTAACGGTAGCCTGCTTCAATTGGTGAAAGTGGTGGGTCCGCTATTGGGTGGGTCTGTTTCGGGAGTCTTCAGCCCGGACATTTCGATAGGTATTAATTCGGTTGCCTTCCTCCTCTCAGGAATCATATTATCAAGGATAGCTTTACGAAATAATGAGAACAGCGAAGGAACAACCCCGGATGTTCACGCTCATTTCTTTCGCTCGTGGAAGGAAGGATGGGAAATAGTTTTTAAGAACAGGATCTTGCTGGCAAGTATGCTGTACGGGATGGTCATCACCCTAACTATTCAAATGATCGACGCTCAGCTTGTAACATTATTCAGCGAGGTGTTTCCCAACAAGACAGAGATGACTGGCTGGACTATCTCTGCTATCGGGGGCGGCTCTCTTCTGGTCATTCTTGTTCTTACTAAGCTGGATGCAATCAAGAGCTATGGATGGTTCTTCGGGACTGGCAGTCTCCTGATCGGTGTTATGACAGGGGGGTTAGGATTTCTGAATCCTCAAAGTACATTCATAGTAGCAATCTGTTTTGCCTTTATCGGCGGTATTGGCACTGGTATAACATTTACGGCAGTGAATTACATGATCCAGAAGGAACCCCCATCAGAAGCGATAGGCAGAGTGTCGGGTATAGTGGACTCGACGTTAAGTATATTGTTTATTGCCGGTCCCCTACTTGGCGGTGTACTTATCCATCATTTTGGAGTATTGCTTGTGTTCAGGGGGATTGGCGTGGTCCTGATCCTTATAGGAACCGTTGGTATTATTATGAGGAAAGTTATTTGGAAAAAGAATGTGTATACAGCCGGAGATGTTAAAGATGAAAGGCGTCTGAGAAGAGAGAGTGAATTAGGTTAAACTTAGGATTTGGTTGTTTACCGTTTATTATAGGAGGATTGTTGATGGTTACTCAAAAATGGGTTTGGATACTTGGCGCTATTCTCTTCATTCTCACAGGATGCCAGGAATCCGATCAAGCGGCACAACCTACTGATGAAGACGATTCTGAATTTAATGCGGATGTAGTGGATGTGCACGGTGGGATTACAGGGCTGGATAACATGGAGAACTATTTTCAGCAGGTAGAGAAGCAGAAAAAAGGAGATTTGAGAGTCGTATCCTACACGATTGAGGGAGATCCCATACTCACGGATTTAGCTTACGATGGGAAACAAATCAATGTGAAATATGACTATACAAGAGATCAATATGGGAGTGGAGAGGTGGATACGTTTCATTGCGAAAAACTGAAAAGGGAAGAAAACTCTACCAATCTGTCCTATTATCTGACGGATTGTGATGGGACCCATGGGGATATGCGTGATGTTCTTACGGTATCTTATAATGTCCAACGCCAGGACGTTTTTGAAGTCGAATTAACGTACGGTAAAGAAGGTGGAAAACAATCTATAGAACTGAATGATGATGATAAGCAGGAAGTATACAAGCAGCTGGTGTTAGCAAATTATTTGAATGAAAACCCTCGTGATGAGTCCTGTAGCAAAGAGGAAGAAATCATCCCTTATTCCATGCAAGTGAAAATCAATGGTGCAGATCATACGTTGAAGTGGTTATCATGCACATCTTCAGAAAAAGCAAACAAGTTTACAAATATTGCTGAGTACATCATTCATGTATCTAAAAATCCTAAGGAAAGCAGCGAAGATGTCATTTATGGTTACATCATGGCTGTTGAGGACAATCAGATACTGATTGGACAGGATTTGACTGCCACCGATTATGAATCGTTGAAAAATGTTAAAGCAGAAGGACTGGGTAATTATATTTTCACCTTTGTATACATAGAGACCGATGGTGCCCAGGACTTTTCAGAGGGGGATAAAATAGCAGTGGAAGTTGATCGGGTGTTGGATGATGGCTCTCCTGGAAGGGTGAAAGGTGGTGACATTGAAAAGATAAATTAACAAAAATATTTTGAGGAGTGGCCACGTGATAAACGCCAAATTTAAACCTGAGTTTATTCCTATTACATTCATATTCATCGTGAGTTTAGTATTACTGTTAACAATTATGAGTGGGCTGGCGGCATTAAAGGAAGCTATTACATATTTATTGATTATTATTTTACTTGCTTTTCTAACCATAGATATTAAAAGTAAAACGGCCCCAAAAAAATCATCAAACAATGCTTATAAGTATGTTGTGTTAATATTTTTATTTTTTTATTTAGGGTTATTTTAAGATACCATTCTTAAAGCTTTATCTCAGAAAGGAACGTACTTATGGGGAAATGGGAAAGAAAATTACTACATACCACACGCGGAGTATTTGAGCTATTTATCAAGGGGCAGGGAGACCCGCTTTGTGTTACCCACCATTATTCTGAATTCAACCAAACCGGTGACTATTTTGCGGAGTCATTCACAAGAACCAACCAAGTCTTCTTGATCAACTTACGGGAAGCAGGTCAATCTGAGAAAGCAAACGAACCCTATCAGCTGAGTATGTTGGAATCTATATTCGACTTGGAAGCTATTCGTGAAGCATTAGGGTTTCTTCAATGGGGTTTCGCAGGGCATTCAACTGGTGGGATGCTTGGGATACTTTACGGAATCCACTTTTCAGAAAGTCTCCGTGTGAATGTGATTGTTGGGGCAGCTGCGAGAGAATATATGACCTTCTCGAAAGATTGCATTTATAATAGTGCGCACCCGGATTTTCACAGGATGCAGGAACTGATCGAAACGTTAAAACGACCGGATTTGCCAATGGAAAAAAGAAAAGAATTATCGATGGAAAGGACGAAATTGTCTTTATATACACCTGAGAAATATAGTGAGCTTTTTTCCCTCGATATTCACAAAGGGATGTCTGCTGCGAGAATGAACTTTTTTATCCGTGAATTACAAGTTTATGATGTCAGTAGAAAACTGGAATTCATTTCAGTCCCAACGTTAGTCATGTGTGGCAGATACGATGTCCAATGTCCTTTAATGTATTCGATTGAGATGGCTGAAGGCATACCTCACTCCAGATTAGTAATCTTTGAGAAAAGTAACCATTATCCATTCCTGGAAGAGGCAGAGAGATTTGTGGATGAGTATGATTTGTTTATAAAGGATAATCATGATGTTTCTTTTGAAGGAAGACAGTGAGGAGGTTGATGTAGTCGATGCATGAAGAAAGAATAAGAGAAATCTATCCAGAGTTAGACATAGATCATAGTGAAGTGATCGATCTTGGTCAGAATAATGATGTACTAATCGTAAATGATAACCTCGTTTTCAGGTTCCCGAAGTATGTGGAAGGGATCAAAAAATTAAAAAAAGAAACCGAAGTCCTGGAGCAGATTAAGGGGAAGCTCAGTTTATCCATCCCATATCCTCAGTACAGATCGATGGAACCCAATGAAGTGGGAAAAGTATTTACTGGCTATAAACGAATTGAAGGTACTCCCTTATGGCCCTATATGATGAAGAACATTCATAACGAGGACCGCATAGCTTCCCAATTGGTTCAATTTTTGACGGAATTGCACTCTCAACCTGTCGATAGCTTCGAAATTGAGAAGAAAAGCGCAGAAGATGTACGGAATGCGATCGTAGATTTATATGGGAAATTTAAAGATAAGCTGTTCCCGTATATGAATGAAACATCCAAGTCTGAAATCGATCATAATTTTGAAAGGTTTTTATCGAATAAGGAACTTCTATCATTCAACACGGTTCTTACCCATGGAGATTTTGGAGCCTCTAATATTTTGTGGGATTCAAAACGGGAAGAGGTAACGGGAATTATAGATTTTGGAGAAACGGAAATAGGCGATCCTGCGTATGACTTTGCAGGTTTATTATCCAGTTACGGTCAGCCTTTTGTTAAAAGGAGCCTGAGTATGTATCCGGATGGGGAAAAAATCTTTGAAAGAATGACCTTTTATAAGAGCACATTTGCGTTGCAAGAAGCTCTCCACGGAGTTGAGAATAATGATCGGGAAGCATTTGAGAGTGGGATGAGGGGGTATAGATAGTATATTCATTCCTCAGCCTTCACGATTGTGTAATAATATGGGAATTGACGCAATAACTCAGAATAACGACGCAATTATTAATAAAATGACGCAATGAACATCACTTTAGACGCAATTGTGTTGGGAAACGACGCAATCATAATCGAACCGGTTGGAAAAGTGCACTCGAAATGCCTTTTAAGAAGATGTATCAAAGGTAGGAAAGAAGATCCCAACCGTTTTCAAAATAAATGAATCATTTTCAGCAGAGAAAAAGCCATTAACGAACAAAAGACGAACCTCTCATCAAAAGGCACAATCACCTCTCCGAAAGGTTCGTCCAGCATCATCACTCCTCATACTTCAACTCCAACGTAATCTGCGTAGTCGTATAAAAGTACATCTCCCGCACCTTTAAGTTGAAGGACTTATCATTTAGTTCGACTGTTTTGTTTTCAATGATTTTTTTAACAAGTTCTTTATTTCCATAGGCTGTTTCCAGGTTCATAGTAAGTAGGCTCCTCAAATCTTCGCTCAACTGGTCCTCTGTTTCGTGTATACTGAGTAATTCAACTTTTGTTTTCGTATTGTTGATGATCTTCACTTTGACTTCCTGGATGGTGAGTTCGTCTTCGTTTTCGCTGTTTAGTTGTTTGTATTCTTCCTGTAAATAAGACAGGGTATTTTTCAGTTTGCTGATGTCGTTTTTCTGCTCTTCTATTAGATGCGTTTGTTTTTCATGCATGGCGCCGAACATAAAGAGAAAAATAATCCAGCTGATGATGCCTCCCACGACCATTCCGGCGAAGAACCGCTGCCAGGAAGGAAGCCGGTAAAAGGGTGGGATTCTCATGATGAAATATGCTCCTGTGTAAGCCAATTAATGATCATCCCACCCGTGTTTGCACCGCCTAAAGCTGATAGTATTAATAAAAACTGCTTGAATAACTCCTTTGTTTCACCGTTTAAGAAACCTTTTTCAAAGCTGTATACTGTATCGAATGTACCTCCGATGGCCGCAATGATCGCCCATATCCTAAGGAAATTAGATAAACGCCACATTTCAATGAATAAAGGCTGTCCCATGGCAAAAGAAGCTAAACCGCCGAGTAGGGATCCACCTAGTAAAACACCAAAGGCTATGAAAAAACTTTTCACCAATTCCGGAAAGAAAGCTTCTGCCATTTCATCATCTCCATCTATTACGTGTCTTTACGATAACTATATGGGGTTAGTAGACAAGATATGAGGGAGAACATATTTTCTTTTTTGCGGTTTCTTTCCTATAATAAAAGTATATTGAGAAAAAGGTTGTGCATAACATGTCATTTGTTCATTTACAAATAGCGAGTGCCTATAGTCTCCTGTCTAGCACGATATCGATAAATGGACTTGTACATAAAGCGAAGAATTCAGGGTATAAAGCACTGGCTTTAACCGATAAAAATATGATGTATGCCGCCATCCCTTTTTATAAGGCGTGTTTAAAAGAAAACATAAAACCGATTATCGGGTTAACTGCAGATATTGCAACGGAAAACGAGGAAAGGTCCTATCCGCTTGTTCTGTTGGTGAAAAACCAGACGGGCTATCAAAATCTATTGAAGATCTCGAGTGCGATCGGGGCCAAGACTAAAAATGGACTTCCGTTGAAGTGGCTTCAATCTTATAGCAAGGGATTAATCGCGATCTCACCTGGAATCAAAGGTGAGATTGAGACCCTTTTATTGAATGATGAAAGTGAAAAAGCAAAGGAGTGCATCCACGCCTATCAACAGATGTTCGGCATTGACTCCTTTTATTTAAGCATTCAAAATCATGGGATTCCGTCTGAGGATACTCTTATTCCATTACTTCAACAAGTGGCTAAGGAGACAGGAACGGATATGGTGGCTACCAATGATGTTCAGTATTTAGACCAGGAAGATCATTTCGCCCATGAATGCATGGGTGCGATACGTGACGGAGTAAAGCTATCTGAAGATGACCGGGACGTATTGGGTTCACAGGAGTATTACTTCAAGTCTAAAGAGCAGATGGTGGATTTGTTTTCTGATCATGTCACAGAGCTTGAAAACACGATGAAGATTGCCGATCAGTGCCACCTGACCATCCCCTTCCATCAGCAGCTCCTCCCGAAATATCCTCTGCCTGAGGGAGTGTCTGCCCTTCAGGAATTGACCCATCTTTGTGAAAAAGGCCTGAGTGATAGGGTAGAGTCGGTTTCCGATGAGTACATAGAACGATTGGATTATGAGCTTGAAGTCATCGGCAGGATGGGATTCAGCGATTACTTCCTGATTGTCTGGGATTTTATGAAGTATGCGAAGGAAAGAAAGATCCTGACGGGACCGGGAAGGGGATCGGCAGCGGGTTCCTTGGTATCTTACGCATTGAGGATTACAGATGTGGATCCGATCGAGCATCATTTGCTGTTTGAACGATTTTTAAATCCTGAACGGGTGTCCATGCCGGATATCGATATCGATTTTCCCGATCACCGGCGGGACGAAGTGATCGAGTATGTGGAAGGGAAGTATGGGAGCCTTCACGTTGCCCAGATCATTACGTTCGGGACCTTTGCAGCGAAGGCGGCCCTGCGTGATACAGGTCGTGTGTTTGGCTTGAATATGAAGGAACAGGAGCAAGTATCCAAGCTTGTTCCGAATCAGCTGGGGATCACGCTGCAGGAAGCCTATGAAAAGTCTAAGGGATTCCGGGAATTTGTGACGAGCTCTGATCATTATAAGAAATTATTTCAGACGGCTCTTAAACTGGAAGGACTTCCAAGACATACGTCGACCCATGCGGCGGGAGTCGTGATGAGTGAAGCTCCGTTAGTGCAGTGGGTACCCATCCAGGGAAGTTCATCCGGCATCCATCTCACTCAATTCTCTATGGATATTTTGGAAGAAATCGGTTTGTTGAAAATGGATTTCCTGGGACTGCGTAATCTTAGTATATTAGAGAGAATTGTGAAGAAGGTTCAAATGGGAACCCATAAATCATTCTCCATTGAGTCGATTCCCATGAATGACCCTAAAACCTTTGAATTATTAAGCAAAGGGCTGACCAATGGGATATTCCAGCTTGAATCAGAAGGAATGCGAAATGTATTAAAAAGATTGAAGCCTAATTCTTTTGAAGATATCGTGGCCGTTAACGCGTTGTACCGTCCGGGGCCAATGGAAAACATCCCGACGTATATTAAACGGAAACACGGCGTGGAGAAGGTGGACTATCCTTTGCCTGACTTAAAGCCGATTCTTGAAATGACCTACGGCGTCATTGTATATCAGGAGCAAATCATGCAAATTGCTTCGAAAATGGCCGGTTTCTCCCTCGGGGAAGCAGATTTGCTCAGAAGAGCGGTTTCGAAGAAGAAAAAGGATGTCCTCGATCAGGAGCGGGAGCATTTTGTTTCCGGTTCAAAACGGAAAGGCTATACCGAAGAAGTCGCGCACACCATTTATGACTTGATTGTCAGATTCGCAGATTATGGATTCAACCGCTCCCATGCTGTTGCCTATAGTATGATCGCCTATCAATTGGCCTATTTAAAAGCACATTATCCTGCTTTTTTCTTATCATCCCTCCTGACATCGGTTGTGGGAAATGAGACGAAAGTGGCTCAGTACATCCGGGAAGCAAAGCTTTATGATATTGAGATCCTGCCCCCATCCATTAATACGAGTCAATTTGTCTTTACGGTGGAAGGAAAGAATAGGATCCGTTACAGCTTAGGGGCAATCAAAGGAATAGGGGCAGCTGCTCTAAAGGAAATCATCCGTGCCAGAAAAGAAAAACCTTTTCAGGACCTGTTTGATTTTTGCATGAGGGTATCTTCCAAAACGATTAACCGGAAAATTCTCGAAAATTTAGTATTGTCCGGGGCGTTCGATGAATTCGAAATGGACCGTGCCACGTTGCTTGCGAGCCTTGATGTAGCTGCCCAGCATGCGGAGCTTGTCAACCCTGAAGGTGATCACGATCTGTTTCATGAGGAAGAAGCGTTCCTATTGAAGCCTAAACACGTTGAAGTAGAGGATATGACCATCGATACGAAGCTTCAATTCGAGAAACAGGTTCTGGGTCTATACTTATCTGACCATCCCGTTTCTTCCTACCGTCACCTGTATGATGATCTTGGCTTACAGCAAATAGCCGATCTTCAAAAGGGATCGAAAATCACATTTGGCGGTTATATTACCGGAGTGAAATCCATCCGGACGAAAAAAGGGGAAGTGATGGCCTTCCTCGAAATCGGTGATGAAAGTGGAGAGATTGAAGCGGTGGTGTTTCCGAATGTCTATCGAAATCATATGACTCAGCTAAAAGAAGGGAATATCCTCCTGTTTGGTGGAAACGTGGAAGAACGTAACGATAAGCTTCAGTTCATTGTGAATCATGTGGAAGCGATGGAAGAAGTGCAGGCGAGAGTGAAAGCAGGGGACCAGAAGCTCTATTTGAAAATTGCCATGGATCAGGATGAAGAGGCTTGTACGCAGCGTATTCATCAAACGATTAACCGGTTCAAAGGGAAGAATCCTGTCATCGTTTATTATGAACGTGAAAAAAAGAGTGTCCAGCTTCCGGATCATTTACGTGTGTCCCCGTCTCAAGAGGCTCTTAGGGAAATGCATCGGATTCTTGGTGAGGCAAATGTCATATTACAATAACATACTTTACTAAAATCGATATTTATATTATTGTTTAATAGAAAAAGGTGGTCAGACCACCTCTATAACTTTATTTTTTTTCAATATAAATCATGTACATTCAGAAGATTCATGTGAATCATGAATCGACATATAGCATGTAAAGAATCAGAAGGAGTGAGTGGATTGTCATTGCGTGAAGAAGCTCTGCATATGCATCGGGTAAACAAAGGGAAATTAGAAACAACATCCAAGGTGGAGGTCCGGAATGCGGAAGACCTGAGCCTGGCTTATTCCCCAGGAGTAGCAGAACCGTGTAAAGTCATTTATGACAAGCCTGAAACGGTTTACGATTACACAATGAAAGGGAATATGGTAGCGGTAGTTTCAGATGGTACGGCGGTTTTAGGTCTTGGAAATATCGGACCGGAAGCTTCATTGCCTGTTATGGAAGGGAAAGCGGTTCTATTCAAGAGCTTTGCGGGAGTGGATGCGTTTCCGATCTGTTTGAACACAACGGATGTGGACAAGATTGTTGAAACGGTTAAACTTCTTGAGCCTACCTTTGGCGGAGTGAATTTAGAAGACATAGCAGCTCCAAATTGCTTTGAAATTGAAGAGCGCTTGAAGAAAGAGACCAACATCCCCGTGTTTCACGATGATCAACATGGTACGGCCATTGTAACCGTGGCAGGTCTGGTGAATGCCCTCAAGATCGTCGGGAAGAAGATGTCAGAAATCAAAGTAGTGGCAAATGGAGCCGGTGCTGCGGGCATGGCGATCATTAAGCTTCTTTATCGTTATGGTGTGAGAGACATCATTATGTGTGATTCCAAAGGAGCGATTTACGAAGGTCGTCCCGAAGGAATGAATGGAATCAAAGACGAAGTTGCCAAGTTTACGAATCGCGATCAGATCAAAGGTGGACTGACAGAAGTACTAAAAGACGCAGATGTATTCATCGGTGTGTCTGTTGCAGGAGCGTTAACAGAAGAAATGGTTGCCTCTATGAAACAGGACCCGATTATCTTCGCTATGGCCAATCCTGTGCCTGAAATTATGCCTCAGTTGGCAAAAGCGGCTGGAGCAAAAGTGGTTGGGACCGGTCGATCCGATTTTCCTAATCAGGTAAATAATGTCCTTGCATTCCCTGGCATTTTCCGAGGGGCCCTGGATGTTCGCGCGACTCATATCAATGAGAAGATGAAACAAGCTGCTGTTGAAGCGATTGCGGCTTTAATCGGAGAAGATGAATTGAACGAGGATTACGTCATCCCTGCACCATTTGACAAGCGTGTAGCACCTGCTGTAGCAGCTGCAGTCGCAAAGGCCGCCATGGAGACGGGAGTAGCCCGTTTGAAGGTGGATCCGGAAGACATTCGCAAAAAGACAGAAGATTTAGCGGTAATCGGGAAGAGTGAATGATGTCAGAAGTGAACTCTCTCCATTCCCACGCTAAAGTATATATTGGAATTGTTCACCAACTGCGAGAAATGATATCTAAAGACGGCCTCAAGCCAGGCGATAAAATCCCTTCTGAAAGAGAGCTGTCCGAACGATTGAACGTTGGGCGTTCTTCTGTCAGGGAGGCATTACGTGCCTTGGAATTGCTGGGTCTGATTGAAACCAAAAGAGGCGAAGGTACCTTTTTAAGGGACTTTCGCGATCATCATCTCATCGACTTGTTAGGAATGTTCATCCTCGAGGACCACAAAGCCCAGGAAGATATTCTTTATACGAAGATGATGATTGAAAAGGAAGCGCTGAAAGATCTATTTTCTGAAAAAAAGAAGATGGATGCACTATTCCACAAAGTGACAGAAGCGGAATACCTGGACGATGTGTTCAGGGACATCGTGATGATGAACGCCAATCATTTGGCTCAACGGATTTGGAATATCTTAAATGATTTTGAAACATTGATTTGTGGAGAAATCAAGATGACGAATCCTATGAGGGAAGAGATTATCCTAATGCTTCAAGGAATAGAAAAACAGGATAAAGAGACTGTGCAAGAGACGTATAAAAGGGTCAGGGAAATTGTCGATAAGGATGCGACAATTTCCAACATCTTTTTTTAAACCTTTCCATTAAACTGATAGTCAAGCAGTTATATATTGTGCATTTACTACTAGAAACGAAAGCGGAAGCTGTCCCTGGGAAATTGATTTTAAAGCTGTATCACCTTCATTTTTTTCTTCAGAAGACGTATAAGCGACTGTAATTAGTTAAGGAGGTTTCACCTTGCTTAAGGAACTTTTTAATAAATCCAAAAAGAAAAAATATGCAACCATTCCTTCTGAAGCGGCTAAACATGACGTTCCAGAAGGCATCATGACCAAATGTCCTGATTGCAAAAAGATCATGTACACGAAAGAACTTCAAAAAAACTTAAAGGTGTGCATTCATTGCGGATATCATCATGGGATGAGCTCACCGGAGAGAGTCGATAGTTTTATAGATGAAGGTTCCTTCAAGGAGCTTGATCATGACCTTACTTCCGGGAATCCTTTGAACTTTCCTGATTATGAAGGGAAAGTGGAAAAGGACCGTAAAAAGACAGGTATGAATGAAGCGGTCTTAACTGGTTCAGGTAAGGTAAACGGAATCGAAGTGGTCACGGCCATCATGGATTCACGTTTCAGAATGGGAAGCATGGGATCTGTGGTCGGTGAAAAAATCACGAGAGCCATCGAAGAAGCCGACAAACGAAAAGTCCCATTCATTATTTTCACGGCATCTGGAGGCGCGAGAATGCAGGAAGGTGTCCTTTCCTTGATGCAAATGGCCAAGACCAGTGTGGCTCTTAATCGATTGAGCGAGAATGGAGGACTTTTCATCTCGATCATGACGCACCCAACGACAGGCGGGGTATCCGCAAGTTTCGCTTCCGTAGGGGACTATAATTTTGCTGAGCCCGGAGCGCTTATCGGCTTCGCAGGCAGAAGGATCATTGAGCAGACGATCAGGGAAGACTTACCGGAAGACTTCCAAACATCCGAATTTTTATTGAAACATGGTCAACTTGACGGAGTCATCTCGAGGCTCGAGTTAAAAGAGAAAATCGGGACAGTACTTGATATACATCAGTGGGACGGTGATCTGCCATGGTAAATGAGATGGAATTTGAAAAGCCTGTATTTGAGCTCAAGAAAAAAATAGCCGAGCTGAAGGAGTTCACTCAAAATTCCGACGTCGATTTATCAAATGAAATCGAAAAACTGGAGAACAGGCTCACGAAGCTTGAAAATGATATCTATGAAAACATGAAGCCGTGGGAAAGGGTTCAGGTAGCACGACACCCGAATCGCCCGACGACGCTTGATTATATCGACTATCTGTTTACGGACTTCATCGAAATGCATGGAGACCGTCTGTATGGGGACGACGAAGCCATTGTTTCAGGCGTAGGTAAATTTCATGATGTCCCTGTGACCATCATCGGGCACCAAAGAGGGAAAGATACGAAAGAAAATATTCGCCGGAACTTTGGAATGCCTCATCCGGAAGGGTACCGAAAAGCCTTACGATTGATGAAGCAAGCGGACAAGTTCAACCGTCCGATCATCTGCTTTATTGATACAAAGGGTGCATATCCCGGTAAAGCGGCAGAGGAAAGAGGTCAAAGTGAAGCCATTGCAAGAAATCTTGTAGAAATGGCAGGCTTGACCGTTCCCGTTATCTGCATGGTCATCGGTGAAGGTGGTAGTGGAGGTGCCCTGGCACTGGGAGTCGGAAACCATATTCATATGCTGGAAAACTCCACCTACTCCGTGATATCACCTGAAGGGGCGGCGGCCATTCTGTGGAAGGATTCCACACAAGCGAAACGTGCGGCTGAATCCATGAAGATTACAGCACCGGATTTGAAGGAGCTCGGAATCATTGATGAAATCGTCACTGAAGTTAAAGGCGGTGCTCATAAAGGTGTCGAAGAGCAAGCTCAATATATCAATGATATATTAAAGGCATCCTTGAAAGAATTAATCCCAATGAAAAAAGATGAATTGATCCAGCATCGCTATGAAAAATTTAAAGCGATGGGTGAATATTCTGTTTTAAATGATTTAATTGGGGTAAAATCATAATGAACTATGGACTGACAAATAGGAAATACCTTTTGTCAGTCTTTTTCATTAATTTTCCATAAAATTAAAGATTTGTGACGGTATTTTGAAGGTTTTAACAATTAAAACGCTTCCATTTAATAGATTATTTCGTCTTTAGCATTTCCTTCGAGTAACTTGTTGAGAACCTTGAATCTTCGTGTTATTTTAGAAATAATCCATAGTCTATTGGTCCATAATAATGTAATGAATGCAACAGGATAGTTTGTTCCATTTTCCTTTTCTTAGATATATGTGAAACCATTAACAAGTTGTACCATTCATTTACATATAAAGGCATATTTCTTAATGAGGTGATCGTAGTGAGAAAGATTGGTGTATTAACAAGTGGTGGAGATTCACCAGGTATGAATGCAGCCGTTCGTGCGGTTGTACGTAAAGCCATTTTCCTTGATATTGAAGTGTACGGTATTTATCAGGGGTATAACGGACTGATCAACGGGAACATCAAGAAGCTTGAACTTGGTTCAGTTGGAGATATCATTCATCGTGGCGGAACGATGCTGTATACAGCCCGCTGTGAAGAATTCAAGACCAAAGAAGGACAGAAAAAAGGCATCGAGCAATTAGAGAAGCATGGAATTGAAGGGCTTGTTGTTATTGGTGGAGATGGTTCGTACCAAGGAGCAAAAGCTTTAACTGAATGGGGATATCCATGTGTGGGTGTACCGGGAACGATCGATAACGATATTCCGGGAACAGAATATACAATCGGTTTCGATACGGCTCTGAACACGGTCATCGACGCGATTGATAAGATTCGCGATACGGCAACCTCACATGAAAGAACATTCATCATCGAAGTAATGGGACGTAATGCAGGAGATCTTGCCCTGTGGTCCGGTCTTGCAGGCGGTGCTGAAACCATTCTGATCCCTGAGGAGAAATTCGATCTTGATGATGTCGTGACCCGTCTGAAAAAGGGTCAGGAGCGCGGGAAAAAACATAGTGTCATCATTGTGGCAGAAGGTGTCATGTCGGCAAATGAATTTGCTAATCGTTTCACTGAAGCTACGGGAATGGATACACGTGTTTCTGTCCTGGGCCATATTCAGCGCGGTGGAACACCAACCGCATCTGATCGCGTGTTAGCAAGCCGTTTAGGTGCACGTGCAGTAGAGTTATTGATGGAAGGAAAAGGCGGAAGAGCAGTAGGAATTGAGAAAAATCAACTAGTTGATTACGATATTATTGAAGCACTTGCCAAGCCACATCAAATTGACTTGGGCATGTACAGACTTTCCAAAGAGCTTTCAATCTAAATTGTTGTAAGATTTCAGGAGGTAAAGAAAATGAGAAAAACGAAAATAGTATGTACGATCGGTCCTGCAAGTGAGAGTGTAGAGAAGTTATCACAACTGATCGAAGCCGGAATGAATGTATCCCGCTTAAACTTTTCACATGGTGACCATGAAGAACATGGACAGAGAATCATCAATATCCGTGAAGCAGCCGAAAAAGCCGGTAAAACAGTCGGGATCCTTCTCGATACAAAAGGTCCGGAAATCCGTACGAATAATATGGAAGATGGTGCAATCGAATTAACGCAAGGTTCAAGCGTCATCGTTTCCATGAAAGAAGTACTCGGGACAACTGAGAAATTCTCCGTTACATACGAAGGATTAATCGATGATGTTCATGTTGGTTCTAAAATCCTTCTTGACGATGGTCTGATCGGATTGGAAGTAACGGAAATCGATAAAGCGAATGGCGAGATTCATACGTATGTTGCCAACAGCGGTGTTTTAAAGAATAAAAAAGGTGTAAACGTACCGGGAGTTTCTGTAAACCTTCCAGGAATTACGGATAAGGATGCTCAAGATATCGTATTCGGTATTGGGCAGGGTGTCGACTTTATTGCGGCATCATTCGTTCGCCGTGCATCTGATGTACTTGAAATTCGTCAATTATTGGAAGAGCATGACGCTTCCCATATTCAAATCATCCCTAAGATCGAGAATCAAGAGGGTGTAGACAATATCAATGAAATCCTTGAAGTATCAGACGGATTGATGGTGGCTCGTGGAGATCTTGGTGTTGAAATCCCGGCTGAAGAAGTACCATTGGTTCAGAAGATGTTGATCAAGAAATGTAACTCTCTAGGTAAGCCTGTCATCACGGCCACTCAAATGCTTGATTCCATGCAACGCAACCCTAGACCGACAAGAGCAGAAGCAAGTGACGTAGCCAATGCGATCTTCGATGGTACAGACGCGATCATGCTATCTGGTGAAACAGCTGCAGGTACCTATCCTGTAGAAGCGGTCCAAACGATGCATAACATTGCTTCAAGAGCGGAAACAGCCCTTAACTTCAATGATATCCTGGCAGCACGAAGCAAAGACAGTGAGCATAATATGACGGATGCCATCGGTCAATCTGTAGCGCACACGGCTCTTAACCTTGACGTTAATGCAATTGTGGCTCCAACGGAAAGCGGGCACACTGCACGCATGATTTCTAAATACCGTCCAAAAGCTCCAATCGTAGCAGTAACGGGAACAGATTCCGTATCACGCCGCTTGGCACTTGTCTGGGGCGTTTACCCTACAGTTGGACGCAAAGTGACGACTACGGACGAAATGCTTGATATGGCAGTAGAAGAAAGCGTCAATTCAGGTATGACGAAGCATGGAGATCGCATTATCATCACAGCAGGTGTTCCGATAGGTGAATCTGGAACAACCAATCTGATGAAAATTCATGTGGTAGGCGACGTCGTTGCAAAAGGTCAAGGAATTGGCCGTAGATCTGCTTATGGTAAAGCAGTCGTGGCGATGACTGCAGATGAAGCAGTGAAGAATACTACACCAGGATCAGTTCTTGTGACAATCGGGACCGATAAAGACATGATGCCTGCTCTTGAGAAATGTTCTGCCTTGATCGTTGAAGAAGGCGGTCTGACAAGTCATGCAGCAGTTGTAGGTATCAATCTAGGAATTCCTGTAGTCGTTGGTGTGGACAATGCCACTTCTCTATTCACAAATGGTCAGGAAATTACAGTAGACGCTACTCGCGGTGTCATCTATAACGGACACGCAAGCGTATTATAAGTTGAAATATGAGAAGCCAGAGTCTGTAATGGACTCTGGCTTTTTGTGGGTAACTAAGACAATCCTCACATAATACCTTAAAATTCTTAATATGTTATAATAGAGAGCAATAAGTATTAAATTTATGGAGGAATCCCTCATGAGATATATATTGTTATTGTTAATTATTGTGCCCGCATTGGAAATTGGGTTGCTGGTTCTTTCCGGACAAGCGTTTGGCTTGATCCCGACCGTTTTACTGATTATTACAACAGGAATTCTGGGAGCTTATTTGGCGAAAAAACAGGGAATGGAGACACTCAGAAAAGCGCAGCAGGATATGCAGTACGGTCAGCTGCCGGGAGATGCCATCATTGATGGATTGTGCATTCTGGTCGGAGGGGTCGTTCTGTTGACACCTGGTTTTATTACCGATGGAATCGGATTCCTGCTATTACTTCCACCTACACGTAAAATGTTCAAACCGCTCATTTACAAGCTGTTCAAACGCTGGGTCAATAATGGGAATGTAATCATATACAGATAATACAAAAAGCACTGCTCATGGGGAGCAGTGCTTTTTCCTATTTTACACCCATAATAAATTTCCACGTATCTTCAAAAACACCGGCTCTTTTGAGGGTGGATAGAATCACCAGCACAACGGGACCGACGATCAATCCAAGAAACCCGATGAGCTTAAAGCCGACAAAGAGAGCGATCAGGGTGGCGAGTGGATAGAGTCCGATGCTTGATGACAGGACTTTCGGCTCCATGATTTGACGCTGTACCACGACAACCAAATAGAGAACTGATAAACCGATACCTAATCCGACGTTCCCTGTAATAAACTCATAAATGATCCAAGGTACGAAAACCGCTCCTGTACCAAGGTACGGTAAAATATCAACGAGCCCCGTTACGAGTGCGATGGTGATGGCGTAATCCACTCTCAGTATGATCAATCCGATTAACACGATGATAGCCGTGATGGAGATGAGGGTGAATTGTGCCCTTATAAATCCGAATAGGGCCCTTTTCAAATCGATGAATACTTTTCTCCCGCTGCTCATCGCCTTTCCAGGAATGATTTTCTCTGCTTTGGCAGATAATGTATACCAGTCCTTACTGATGAAAAACGTGGCTAAAGCGGCAAAAATCAGGACGGATGCGGCGTTTGGAATCCATGAAATCAACTGTGGTAATTTGGTGAAAAAGTTTTGCAGGAAATCGCCTGCCGATGTGGCGATTTTCGTGCCAGCAGTTTGAACATTTTCTAATATGGTATCCTGTTGTCCGGCTTCAAGGTTCTTGAATAAACCTGATACCTGGTTGTACAGTGGAATCACATGCCCTACGACGAAATCTTCCGCATATTTGACCAAGGTCTGCACATGCTTAGGAAGCTCTTCAGCTAAATAATTCGCTCCGGAAACAATTTCAGCAATCAATAAGGTGATAAGCCCCGCAAAAATCGCAATAATCAATATGAGAGATAAAGCAACTGCCCAGATCCTCGGCAGCCATTTTTCAAGCCAATTCACAAGAGGATTGATGAGTAACGCGATGGCAATGGCAATGATAAACGGATAAGCAAGCTTCCATATGTAATAGAGTGAAATCAATGAGAGCATGACAATGGCTAAAACGATTATGAACCTCATCGTTCGATAAACATATTCTACATTCAAGGGCTTCCCTCCTACCCGATCTTCTACTTCTATTTTAAAGGAGACAGGAAATGAAAGGAAGTTTAATTTAACGAGGTTGCTCAAATTTACAACAAATGATAAAAGTTGATATGTCAGGATAATGATTACGAAAGGAAGAGGTTACTTATGTCACAGGCATTCATGTTTTTGCTGCTACTATTGGGAATTGGATTCGCTGCAAAAAACCAGTCCATTATTATAGCCGTAACATTTCTAATCATTCTTAAAGTAGCAGGCATCGATGAAAAAGTGTTTGCGGCCATTCAGTCCAAAGGAATTAACTGGGGTGTTACCATCATAACGATTGCTGTATTGGCACCGATCGCTACAGGTGAGATCGGATTTAAAGACCTGTATGACTCATTAAAGTCCCCTTATGCGTGGATTGCCCTCGCTTCCGGGATGGCTGTGGCGTTAATTGCGAAGAGCGGGTTAACACTGTTGGAAGAGGACCCTCATATTACGACAGCTCTTGTCCTCGGCACAGTCTTAGCTGTGGCATTCTTTAAAGCAGTAGCTGTCGGACCGCTGATTGGAGCAGGTATTGCGTACCTTGCGATGAAATTATATGAGTTGTTCTTATAGAATACCACTGGGGTTCTGCCGGTTTAACTGAGATCATTTGACTTTGATTATACATCTTCGACATATTTAGTGCTTTTACAACGGGATGAGAAACTCCTGTCACCACTCCGTTTGTGCGCCTCAATGCTATGGTTTATTTTTCTAGAAAAATAATTTTTATAGAAATTGATGCGTTTTCATTCACAAAAGTCAGATAATTGTTTATAATAGGAAATGTAAGCGCATCCCAAGCTCTCGTGATATCATAGGAAGAGCCGGGAATCATTTTTTGTATAGGAATTGAGCAATCGCTCAACCTTTATTTATGTTCTTTTTAAACAAGCCTACTGACTTATTTGATAGTCTTGTAGGGTTTTATGCTCATATGAAAATGGGTAAAGAGAAATACTTAACAAAAGGAGAGGTTATTATGACAGCAACTCGCGGGTTAGAAGGGGTTGTAGCAACAACATCATCCATTAGTTCGATCATTGATGATACTCTTACATATGTTGGCTACAACATTGATGATTTAGCAAACAATGCCAGTTTTGAAGAGGTTATCTACTTACTATGGCATCTGAAATTACCTACTTCATCAGAGCTTCAGGAATTTACAGAGCTATTAGCAGATAACGCTGAATTACCAAAAGAGGTCATCGAGCACTTCAAGATGTACAACATCAAGGAAGTTCATCCTATGGCAGCTTTACGTTCTGCCGTGTCTTTACTTGGATTATATGATGATAAAGCAGATGTAATGGACGAAAAGGAAAACTATTTGAAAGCCGTTCGACTTCAAGCGAAAATCCCTACAATCGTAACGAGCTTTTCACGAATTCGCAATGGACAAGAGCCGATTGCTCCCCGCAAAGATTTAGGCTTTGCTGCTAATTTCCTATATATGTTAACCGGGAAAGATCCTGAACCTGTTGAAATCGAGGCGTTCAATAAAGCGCTTGTTCTTCATGCGGATCACGAGTTAAACGCTTCTACATTCACTGCACGTGTATGTGTCGCTACTCTTTCTGATGTGTATTCTGGTGTCACTGCTGCGATCGGTGCTTTAAAAGGACCTCTTCACGGTGGAGCAAATGAACAGGTAATGAAGATGCTTACTGAAATCGGTTCGGTAGATAAAGCAGAATCATATATCCTGGACAAACTTGAGAAAAAAGAAAAAATCATGGGCTTCGGTCACCGTGTATACCGTCAAGGAGATCCGCGTGCCAAGCACCTTAAAGAAATGTCTAAAAAATTAACTGAATTAACTGGACAAAGTAAATACTACGAAATGTCCGTTAAGGTAGAAGATGTATTTACATCTAATAAAGGCTTACCGCCTAATGTTGATTTCTATTCAGCATCCGTTTACCATAGCTTAGGCATCGATCATGACCTATTCACTCCGATCTTCGCTGTAAGCCGTGTATCCGGTTGGTTAGCTCATATTCTTGAGCAGTATTCCAACAACCGCCTGATCCGTCCACGTGCTGATTACGTAGGGCCTGGCAAGCAGGAATATGTGCCTGTAGAACAAAGAGGTTAAACATCAATATTTACAAATGGTGAAAATATTGGTGTAATGAATATGAGAAGGGGACTGACTCTAAATGCATAAGGCAATTATGGGTCATCCCCTTTGATAATGAATAAATGGAGGTTACATAATGACACAAGGTGAAAAAATTACAAACCA
The DNA here is from genome assembly GCF_050467885.1 of Rossellomorea sp. NRS-1567. Lineage (NCBI taxonomy): Bacteria > Bacillati > Bacillota > Bacilli > Caryophanales > Bacillaceae > Rossellomorea > Rossellomorea sp. NRS-1567. Next base: position 2,547 of record NZ_JBITPL010000010.1, on the reverse strand, counting down.
GAACGGCCAACTTAATGTGCCAAACAATCCAATCGTCCCATTCATTGAAGGTGACGGAACTGGTCCAGATATTTGGGCAGCAGCTCAACGCGTCCTAGATGCTTCTGTTGAAAAAGCATACAAAGGTGAGCGCAAGATTTCATGGAAAGAAGTATATGCAGGGGAAAAGGCATTCAACAAAACGGGCGAATGGCTTCCAAATGATACACTTGAAGCAATCCGTGAATACTTCATCGCGATCAAAGGTCCACTTACAACTCCTGTCGGCGGCGGAATCCGTTCATTGAACGTTGCGCTTCGCCAGGAATTAGACCTGTTCACTTGCCTGCGTCCTGTACGCTACTTTGAAGGTGTTCCATCACCGGTTAAGCGTCCTGAAGACACTGACATGGTCATCTTCCGTGAAAACACTGAAGACATCTATGCTGGTATTGAATACGCAAAAGGTTCTGACGAAGTTAAAAAATTAATCACTTTCCTTCAAGATGAAATGGGTGCTAACAAAATCCGTTTCCCAGAAACATCCGGTATCGGGATCAAGCCTGTTTCTGAAGAGGGGACAAACCGCCTTGTTCGTGCAGCAATCAATTACGCGATCACAGAAGGCCGTAAATCAGTAACGTTGGTTCACAAAGGGAACATCATGAAGTTCACTGAAGGAGCTTTCAAAAACTGGGGTTACGAGCTTGCTGAAAAAGAATTCGGCGATAAAGTATTCACTTGGGCTCAATATGACAAGATCAAAGATGCTGACGGATTGGAAGCTGCTAACAAAGCACAATCCGAAGCTGAAGCAGCTGGTAAGATCATCGTGAAGGATTCAATCGCTGATATCTTCCTACAGCAAATCCTTACTCGTCCGGCTGAGTTTGATGTAGTGGCAACAATGAACTTAAACGGAGATTATATCTCTGATGCATTAGCCGCTCAAGTTGGTGGAATCGGTATTGCTCCTGGAGCAAACATCAACTACGAATCAGGACATGCGATCTTTGAGGCAACTCACGGAACGGCTCCTAAATATGCAGGTATGGATAAAGTGAATCCTTCATCTGTCATCCTTTCAGGAGTGCTTATGCTTGAGCACCTTGGTTGGACAGAAGCTGCTAACCTGATCACAAAATCCATGGAGAAAACAATCGCTTCTAAAGTCGTAACATATGACTTCGCCCGTCTAATGGATGGAGCAACAGAAGTGAAATGTTCTGAGTTCGGTTCTGCTTTAATCGAAAACATGGGATAATTTTAATTTGAAATAAGGATGGGGTGCTTCGAACCGGAGCACTCCTTCCTTTACATAATGACACGAATAGGAGGAATTATGATGGCTATTAAACGTAGAAAAGTATCTGTTATCGGTGGAGGATTTACAGGGGCGACTACAGCACTGATGCTTGCTCAGAAAGAGCTTGGAGATGTTGTACTGGTTGATATTCCTCAAAATGAAGACCCAACGAAAGGGAAAGCGCTGGATATGCTTGAAGCGAGCCCTGTACAAGGATTTGATTCAAACATCATCGGTACTTCCAATTACGAGGATACAAAGGATTCGGATATCGTTGTCATCACTGCAGGGATTGCCCGTAAACCAGGAATGAGCCGTGATGATCTGGTTCAAACGAATCAAAAGGTCATGAAATCGGTCACTCAGCAAATCGTTAAGTATTCGCCGGATTGCTACATCATCGTTCTGACAAACCCAGTGGATGCTATGACATATACAGTATTCAAAGAATCAGGGTTCCCTAAAGAGCGCGTAATCGGACAATCCGGCGTTCTGGATACAGCCCGTTTCCGCACATTTGTCGCTCAAGAATTAAACCTCTCTGTGAAAGATATTACAGGATTCGTTCTTGGCGGCCATGGGGATGACATGGTTCCTCTTATTCGTTACTCGTACGCTGGAGGCATCCCTCTGGAAACATTAATCCCTAAAGACCGTTTAGACGCGATCGTCGAACGTACCCGTAAAGGCGGAGGGGAAATTGTAGGCCTTCTGGGCAACGGAAGTGCTTATTATGCTCCTGCTGCTTCACTTGTACAAATGGTAGAAGCCATCCTTAAGGATCAACGCCGCGTCATCCCGGCCATTGCATACCTAGAAGGCGAATACGGTTTCGAAGGGATCTACCTCGGTGTTCCAACCATCCTTGGTGGAAATGGACTGGAAAAAATCATCGAACTCGAACTAACCGAAGAAGAGAAAGCTGCACTAGCTAACTCTGCAGAAGCTGTTAAAAACGTCATGTCTTCTTTGGCTTAATACACATTCAATCCAAAACTGGCTTCCATATTGGGGGTCAGTTTTTTTATGGAAGAATACTGGTGGAGATGATCGACTGTCTTTTCATAAAAGTTATTGTTTTAAAATAAGGTCTGTTTGAAATCTGTCAATCAGTGTTCTGTATTAAAAGGATTTTTTTATTTATTTCCATTTAAAGAAACATACTCAGAAAGTTGATTGGAGCGGAAGGTGCTCGACTCCTGCGGGAATAGCGGGAAAGTTGAGACCCCACAGGGCAAAGCTGAACTGCACCCCTATTGTTG
>NZ_JBITPL010000009.1:0-3010 GCF_050467885.1 Rossellomorea sp. NRS-1567 | reverse complement strand
AAAACTAGATAAAGAATTGATGTCAAGAAAGCCGAATATCGACCAATGTTGTTCATTTAAAAAATGACTCTTTGTGGTTAAGTCCTCGATCGATTAGTATCAGTCAACTCCACATGTCGCCATGCTTCCATCTCTGACCTATCTACCTAGTCATCTTCTAGGGATCTTACTCACTTACGTGATGGGAAATCTCATCTCGAGGGGGGCTTCATGCTTAGATGCTTTCAGCACTTATCCCTTCCGCACATAGCTACCCAGCGATGCCTTTGGCAAGACAACTGGTACACCAGCGGTGCGTCCATCCCGGTCCTCTCGTACTAAGGACAGCTCCTCTCAAATTTCCTGCGCCCACGACGGATAGGGACCGAACTGTCTCACGACGTTCTGAACCCAGCTCGCGTACCGCTTTAATGGGCGAACAGCCCAACCCTTGGGACCGACTACAGCCCCAGGATGCGATGAGCCGACATCGAGGTGCCAAACCTCCCCGTCGATGTGGACTCTTGGGGGAGATAAGCCTGTTATCCCCGGGGTAGCTTTTATCCGTTGAGCGATGGCCCTTCCATGCGGAACCACCGGATCACTAAGCCCGACTTTCGTCCCTGCTCGACTTGTAGGTCTCGCAGTCAAGCTCCCTTGTGCCTTTACACTCTGCGAATGATTTCCAACCATTCTGAGGGAACCTTTGGGCGCCTCCGTTACTCTTTAGGAGGCGACCGCCCCAGTCAAACTGCCCACCTGACACTGTCTCCCACCCCGATAAGGGGCGCGGGTTAGAATTTCAATACAGCCAGGGTAGTATCCCACCGATGCCTCCACCGAAGCTTGTGCTCCGGTTTCCAAGGCTCCTACCTATCCTGTACAAGCTGTACCAAAATTCAATATCAGGCTACAGTAAAGCTCCACGGGGTCTTTCCGTCCTGTCGCGGGTAACCTGCATCTTCACAGGTACTATAATTTCACCGAGTCTCTCGTTGAGACAGTGCCCAGATCGTTACGCCTTTCGTGCGGGTCGGAACTTACCCGACAAGGAATTTCGCTACCTTAGGACCGTTATAGTTACGGCCGCCGTTTACTGGGGCTTCGATTCGCACCTTCGCTTGCGCTAAGCACTCCTCTTAACCTTCCAGCACCGGGCAGGCGTCAGCCCCTATACTTCGCCTTACGGCTTCGCAGAGACCTGTGTTTTTGCTAAACAGTCGCCTGGGCCTATTCACTGCGGCTCTCTCGGGCTTGCACCCTACCAGAGCACCCCTTCTCCCGAAGTTACGGGGTCATTTTGCCGAGTTCCTTAACGAGAGTTCTCTCGCTCACCTTAGGATTCTCTCCTCGCCTACCTGTGTCGGTTTGCGGTACGGGCACCTTTTTCCTCGCTAGAGGCTTTTCTTGGCAGTGTGGAATCAGGAACTTCGCTACTATAATTCGCTCGCTATCACAGCTCAGCCTTCACGATGATGGGATTTGCCTCATCATCAGCCTAACTGCTTAGACGCACATATCCAGCAGTGCGCTTACCCTATCCTCCTGCGTCCCCCCATTGCTCAAACGGAAAAGAGGTGGTACAGGAATATCAACCTGTTGTCCATCGTCTACGCCTATCGGCCTCGACTTAGGTCCCGACTAACCCTGAGCGGACGAGCCTTCCTCAGGAAACCTTAGGCATTCGGTGGATGGGATTCTCACCCATCTTTCGCTACTCATACCGGCATTCTCACTTCTAAGCACTCCACCAGTCCTTACGGTCTAGCTTCGCAGTCCTTAGAACGCTCTCCTACCACTGACACCTAAAGGTGTCAATCCACAGCTTCGGTGATACGTTTAGCCCCGGTACATTTTCGGCGCAGAGTCACTCGACCAGTGAGCTATTACGCACTCTTTAAATGGTGGCTGCTTCTAAGCCAACATCCTGGTTGTCTAAGCAACTCCACATCCTTTTCCACTTAACGTATACTTTGGGACCTTAGCTGGTGGTCTGGGCTGTTTCCCTTTCGACTACGGATCTTATCACTCGCAGTCTGACTCCCATGGATAAGTCTTTGGCATTCGGAGTTTGTCTGAATTCGGTAACCCGATGAGGGCCCCTAGTCCAAACAGTGCTCTACCTCCAAGACTCTTACACATGAGGCTAGCCCTAAAGCTATTTCGGAGAGAACCAGCTATCTCCAAGTTCGATTGGAATTTCTCCGCTACCCACACCTCATCCCCGCACTTTTCAACGTGCGTGGGTTCGGACCTCCATTCAGTGTTACCTGAACTTCATCCTGGACATGGGTAGATCACCTGGTTTCGGGTCTACGACCACATACTCAATTCGCCCTATTCAGACTCGCTTTCGCTGCGGCTCCGTCTTATCGACTTAACCTTGCATGGGATCGTAACTCGCCGGTTCATTCTACAAAAGGCACGCCATCACCCGTTAACGGGCTCTGACTACTTGTAGGCACACGGTTTCAGGTTCTATTTCACTCCCCTTCCGGGGTGCTTTTCACCTTTCCCTCACGGTACTGGTTCACTATCGGTCACTAGGGAGTATTTAGCCTTGGGAGATGGTCCTCCCAGCTTCCGACGGGATTTCACGTGTCCCGCCGTACTCAGGATCCACTCAAGAGAGAATGAAGTTTCAACTACAGGGTTGTTACCTTCTTTGACGAGCCTTTCCAGACTTCTTCGTCTACTTCATTCCTTTGTAACTCCGTATAGAGTGTCCTACAACCCCAAGAGGCAAGCCTCTTGGTTTGGGCTACATCCCGTTTCGCTCGCCGCTACTCAGGGAATCGCAATTGCTTTCTCTTCCTCCAGGTACTTAGATGTTTCAGTTCCCTGGGTCTGCCTTCCATACTCTATGTATTCAAGTAAGGATATTGTTCCATTACGAACAATGGGTTCCCCCATTCGGAAATCTCTGGATCAAAGCTCACTTACAGCTCCCCAAAGCATATCGGTGTTAGTCCCGTCCTTCGTCGGCTCCTAGTGCCAAGGCATCCACCGTGCGCCCTTCATAACTTAACCG
>NZ_JBITPL010000007.1:0-198033 GCF_050467885.1 Rossellomorea sp. NRS-1567 | reverse complement strand
ACTCAAGCTAACCATGTGACCACTTATTCTTTGAACTGGTAACCAGTTTAAAGAATAAGTGGCCAGCAAGCGAGAGCGCGGTAGAAAAATAAAAAACTAAGCAATCTTAAGAAATATGAAGATGGTGTCCAAACTTAGGGGGTTGGACCGATATGATCCGGTTTCCGTGACTTATGATCCGCTTTGGGGATTTATGACCCGGTTTCAGCACTTTATGATCCGGATTTTTGAGTTATGACCCCTAAGTTCCAACTTATGATCCTTTTATCGAAAAATCGTGAGGGTTTTACTGAATCAGAAGAAAGGGAAACTTTCTTTAGCTTATTGTGAGAGGGGTTCAAGCTATCATTCCTAAAAATTAGTAGGATTAAAACTTTTTGAAATTTAGACTAGTATAAGTTGGAAGAAAATACAAAATAAGGTAGAATAAGAACATACGTTTCGTTCGGAACTTGATAGGAGGGAATAATGATGACTCACACAAAATATAAAACAGTATGGAATCTCGACAGCCTCTTCAAAGGTGGAAGCACATCACCTGAATTACATAATCATATGAAACAGACTGAAGACAGAATTTCCGATCTGGAAGAAACTATGCGAGAGGTGACGCTGGAGTCGGATCAACTGGTCGATGTACTTGATCGACTTAGGGACATAAAGATGTCGATATCACAAGCAAGATCCTACGCCATCTGTCTTCTTTCAGAAAATCCGAAAGACCAGGGAGCACAATTCTACAGAGGGGAAACCACGGTTCTTCAATCAAAATATGATTCTATTACCAGTATCCTGAAAAAGAAATTAGCCCATACGGAGGAATCGGAGTGGAAGAGCCTGCTTGCATCAGAGGAGCTGAAGGAGTATCGATTCATCCTCCAGGAGTGGCGGGAAGAAGCGGACAGGCAGCCTTCCCAGGAAGTGTCGGACCTTATGGCAGACGGGTACCACGCCTGGGGGCAGTTCTATCAATCGTACATGAGCAGCATTAAGGTCCAGGTGAAGGGTCAGGATTTCTCTGTTGGGCAGGCCATCAATCTGCGTTCACACCACGATGCTTCGGTTAGGAAAGAATCTCATGAGGCGCTGGTGGAAAAGTGGACCGAGCATGAGGGGCAGTTTGCGCAAATCCTGAATCATCTGGCCGGTTTCCGGTTGAATATGTATAAGAGCGTGGGAATCGAGGACGTCCTCCATGTTCCTCTTGCCCAAAACCGGATGAAGGAAGAAACGCTTAATGCGATGTTTTCGGTGATGGAGAGATATAAAGAACCGTTTGCCCAATACTTGAATGTGAAGGCAGAAATGAACGCCGATGCCAAAATGAAGTCCTATCACTTTTGGTCCCCAATGAATCACCACCACCAAGGAATCGAATACGGAGAAGCCGCCGCGTTGATCGAGGAACAATTTCGTACGTTCGGGCCGGAAATGGGGCTGTTCGTGGAGAAGGCTTTCCGTGAAGGTTGGGTCGAAGCGGAAGACCGTCCTGGTAAGTCTGCGGTTCCCATATGCGCAGGGTTTCCGTTAACAGGTGAGTCCAGGGTGTTCCTCACGTTTCCCGGCACCTTCAAAGGGGTGTTGACCCTTGTGCATGAGTTGGGTCATGCCTTTCATAACCATGCGATGAAATCGGTGAACGGGATGAACAAGTCCTACCCTATGAGCCTGGCCGAAACGGCATCGACCTTCGCAGAGATGATCGTACTGGAATCGGCCATGGAGAAAGCGGAGACGGACGAAGAAAAGCTGTTCCTCCTCGATGAGAAATTAAAGCGCAGCGTCATGAACTTTATGAACCTCCATGCAAGATTTATCTTTGAAAAGAATTTTCACGAAGAACGGAAAAAGGGGTTTGTCCCCGCAGCACGCTTGAACGAACTGATGGGGGCTGCCATGGAAGAGGGCTATGCCGGATCCCTAGATGAGATTCCGGTTCATTCATGGGTATGGACGCCCCATTTTTATAAAACAGAATCTCCTTTCTATAACTTTCCTTACACCTTTGGGTATTTACTCTCACTGAATCTCTTCGCCAGGGCGAAGGAAACGGGGAAACAATTTGAGGATCATTATATGGACCTCTTGCGGGATTCAGGGAGCATGTCGGCTGAAGAGCTTGTCATGAAGCATTTGGGGGAAGATATTACGGAGGAAGACTTTTGGGAAAAAGGGATGAGGCTATGTGTAGAGGATAGCGAGAAATTTGTGAGATTGTCAGCTTCCCGATGAAAAAGATACAATGGCTAATTGCCCTTCCTTCTATTCTATTATTATGTGTTTCTTTGTTTTTCGATCTCGATTACTTACTCTATCTATCCCTGGCCGGATTCTTACTGGCAATGGTCATCAAGCAATTCAGGATGCGGCATCGGATGTATGAACTGGGGCATCCAGACCGGGATCTTGATCAGCATGAGAATGGGGACGAGAGTGATTCAGAAATCGATGTCAGCGGGGATGATTGAGGATAGCTGATAAATAAGGAGAGAATTCATGGACAAGATTTTACATAACATAGCCAATCAATTAAACAAGCAGGATGGAAAAATGGTCATCGGCATTTCAGGCCACGGTGCTTCCGGTAAAACTACGTTTTCCAAAAAGCTTTTGACGCTTCTGGAAGGAAAAGGGGTCAATTACATCAACACCGATCCCTATATCGTCAATTCCGACGTCAGAAAACACACCTCCATCCAATATGAATACAACAATGAAATCCATCAATCCAAAATGACCGCCTGCCACCCTGCTGCCCACCATCTATTTTCCCTCGACCGGGACGTCAAGATGGTGAGGGAGGGAATGGATTTCTACACACTGGACGTCCCCTATGAGCGGAGTCAGCTCATCTCATCCCGAAATAATCTGACGATTGTAGAAGGGATGTCTGTTGCATTCAGCAATCCCGATCTATACGACCTAAAGATTTACTTTTATACGGATGGTGAGACGGAGCTCATGAGAAGGGGAATCCGCGATGTTTCCGAAAGAGGGATGGATGTCGAGTATTTACGAAAAACCCACGACGAGCGAAGAATTCAATATGAGGTCTTTATGCATCCGAAGCATAAGAATTTTGATGTGGTGGTGAGGAATTCGGATGAGGGGTATTGGGTGGAAAAGGACATAGAGTAGGTGCATTTCTAATTATGTTTTTTATAACATGACATATAAACTGCTGGAGGTAAAAAGGTGAAAAGACCTTTAGGTGTATCAATCATTAGTTACTTTTATATTTTTGGTAGCATCGTATTATTGTTTACCGCTATTTTTTATCAGGCTGGTGCTGACACCATTGGCATGTCGGAACGATTTGGAGTATCCGTCGTACCTGAACGAACCATGAGAGTAATAGTGGCATTCTTTTCTCTGTTGATGGCTTATGGGTACATGAGGTTGAAAAAATGGGGTTTTTGGTTATTGATCACGTACTCGGTACTATTTGGATTCATCAGTTTCATATTATTAACGAATGAACCTCAACAACCCTTTATAGGGAATTTTGTTTTTTCAATCATCGTCTTGATTTATACGATTTATGTGAAAGAGGCATTTTTCAAGACTGCTCCGACAAATCAGTCTATTTAAGACAGGGGAGATACTATGAAAGATAAGAAAGGCACTAACATACTGATCTTCGTCGGTTGGTTATCTGTGATTTTTGCCGTCGTTACTCCCTCTATCCTTCTAGGGTTCATTGCATTTTGCATGGGCCTGGTCTTAAAGAAAGACTACGAAGAAAAACGGTACGGAATAGTTTTCATGATTTTGGGAATCATGAGCGGAATATCCGGTTATGCGATAGGCCCACTACTGATCTGGTACATAGAAAAAGCGCTTTAAGGGAGTTTATCAACAGAAGATAAGCTTCAGTTGCAGGTGGAGTGAAAGTATTACAATTCGACATTGACTGAAAATTGAAACTTTTACAAAGGTCCATTCGTAAATGTAAGTAATACGAGGGGGAATATATATGAAGAAATACATAACACGAACATCATTAGTGACAGCCGCGATATTTGCTATTGGTATTTGGATCGGGAGCCTTCTGTTCTCTTTTTCTTACGGGGAATGGAGCTTTTTCATCGGTCTTGGACTAACAGTGGGCCTTTTCTTTTTCAACAGTAGCGGTGGTGCGTTATCGAAAGGGGCTACCCTGGAAGCAAGTGAGGCAGGGTGGAAGATTCAGAAGGACAATGAGCTGAAAGCGAATGTAGGTTCAGTGTTTTATGGAGCGGTTTTATTTACGTTGATCAGTTTGATTTTCATGATCGTTACGTATTTTTAATGATAGGTCAAAGGGTTTCAAGATTATAGCTAATAGGATGTTCTTAACTAGTTGATTGAGTAGGAAAACCGAATGAACCAGTTTAAATAAAGGGTGGGGAACTGCCTCAATGCTGTATTAATAGAAGGACAAAGGTGCTAGTCAGCATCTTTGTCCTTTTCTAATTTCTAAGAAAAATAAAATTTTTTATAAATAAGTGATCCATATCAAAATACGCTACGTTATCTTACCAGAATACAAAAACAAGAAGAAAAAGGAGAGTTCAAAAAATGAAAAAAACAAAGATACTTAAGAAAATCGCAGCACCGATGTTAGGATTATCTCTATTAGCTCCAACGGTAAGTTTCGCGGCAGAAACGCCGACAGCGGTGACGCCGGCTTCCGACCTTCGTTCCACACTGGATCAATTACTATCTGAACATTATGTATTAGCGGTTAACGCCATGGTGAAGGATTATAAAGATGCACCGGATGAGAAACAGGCATATGAAGCACTCAATCAAAATGCACTGGATATGACACCGGCAATCGAATCGATTTACGGTAAAGAAGGCGCTCAGAAATTCGAGGAGATTTTTGCCGGACATAATGATTACTCTCCGGATTTCGTAGAAGCGGCACAATCCGATGATGCGGAAATGAGAAAAGCTGCGGAAGCCGAAGTGAAAGAATTCGTCAATGAATTCTCTGCATTCCTTGCAACAGCAACAGAAGGAAATCTTCCAGAAGAGGCAGCCAAAGAAGTACTGGCAGCACATGAGCAGGATGTCATCGAAACATTTGACAGCTATGTAGAAGAAGATTATAAAGCGTATCAAACGAACTTCAAAGAAGGGTACGACAGAATGTTTGATATCTCTAAAGCATTATCCGGAGCGATCGTAACGCAGATGCCGGATAAATTCGATAACACAAAAGTAGACGCACCGGCAGCGGAATTACGCTCTACTTTAAATAATCTGGCAGCAGAGCATTTCGCTTTAGCGGCAATGAGTATGCAAAAGGGTGTAAGTGAAGCTCCTGATTATGATACGGCGACTTGGGCTGAAGATATGAACACCGAAGCCTGGACGAAAGCCATCGGATCCATTTATGGTGAAGAAGGAGCGGCACAATTCAAGAAGGTATGGACGAGTGAGCACATCAATGCACAGGCAGACCTTGTAAGTGCGACATTAGCAGGTGACGAAGAAGCAGTGAAGGCAGCGAAAGACAGCCTGGGTATGTTCACTGAAGAATTCGGTACATTCCTTGCGACAGCAACAGAAGGAAATCTTCCGAAAGACGCGGCCATCTCTTCACTGAAAACACATGAAGATCAAGTTGTGAAAACGTTCGACTCGTATGTAGCGGAAGATTACAAAGGAAGCATGGATAGCTTCCGTGAAGGATATGCGTTCATGTTCGGTGTAGGGAAAGCACTGGGCGACGCGATTGTGAAGCAGAACCCTGAGAAGTTCGCATCCAGTGATATGCCGGAACAAATGCCAAACACTGGTATGGGCGGTGCAGCTGATCAACAAATGCCAATGGCTGCATGGATCACATTTGTCGCAGTAGCATTAATGGCTGGTGGAATCATCATCAAGAAGAAGTTTGCTGACCAACAATAATTCAGAGAAGAGCCATGGGAAGAGCGGGAATCTGCTCTTCTCTCTTCTCTTAAGTGGAGGGAAAATGATGAAGAAACGAATACTTATCATACTGATCGCGGTCCTTATGATTGGTGTTGTCAGCTTTCAGGCAATCGCAAAGGACGGACCTGAGAAAGAAAGCCAGACAACTCAATCCGATAAGAAACAAACAGTGGAAAAAGAAAAAGCCAAAAGCGGGGTAGGTACTGCCCATAAGGAAGAAGAGTTTGTTCTTCTTGACTCTTTAAAGAAGAAAAAAACAGAGCTTGAAGAGCAGGTAAAGATTCAAGAAGAAGGAATTACGCCTTCCCGTGTCCAGATTCCGAGCATGGACATCGATACGAACATCATTCCCGTGGGACTACTTGAAAACGGGGAAATGGAAGTTCCTGAAGAAACCGATGTGGTCGGTTGGTACGACCGCGGGGTGAAGGTCGGTGCAAAGGGAAATGCCGTCCTCGCTGGACATGTCGACAGTAAGAAGGGTCCGGCGATTTTCTTCTATCTGAAGAACATCAAGGTAGGGGAGAAAATCATCGTAACGGATGAAAAGGGAATGGAACGAACCTTCGAGGTGAAATCGAAGGAAAGCTATCCGAGTGACGAAGCTCCGATCGAGAAAATCTTCGGACCCTCGGACAAACGGAACCTGAATGTCATTACGTGCACAGGTACGTTCAATCATGACGAACATCTTTATCCGGACCGGCTGGTCGTGTATACAGAGCTCATCTCTGAAACCAAAGTCAATGAGCTTGAAGCTCCTGAACCACCGACGGCAGTCGAATACGATACCGGATCCCTTTCCTGGCATTCGGTCAATGATGATACGGTGATGGGTTACAGAGTGTATAAAAAGTCCTCAGGCGCGAAAGAGTTCGAACATATCGAGAGCACTTCAGCACATGAACGGAAGAGCTTTTTTGATGGAGAGGGTGAAAAGGGAGATTCGTATTTTATTACTACGGTGAATATTGAGGGGAAGGAATCAATGCCGTCTCAGAAAGTAGCAATGAAATAAGATAAAAAAACCTCTTGGTTAAGGAGGGTTCTTTATCTTATATAGAAAAAATGGTTCATAAAACCTTCGGTGAGAAAGAACATTACCTCCAAATCACCCCCCTTTCCCGCTCTACCACCATTTCCTGAATCGTATGCCCCATCACTTCAATCCCGTCGAAAATCATATCTTCCTCAACGTGTGACACACTGAGACGGAGCTCATCATGCCTCTCCCAATCCGATAGATACATAGACACGGTGCTCTGAGCGAGAACATTCTTTTCTTTTAATCGTTCGATCAGTTGATCTGCTTTTAAATGAGAAGGCAGCCTGACTGTGGAATAGAATCCTGATGTGGGGCATGTATAGATCGCCCCCTCCGGCATGAAGGTCTGATACGCCTCGCGAAGCAATTCCCCTTTTTTTCGGTACAGCTTTCGGATCTTTTCAATATGGGCAGCGAACATCCCGTTTTTTAAATAAATTTCCAAGGCTCCCTGGGTGATGACGGGAGTGTGAACGTCCGAGGCGAATTTGGCCCGGGTAAATCCTTCAATCAGTTCTTCGGGGAGGACGGCAAGCCCCAGACGGAGACCGGGGAGGAGGGTTTTGGAAAAGCTCTTCGTATAGATGACCCTTCCGTTCGGCTGATAGGCAAACATGGGGTCCTGCTTTAAATCGGGATCCAGATCCCCCATATAATCATCCTCGACGATGTACACATCATACCGATCTGCGAGCTCGACAATTTTCTTTCTTTCTTCATTGGTATAGCTGTGGCCGGTAGGATTATGAAATCTGGAGACAGCATAGAAGAATTTAATGTCAGTATGTTTAAAAATGGTTTCGAGCCGCTCCAAGTCCAGTCCATCTCTTCCGACTTCAATACCGATGTTCCGTACAGATTGATTCTTCAATGACTCTATGAAACTCGGATGAGCAGGCTGTTCGGTGCAGATGGTCTTTTTTCCATTGGGGAATGGAAGACCGATCAGAATATGAAGGGCCTGCTGGGATCCCGTTGTGACGGCGATTCGATCCGGAGTCGTGAATACCTGTAAATCCCGTAGCTGCCGGGCAAGTTCGTGTCGGAGGGTGGAAAGGCCGAGGAGTTCGGAATAAGTGAACATATCTTCTTTGTACTGGTCGATCGCCTGGTTCATGCAGTGTTTGTAATCAAGATAGGGCATGGCATGCGTATCGGGTCCTGCTGATAAGAAGTCATAGATGGGAATGGTGCCACCACTTTGCCTCTTGAAAGGAAAGTCCCCGACAAGATAATATCCGCTTTTGCTAACCGCATAAATTTTATGGCTGAACTCCAATTCCTTGTAAGCCTTAATGACAGTGTTCAAACTGCAGGAGAACTGCTCAGCGAGGGATCTGATCGAAGGCAGGCGGCTTCCTGGCTTCAGAATTCCTGATTCGGCCAGCTCCACTATGTAACGCATAATTTCTTCAAACTTAGCAGGGGACATCAAGATCTCCTCCCAATCTGTATGGGTACAGTCTATGAAAAACGGCGTTGGGTCATTCCTTTCCTGTCAGTATACTAGAAAACAAGAACGGGAGGCATGGACGTTTGGCCTGTCTTTCTGAAAATTTTTGGGAGTTGAGTGACGTGAAAAGATTGGCTGCACTAGTACTGAGCGTTATCCTTATTGTCATGGGGGGATCCTATGCCGATGCCAAGACTAATATCCAGGCAGAAATAACGGACATGTTAAATGGGAAAGACGCGACAATCATCATAAGGGATTTGAAGACAGACAAAGAGTTCATTTATAACAAAGAGCGAAGTAAACGGAGGTACACCCCGGAATCGACCTATAAAGTGCCCCACGCGTTAATTGGATTGAAGACAGGGGCGGTCAAGGATGAGTACGAGGTCAAAAGATGGGACGGGACAGTAAGGCAATTTCCCGACTGGAACAGGGACCACACTCTCGCATCGGGCATGAGGTACTCCGTGATTTGGTACTATCAGTCCATGGCCAGGGATATCGGGGAAGAGAGAATGGAAGAAAACCTGGAGCTGATGGATTACGGGAATGAAGATATCTCAGGAGGCATCGACTCCTTCTGGCTCGACAGCAGCTTGAAAATATCGGCACGTGAACAGACGGACTTTTACGAAGATCTTGTGGAAGAGAGCCTTCCGTATGACAAACAGCAGATGAGAACCGTGAAGCGGATCATGATCAATGATGAACAGGATGACTATATCATTCACGGTAAGACCGGGACAAGGCTATCGGATTTCGGGCTCGGCTGGTACACGGGATATGTGGAAACGGACAAAGGCAACTGGGTATTTGCCGTCAACCTGGACGGGAACGGAACAGAAGCGAAGAATCTTACGGTGGAGGTTTTGAAGAAACTGCATATCATTCCGGAAAATTAATTGTGAGGGCTTATCTTCTTGGAGGATAAGCTCTTTTCTTTAATAAATCGTTCAAATTTAGCCATGGTTATAAACATGATCTATTCAGAGCTTAGAAATAAGTTATGCGGATCAGTTGAAGGCAAGAGATCAATTTTCAAAGCAATATATGAACCAAAGAATTTTAATATATGAGCGGTTTGTCAAAAATGGTTCTGGATAAGGTACTTGATATTTTTTAGGAAAACAGGATTACCATCATAGGCTGGCGAATAGTCTAGAGTGAAAACAGGAGTTTCAGGAAAGGAGGATCTAATGAGACAACATAACAGTGAAAAGCAAAATTTGGTTCAAGACTTATACCGAAAGAAAAAGCGGGAGGGATCCTCCCATAGACTGTGGACGGTAATCCTGATTCTCTGTGTCATCCCAGTACTGATCCTCCTGGTGACGAGCGCATTATTCGATCTTGGTGTACCGTTGCCGGAGTTTTTCGGAAGATGAGAGATAGGACGTGGAAAAATGAAACAATTACTGATTGGATTGACTTGCTTATTGGTAAGTGCCATTCTATATGGTTCAGCCCTTATAACGGCAGCCATCTATTCCCGCATGTTGGGTGAAACGGATGGCCTAGGGTGGGACAGTAGATATGGAATATATGGGACAGCAATACGGGACGCTGGAGCATTCCCCCTTGTGTTGGCGGCTTTTACTGCGATCACCGGGATTACTTTGATCGTAGTATCCCTCAGGGGAAATATTCAAGTAGACAATAATTGAGAGGAAATCCCGATATGAGGCGGATCTACCGCAATCTATGAATAAAACGGATGTTGGTGAAAAAGGGGATAGACCGATGAAAAAACGCTGGATCGCAGCTGTACTGCTCTTGGTGGCCGTCGTAGTGGGAGGAGCTTATATCTGGGTAAGAGAGAATCCGCCAATGGAGATTGGCATGATTAGTCAGAATGAGGATGGGAAATTTGTCTTGGTTGAAGTAACCAATCATGGTTTCCGTGAAGCGAAAGTGGTGAAGGTCACAGTCAACAACGATGAAGCTCCTGAAAAAGTAAAGATGCAGGTCAGTAATCTTCTGAAAGGTTTCGTCCTTGGCGATGATGATCGGGATGAAAAAGTAGAATATAAGAACCTAAAGGATGTAGTCATCAATGGGGGATCTTCTCAGTCAGAACAAATGGAGAAATTAAATGATGGAACTGCGACGAAAGACGATACCATCTATGCCGTACATGTGTTTCATGACGAAGCAGTTAGTCGGGTGATGATCGAGTATCAGTACATGGGGATGACGTTTCATGAAACTGTGGAGGTCCCTTTTTAAAAAAGAGGATCTTTTTGAATGGAGAGAGGAAATGCCTCTCTTCATCTTGAAAGTAAAAGTAAATATGAAAATACAGGAGGGAAAAAAATGAACGCCAAAAAACTCTTACTCATGCAACTGGATGCCTGCCACACCGAAAATACCTGGTTTGTCTCACTGATCAATTCCATCCATGATCTCACCGGGGAACAAGCAAAGTGGAAGCCAAGTGAAGCCACCAACTCCATCTCTGAAATCGTCCATCATCTCATCTACTATAATCAGCGCCATTTAAATCGATTGAATGGGATCGAGAATGAAGAGAGTACAGGTGAGAGCACGTTTTTGAACAGGGAAGGTCTCAGTTGGGAAGAAACGATTGTGCGGATCGATCAATTGATGGCTGATTGGAAGAAAGCAGTTGAAGAGGCAGATGAAGCGAACGTGAATAACTGGGCTGATAGCATTGCCCACCTCACCATCCATACCACTTACCATGCAGGACAAATTCTTTATATTAGAAAGTTGCAGGGGTCGTGGGATCCGAAAGCGGGAGTGAAGGGATAACTTCTCCTCATTTCGACCAATGAAGAGGACTTCATGGCAAGTCCTCTTTTATGATTGTGCCACGTTCCTTCTCCCCAATCGCATCGATATCCCGATCGAGATCACGGAAAGAGTTACGATCATCCACACCACACCGGACCATTCGAAATGGTGATAGAAGCTACCGCTGACGGTACCGCCGACACTAGATCCAGCGTAATAGGCGGATAAGTAGAGTGCCGAAGCCTGTGCTTTATCGTGGACGGCGAGGCGTCCGACCCAGCTGCTGGCGATGGAGTGGCCGGCGAAGAATCCGTAGGTAAAGATGGCGATCCCGATGATTTTCACCCACAGATTCGGATGCAGGGTGATGAAGACCCCGGATAACATGATGATGAGCGACAGGGGCAGGATTCTTTTTTTCCATACTGATCGGCGAGCATCCCCATCCAGGTCGAGCTGAAGGTGCCGACGATATAGACGATGAAGATGAATCCGACAACGGTCTGGCTGAGTGAATAAGGTGGTGCGATCAGCTCGAATCCGATGTAATTGTAGAGGGAGACGAATCCGCCCATCAATAGAAAGCCGATGGTGAAGAGATACGTGAGTCCCGGCACTTTGAATTGGCTGAAGAGGGAGCCCGCCAACAATTTCAACTGGAAGGTCTGTGGTTCGAAATGGGCAGACCGGGGAAGCAGGACCATAAAGATGATGCTCGATAATAAACTGATGATCCCGATCCCCATCAAGGCAATATGCCAGCTGAAATAATCGGTAAGGACGCCGCTGATGATCCGACCGGACATTCCCCCGATGGAGTTTCCGCTGATGTATAATCCCATGGCCATCCCGAGACTCTTCGCTTCGATTTCCTCACCCAAGTAGGCCATGGCGACAGCTGGAAGCCCGACGAGCGTTATCCCGAGCAGGATCCGGCCAATGATGAGCATAGGGAAGCTTGATGCAAATCCTGTGCTGACGGCAAGGATGGAAGAGGCCAGTAACGAGAAGGTCATGACGGATTTTCTTCCATAGACATCGGATAATGAACCTGCGATTAATAGACTGATGGCGAGGGCAATCGTGGTGGATGACTGGCTGAGACTTGAAGTGGCTGGTGAGACATCGAACTCACTAGCGATGTCCGGAAGCAGGGGCTGTGTTCCCCACAGGATGGCAAAGGTGCTGAATCCGCCTGCAAACAGGGCGAGGTTTGCATTTTTAAAGGCCGGTGTTCCCCGTTTGATGTAATCCATGTAGCAAGACTCCCTTTCTACTAATCTTCTCTGATACCTTCATCATACCCCTCTTCAAGGAGCACTTCTAATTATGAAGCATGCTGTCATGAATCCGGTGTAAATTAAATTACATAAATGTTAAAAACAACCATTATCTGTTTGGCTCTCATCTCACGAGGTATATAACCAATGTACAAAGCAACACCATTTTCACTAAACTTAAGGAGGATTTTATTTATGGCAAACAGTAACAGCAATAACAAAAACAGTAACAATAGCAACAACAGTAACAACAAAATGAGTTACGAAGAAGCTGGCCGTAAAGGCGGCGAACAAACGGCGAAGAACCATGACAAAGAATTCTACCAAGAGATCGGTGAAAAAGGTGGAGAAGCAACCTCAGAAAATCACGACAAGAAATTCTATCAGGAAATAGGAGCCAAAGGTGGAAGCCAGTCCAGTAACTCCAGCAACTCGAATAACTCCAACAGTTCAAACAAGTCCAACAGCAATAAATAGCCACCGGATGGCTTCAGAAACACAAGAAGACCTGTCGATCGCCGACGGGTCTTCTTGTGTTTAATCTATTGATCATTCATAAGAAGCTAGGTCTGTAATACATTTTCTAATAAGGTTAGAGCTGAGTCGATATCATGATAGCTTTTCTCTGAGTCATGATGAGTGATGACAAATGAGTTTAATTCCTTGGAGAAAGAAACCAGCAATACGTCAGAATCATGTTCAGAAAATGACTGGGTGATATCACAATCTGAATAGGTTTGGAGCGTCTGCAAAATGGTAAGCAGCTCACGATTTTTTGACATTTTCTTGATCTCCTTTCTTTAAAAAGGGAAAGAATTTTTAATTTTTGGATTATTTTAACATACTATCAAGATGTTTGTAAGGGAGAAAAGTCGTGATTTTCACTTGGAAATATGTATGGATGAAGATTCTTTTAATGGTAGGGACTATAAATGAATACCATTCGTAAGCTCGACAAATAGTTGAGCTTCTTTTTTATATGGGATTGAGTTCACGGCTCTTTTTTGAAATAATTGGTAGTGACATAGTTTAGTAGGTTGTGATGAACATACGTTTAAGAATGAGGAGGGTGACGACTGGGAATTGGTAAGAAGTTATATTGAGACGGGGATTGTGAGAGGGATGCGTTAGAGGTCCGTCCCTGATTGGGCCGAAACAGGGTGAGCTCCTTTTTTATGGAATTGGTGATTGAGTTCATCACCATATTTTGAAATGATTGGTAGTAAAAGACTTTAGGAGGTTTCTATGAACGATAAAACATTTAAGCCGTTTCTTGATACATTTTTAGAAGCTTGGAAGAATTCATCTATCATAGAGTTGGAGACATTCATTTCGACTGATTATCAAGCCAGGGAAATCAGGGAGGGAGAAGTCGTTGATTTTGGCTATGAGGAATCGATCGAGGGCTGGAAGCAGGGGTTTGATTTTGTGAAAAAGCAGCGCGCAGAGTGGGAAATCTTCGAGGTGTCGATCATTCCTTTGAAGGAGGATGAAGTGATGGCAATTCTGTCTGCAACGATTGTGATGAATGGGAAAGCGCTGGAGACGTGTCACTTGTTCTTTGATACGTTTAAGAAAGTGGAAGGTGACGATTGGAAGTTGATGAGGAGTTACATTGAGGCAGGGGTTGTGCGAGGGACGGACCTCAAAACTTAGTGCTAAGAGTTAGTGTTCCTGGAGGATCGAGGTCCGTCCCTGATTGTGTTGGAGGCAATTCGCCGTTATATGGAGGATTTCGCCGTTAAAATTAAAATTTCGCCGTTATATTGGGAATTTCGCCGTTAAAATCTGATTTTCGCCGATAAATGGATGAGAAGGATTATGATGCAGGGGAAAGACGGGGGGATTTCTGTAAATGGGTGTATTTAGGACCGATTTTTTCGTGTGAGCGGCCCTTTTTACTGTGAAATCGATAGAAAATGGTACCAATAATGCAAGCTTTTCAGAAGGAATACATAACATGGGGTCGAATCATGGTGTAGGAACTGAATAAAAAGTAGTTTTTACTTTTTAAAAGAAATATTGTTACTGAATGAGAGAACTAATGAAATTTGTCTTTGTATTTGGACCTCAAGCGGTTGGTAAAATGACAGTCAGACAGGAGTTAGCTAAACGAACGGATTTGAAACTTTTTCATAATCATATGACAATTGATTTGGTCAGTCATTTCTTTGACTACGGCACGAAAGAAGGAAAGAGATTAGTCAATCTGTTTCGTCATGAGATATTTGAAGAGGTATCAAAGAGTGATTTGTATGGAATGATTTTCACTTACGTCTGGGCATTTGATATGCAAGAGGACTGGGATTATGTTAATCAAGTCTCTCAGTTGTTCGAGTCCAGGGGAGGCACTGTTTACTTTGTCGAGCTTGAGGCAGATTTAGAAGAAAGACTTGAGCGAAATAAAAGTCCTAATAGACTTGAACATAAGCCATCAAAAAGGGATATTGAATGGTCTGAGGGTGATTTGAAGACGTCGATGGAGACATACAGATTGAATTCTTTAGAAGGGGAAATCAAATATTCAAATTATATAAAGATAAACAATACAAACTTGAGTGCGGAAGAAGTGGCAGAGATAATCAAAGGGAAATTCCACTTATAATGATAGAAACGGATATACAAAATCGCAAGCATGGAGGTCCAAATGAAAACAGTCATAGCATTCAGCGGTGGAAAGGATTCCACTCTGGCAATATATAAAATTCAACAAAATCCGGAATACGAGATTGATTCATTGCTCGTGACGCTGACGGAAGGATTCGACCGGGTTTCGATTCACGGGGTCCGATATGGGATGTTGAAGCAGCAGTCGGATGCGCTCGGGATTCCGCTTAGGGAAGTCTGGATCCCGCAGGATTGCCCGAATGAGGTGTATCAGGAACGGATGGAGCAGGCGGTATCTGATATGTTGGGTGATGGTGTCACTCATATGGTTTTCGGGGATATTCACCTGGAGGATGTGCGGGCATATCGGGAGGAGATGCTTGAAGGGACGGGAATCAGCCCGGTCTTTCCGCTTTGGGGTCGGCCTGTCGGGGAGTTGAGCCGTGAGTTCATTGAGCTTGGGTTTCAAACCGTGCTCACTTGTGTGGATATGGATCAACTGCATCCATCTTTCGCAGGGAGAGTGTATGATGAAGCGTTCATACGGGATTATCCTGAAGAGACTCATGATATCTGCGGTGAAAATGGAGAGTTCCATACGTTTGTTTTCGAT
This sequence comes from Rossellomorea sp. NRS-1567, assembly GCF_050467885.1. NCBI lineage: Bacteria > Bacillati > Bacillota > Bacilli > Caryophanales > Bacillaceae > Rossellomorea > Rossellomorea sp. NRS-1567. The sequence goes on along the minus strand of NZ_JBITPL010000007.1, from coordinate 182,350 downwards.
GGTCCAAACTTCGGGTTTCCGATCGAGTATGAATTGGGGGAGGAAAGGGTGACGCCGGATATTCAAACAGAGCGGGATCGTTTCTTATTTGTAGATGTTTTACCGATGAGACCAAAATAACCCTTTATGCAGGAGAGAAAGACCATTTAAGATGATAAAAGAAGCCGGCCAGTAAGAATTGACCGGCTTTACGGTTTACTTCAGATTGTTCGTTCCGATGATATCAACATTGACCTTTGGGGTAATCTTGACTTCTTGATAGTTTTCCTTCCACGTATCAGGATTCCAGGAATCATGATAGGTGACCGATAATTCCTCCCCGACTCCCAGCGCGTCACTATTGGCTTCAATCAATAGATCAGTGAGTTCCCGGGCTTTTTTAGTGAGTTCTTTTGAAGCGATTTTATTTAGGCTTTTAATATTTTTTGGAGTGGTCTCCTCATAATAACTTAGAACCCGTGCTTTCAGGTCCGTATTGATCGTACAGGTGACTTTTCCTTTCTCTTTTTTGACGTCCATTTTTGATGTGGCTTTATGGATGGCCAGGGTAAGGGGCTGACTGAATTCATTTGATTGTATAATTAATTTCCCTCGTTTTTTCAGCTGATTCATCATAATGATCAACAGGGAGGTTTGGCTGGTGGTGAGGGTGTGACCGGTAAACTTATCGTCGTTGAATAAAGCGGACCCCGCCAGTTTAAGCTTATCCTCCGTATCTTTTTTAATATAGGGGAGGATCATGTCCTTCTCTTTGGGGGTGTGGTGATTCCAGACAGTAAAGGTCGTTTCATCAGGGATATAGGCTTCTTCCACACCACCTATCAGCAGGTCATTCACCTCGAACACAATCGGACTGTCTTGTTTGTTTAAAGTGAGAATTTCATTTCCTGTCCCTTCACTAATGACGATGGATGAAGCGATATATCCTTTGACGGACCTGAAGAACGGCTCTAAAAGGGGCGCGATGCCTTTAGACTTTGCAAGGTCCTCCCCTACAATGATGATGAAGGCCTTTTCCACATCCATCTGACCGGATACTTTATTCTGAAGATCGATCTCAAGCTCGGAAACCGTTTCCTCTTCGGCTTCATAGAATTCATCCATTACCTCGAATTTTCCCCCGCCGGAACTTCGGATATTAATGGCGCGGACTGTTCCAAGGATCTTATCGGGATCTTCCGTCGTGTCAAAACTGATTCCGTTGACCAGCCGGCTGTCTTTTAACTGCCTTTGATCCCAGCACCCGGTCAAAAGAAGCAACGAACAGAATAGGAATGGTAATTTTCTCAATGGGAATCCTCCTTTATCTGTTTGTGTAAGAATCGTGAACATAGTAATAGCAGAAGCGGAATGGCGACTAAGACCAGATAGCTCATATATTCGATCCAAGTGGTATAGAGCTGCTTGGATTCAGGATCTTTCGGCGCCGCTATAAAAAGGAGGAATACTGCCAGGCTATTCATAAGTACCCGTTTCATTTGGTTGTCAGTAAATAGTCGCAGGCTTTTACTTGCCAAATAAATAAATATGATGATCGAAGCGGCCAGTGGAACGATCCAGATGGATATAAACAGTAGGTCGATCCGGTCGATCATTTGAAAATGGAGGGGCCGCAGAAAGTAGATGACGGGATATTTGATCTCTTCTAAAAAAGCTTCACTGAATATCAGTATGCATAATAGTACAAAGTAAGCCGTCAGCCCTGTGACAAAGACGTTCGCCCACGAAATCACCTTGAGGAAATCAGTTCCTTTTTTTTCTGCTAGTGGGTATAAAAAGAGAATCACTTCAAATCCCAACAACGTTAACATAGAATCACGGCTGCCTAAGGTAATATTCTTTAAGCCACTGCTTCCGAATGGGAGGATATGATGCAATTCCATCGGAAGAAGAAAGGAAAAAAAAGAAATCCCGAATAAAAAAAGAAATACAATAGAAATCACACCAAAAAATCTGGCGATGATCCGGATATCACTGATGGCTGCATATGTACAAGTCAGAATTATTAATAACCCTATGACCCAATAGGGAGTGCTAATGAGCAGATGCTCTTCAATGATGGATGTGAATTGCAGTAAAACGAACGTAGCAGCCCAGATGAAATAAATGTAAATAATCAGGTTCACAAATTTTCCTACTTGTTTTCCCAGCACAAATTGTGTGATTTCAGGATAGGTCAAACGTGGGAACCTTTTCAATAACAGCCATAACATGATGAGGACAAGCTGAATCATCACTCCGGCCATAAGGACTGAAATCCAGCCGTCTCCTTTACTGGTGGCTTGCAACGTATTGGGAAGGGATAGAATCCCGAAGCCGATTTGGGTCTGGGTCATCAAAAAAAAGATTTGCCGGTTCGTCAGGGAATTTGTCTTGGCCATGAGAGATTCCATCCCCCTTTCTGAATGTGAGCTAAGTTTGTTTCATAGGATGATTTCTTTTCTTCGATTTAATAAAGGTATCTTTCAGTTGATGGAAGTAAAATGGAGCGATTGATTCCAAATAAGGCTTTCCGAATGATTCCAGACGGCATAAATGTATCAATAATACGGCAAGGGCAAGGACGATTCCTAAAAAGCCAAAGAAATTAGCCGCAAGCATGATTGGAAACGCCATGATCCTTGCACCCGTCCCCATTTGATTGACAGGTGCAACAAAAGATGCAATCGCCGTCAGGGCGACAACGACGATCATCGTGTTGGATATAAAGCCTGCCTCTACGATTGCCGTCCCGATGACCAATCCGCCGACGATCCCAACCGTTTGAGCAATGGGGGAAGGGAGCCGGATCGCCGCCTCTTTCAAAAGCTCCAATACTATCTGCATGGCGATCGCTTCAAATAATGGCGGGAGCGGGACGTATTCGATCTGAACACGGATGGCGTATAGAATCCCAAGAGGCAGAATCTCTGAGTGGAAAGACACGATGGCAATATAGACAGCTGGTAAGCAGATCGCCACTAAAAGCTGAAGATACGGATGAGACGGAAAAATGATCCAATGATCCATCTGCTGTTATAGTCATCCGGTGATTGATAAAAGCTGAAAAAGGTGATCGGTGAAACAAGCACATGAGGATTTCCATCCACAATCACAAGTGATTTTCCTTCCAGTAAATAAGACGCCGCCCGGTCGGGTCTTTCCGTTGCTAATAGTTGGGGAAAGACAGAATAACTATTATCTTCAATCAATTCTTCCAGCTCCCCTGCAGATTGGAGCTCCTCGACCTCTACCGCTTCGATCCTCTCGATAAGGATGTCTAACGGACCATTATCCACCAATTCCTCCAAATAGACGACCGATACTTTGGTTTGTGTTTTAGACCCCAGAGTATAATTCTTTATTTGTAAAGAAGGATTTTTCACTCTTCGCCTGATCAAGAAGAGGTTTTTATTCATATTCTCCGTGAAGCCATCATGAGATCCTTTGATGATGTGTTCATTTTCAGGTTCCTGGATGGACTTATCATCACCGGCCGCAACGGGCATCAGAAGAACGGAAGCTACACCTTCCGTTAACAGGGCGCAGTTCCCCTCAAGGAGGCCGGTCACTGCCACTTCAAGATCAGTCGATCTACTATATTCGGCGTTTTTGATTACGGATTCAGGGGTGGCATCTCCTTTGGTTTCAAGAAGAGGCTCAATGATGTTTCGTTCGATCAACTTTTTATCGACCAGGGAATCGATGTAGAGTAGCTTGTATGGTTTGTCCAGAAAAATGAGATCCCTTATCTTCAAATCTTCCGTATGATAGAGGGCGGAGTGAATCTCCTCTATATTTTGTTCGATTGTGTTGACGATCTTTCCAGAAGAACTCATTCGTGATTCACCTGCCGCCTTTTGAGGGTTTACATTATTTTGCCTGAAAGGGGATATTTTATGTTCGGAAATAAGGGAGAATTTCGTGGATGGGGAATGGAACGAAAATATTGGTGTTCACTCATGAAACAAATGTATGGATCCGGGGACATATTGCAAAATAAGATAGATGACTTATCATATGTCTGATAAAGGTAAGATGAATCATATTGCTCATAAAGAGGAGTGAGTGAAATTGACAATACTTGTGACGGGGTTTAACGGTAAAGTAGGGATAGAAGTAGCCAAGAAATTGAAAGATCGGAATGTCTCCATGAAGTGCGCTGTAAGAAATGTTGAAAAAGCGAAAAATATTTATGGAGAAGATTATGCTTTTACAACGTTGGACTTGTCCGATACGGGGACGTTTGATGAGGCTTTGGATCAGGTCGATCAAGTATTTCTAATATATCCTCCAGGAGACAAACTGGAGTTTCAAGCGTTTCTCGAAGCGATGAAGAAGAGGGGAATCCAGCATATTGTTTACTTATCCGTCAAGGATGTGCAGTATCTTCCTTTCATTCATCATTATAAAAACGAAAAGATGATTAAAAAACTGGGCATCCCCTATACTTTCATCAGAGCCGGATACTTCATGCAGAATCTACAGGACTTTTTGGCAGATGAAATCAAAGAAAATAGAAGGATATTCATTCCTGCAGGAAAAGGGAAAACCAGCTTCGTCGATACAAGGGACCTTGCGGAAATTGCCATCCATGCTTTTCAACACCCTCTGGAGCATACGAATAAGAATCATGTCATAACAGGGGATCGGGCTGTCGATTTCTATGAGGTAGCCGAAATGATGTCGGCGATACTCGGGGAGAAGATCCAATACTCGAATCCTACAGTGAAGGAATTTAAATCTTATATGGTGAAAAAAGGTGAAAAAGAGGACTTCGTAAATGTGGTCATCGGGATTCATTTTCCAACTAAGTTGGGATTGGCCAAAGGAGTCACACATGAATTTAAGAAAATAACCAATACGGATTCCATTCGATTGGAACGTTATATAGAAGATTACCAGGGAAACTGGCAGTAAGACTAAGGGGAAGATATCATGGTTTGAGTCCACACATTAACCAGAATCCGTTGGATCATTACACAAAGGTCAGAAAAAGTTGATTACCTCAGCTCTTTCTGACCTATCCTAATTTCCTGTGAGAACGATTACTTCTAGATCCGTTTAAGGTGGTGAAAGAGGGACGGACCTCAAAGTGGTTCTTGAGTGGATACTGATAAGAAGAATCCTCCAATAGAGGTCCGTCCCTCAGGAGAAGAATGTGTTAACATTTAGTGGAAGGCAATTGTTTAGGAAGCATGTTGATTACATACAGTTATAGGTAAAGAGGGTTGAGAGATGGCAACCATTAAAGAACTTCAAACGAGGACTGAGATGGTTCAGGCCTATCGGGTGATGAATGAGTTATGATCCGATTTGTCGGAAGAAGCGTATCAATTTCTACAACAAATATCATATTTCCATTTGTGATTTGGTTATGTCATCCATCCACCGTTCCAAGGGATACGGAAAGCAGCTGCTGGAGTAAGTACATCAATTGGATGGTGAGCTCGGGGGAGAGTATATGGCTCTTGAGTCCGGGCTCGCAAGACGGGAGACCCACAGATTCTATGAAGAAAAGCTGGGATATGAGAAATGGTGTTATTCATTTCGAAAAAAAGTTGTCTTGAATATATAAAGGTCCGTCCCTCAAAACAAGGGACGGACCTCTAAATCAGCCTAATTCCGAATCAGGTAGTCGAATGCGCCTAGTGCGGCGTTCGCGCCTGATCCCATGGAGATGATGATTTGGTTGTATGGGCTGTCTGTACAGTCTCCTGCGGCGAATACGCCAGGGACGTTGGTGGCACCATGTTTGTCCACGATGATTTCACCGAATTTCGTGCGTTCCACAAGGTCGCCGAGCCAGTCTGTGTTTGGAACGAGACCGATTTGGACGAATACTCCCTGCAGTTCAACGTGTTTTTCTTCATGGGTATCACGATCGGTGTAGGTAATTCCATTCACCTTATCCGTACCGGTGATTTCCTGAGTTTGCACGTTTGTCAGCACGGTCACATTCGGCAGGCTGTAAAGACGTTTTTGCAACACGTCGTCCGCTTTCAGTTCAGGATTGAACTCAAGGACCGTCACATGCTTAACGATTCCAGCAAGGTCGATGGCTGCTTCGATTCCGGAGTTTCCTCCACCGATGACAGCGACATCTTTGCCTTCGAACAGTGGTCCGTCACAGTGAGGGCAGTACGCCACTCCTTTGTTCTTGAACTCCTGTTCACCAGGAACGCCGATGTTACGCCAGCGTGCACCTGTCGAGATGATCAGACTCTTACTCTTCAGGACCGCACCGTTTTCAAGCTCAAGCTCCACAAGGTCTTTTTTCTCAAGACGACTTGCGCGCTGAAGGTTCATGACATCGATGCCGTAGTCCTTCACATGCTCTTCAAGACTTGCGACAAGCTTCGGTCCTTCTGTGTGCTTCACACTGATGAAGTTCTCGATGCTCATTGTATCAAGGACCTGACCTCCGAAGCGTTCAGCGACGATTCCTGTACGGATGCCTTTACGTGCAGCATAGATCGCGGCACTTGCTCCTGCGGGTCCGCCACCAACAACAAGGACGTCATAAGGGTCTTTATCCGATAGCTCATCAGCACCGGGCCCTTCCACGATTTTAGAAAGGATTTCTTCCAGGGTCGTGCGTCCGCCGTTGAAGAATTCAGCATTCAGGTAGACAGCAGGAACAGCCATGACGTTCTTGCGTTCCACTTCTTCCTTGAAGGCAGCTCCGTCGATCATCGTGTGTGTGATGTTCGGGTTCAGGACACTCATGATGTTCAGTGCCTGCACCACGTCTGGGCAGTTGTGACAGCTTAGGCTGACATACGTTTCGAAGTGGTGTTCACCTTTGACACTCTTGATCTGTTCAATGACGCTTTGATCCACTTTCGGTGCTCTGCCACTGACTTGAAGGAGAGCAAGGACCAGGGATGTGAATTCATGTCCAAGAGGGATCCCGGCAAAAATGATGCCGGTCTCTTCACCAGGACGGTTCACGCTGAAGCTTGGTGTTCTTGTCAGTTCTGCTTTTTCTACGCTTATGCGTGATGACATGGAAGCTAGCTCTTCAACAAGAGCCAGCATGTCCTTCGAAATGTCATCGTCGCCTGCACTGACTTTCAGTACGATGTCGCCTTCCATCATCTGCAGGTACTGTTCTAATTGTGCTTTAATATCTGCTTCAAGCATGCTCAGCACTCCTTATAATTTACCAACTAGATCAAGGCTTGGCTTAAGAGTGTCGGAACCTTCCTGCCATTTAGCCGGGCAAACTTCGCCTGGGTTGTTGCGCACATATTGTGCCGCCTTGATTTTGCTTACTAGAATGTCTGCATCGCGGCCGATTCCGCCTGCATTGATTTCAACTGCCTGGATGATACCATCCGGATCGATGATGAATGTTCCGCGGTCAGCAAGACCATCTTCTTCATTTAATACATCGAAACCACGAGTGATGCGTTGTGATGGATCACCGATCATCGCATATTTGATTTTACCGATTTTTTCAGAGCTGTCGTGCCAGCCTTTATGTGTAAAGTGAGTGTCCGTAGAAACTGAATATACTTCTACGCCAAGCTCTTTAAGAGTTTCATAGTTATTTTGAAGGTCTTCAAGTTCTGTCGGGCATACAAATGTGAAGTCTGCAGGGTAGAAGCAGAAAATGCTCCATTGACCTTTCAGGCTTTCGTCTGTAACAGTGATGAACTCACCATCTTTGAATGCTTCTGCTTTAAATGGTACGACTTGTGAACCGATTAATGACATAGTGTAAATTCCTCCTAGTAGTTTGTGTGATTGAGAATCATTAATAGATTATAATAATTCTAATTCGATATTTATTATTATATATATGCGTTTCTTTGTCAAGGGAAAAGATTGAGGTTCTGATAGAAAGGAAGATGGAGTTGAAGAAACGATTGCTTGTCCTGTTTATGTTGATGTTCACCCTGCTTCCCGTCCATATTTATGCGGCATCACCATTTGTGATAGGGGAAGGAGAAGCGGGTGGTTATCAGTACACGGTCATAAAAGGAGAGAATGGGTTCACCTGGAAAATCGGTTATCAAGATCACGAGGTGACGATCGACGAGAACGAGGAAAATCAAGCTCACCTGGACCGTTTTCGAACGGCTGTGAATGATCTTGGCAGTCACAAATTCGGGCTCATTTTATCGATTTCTTACCTGATCATTGTCGGAATAACCACACTGATCTTTTATAAAAAAACCGAACATATACCTCGGGTAAGTGGGGTAATCATAGCCTGTTTGGCTTTGGGTGCGGTGTATTATGGCATTACGTCTTTTATAGGAATGCAGGCAGCATTAGAGGATGTGGGATATTATTACGTTAGCTTGACTGATTCATGAAGCATCGTCTGATGGCATGTGTACCAGGGTTAGATCCTCAATATTTTGGAAAAGGAATCGAAGTGGACGGATTAAGTGGGTGATTTGACTATCCACACTCGAAAAATCCTACTCAATCCCACTTTATGAACCAGTTTTCGTTACATATGACCTGGATTTATGATATATGAACCGGTTTCATCAGTTATGAAATATATGATCCTTTTGTCGAAAATACTCAGTTTTGTGAAGTGGTGCAGGATTAGAATACTACCTGTCGAAATAGAGCATGAAGAGGAATTCTCACGAAAAATACATAAAGATAAAGGAAAAGAGGTGAAGATACATGTATTCTACAGAAACCCTGCCAAATTGGTTTTGGCTCCTCTATTACTCTCTCATGCTAGTAACAATTGCATCAGCCTTCTACTCGATAAAAAAACAACAGGATATATGGAGGGCGATGATCACCATCTTTGTGACCCTTTCCATCCCGGTTGTCGGCTTTGTGAATGGAATTTATCGAGGGGAAAATCAGAATGAGTTGGAGCAATGGCTGATTCACCTGGGAAAAGGGGAGTTATGGGCTTTATATCTTCTGTTCGGTTATATTTATCTGATCGTTTGGTGGGGGTCGTTGATTCGGAAGCGGAAGAATGCGGGAAGAGTTAGTAGACATGGATAAGGATTAGGCCCGGCGGCAAATTAGGAGGGAGATAACATGACAAACATACTGCGTTACAACCTGTACCTTCTGGTTTTGTATTCAATCATATTCTATTTTTCCATCAGCCGATTGAATCTGTTTGGAGGTTTAACGCCTTTTATCAATCTGTTTACCATCCTCATCCTGCTCGGTTTGGGAATCTATTACCCCAGATTCAGTAGGGGCATTCGTGAGGAGAAGGTGAGCAGGATAAAATTGATTTGGAGAACGTCGTTTTTGGTGCTATTATTTGTGGTTCAAATGACTATGCATGTGATTAATAGCAGCATTCTTTATGTCATTGTCATTATTACGATGGTGATGATAGTGATGGATTTCTGGAGAGTACAAGGGCGCAGATCGTATTAAAACCCAGGGGTCAGTGATCATTGTTAGTTCTTAGAAGTTATAGCGGTGTTGATTATTTGAAAAGAAGCTGAGCCAAGGTGCCTGTCCCCTTGGTTCAGCTTCTTTTTTATACGTGGGCTTACTGATTTTTAGGCGCCCCTGGAGGATAATAGTAAGGTGGCACCTTTAGCCATCCTCTTTTGCGCATCGCTGTTTTCAGTTCCATCCCAAATACCATTTTTTCAGCCTGAAACCGTGCCCACATGAGACCCATATCATTGCGGATGCTTTGGCTCATGTTTGTGGCGCACATCACAATATTCGTGGCAATTTTAATGGAGATAAAGTTAGCGATTTCATCATCTGTCATTTTTGCCCCTAAGGGAATACTATTGGGGTCGGATTTAGGTCTGGTTTCTGAAGTTTTCGAAAGGGGTATGCCTTCTTCTACCATGAATTGTTGAAGTATTTTCAATTGATGTTCCCCAAGATTCTTTGATTTGTTAATGAGTTGGATTAACTCGTTGTCTGTTGTTGTATTTAATGAAGCTTCAAGGACAGGAACTTCTTCTGCCAAGGCAGTGAAATAAAGCCAACATCCCATCGCTTCACCGATATGTGGAGGTGACTTTGGTTCTGTATCAAAGGTGGTTCGCAGGTAATCAAAAGCTGTTTCAAAGAGATTCTGCATTCATTGTCCTCCTTTTTTTACTACCATTGTTGCCAATTATCCTCCTTTTAATCTGTTGTTATTTATTTGAGGAAGTGACCAGGAACATCGGAACTGAAAATCGAGCCAAGGTACCTGTCCCTCTGGCTCACTCTGGCTCTCCACCCCTATTCTATAATATGTATTTTAATAATACGGTTCGAATCATAAATCCAATGACGAGTCCTGGGATGATTGACAGCATTGGAAGCCAAATCGGTCCGAAGAATATACCGAAAAGTGGGTGAGGTGAGTACATGATACCAACCGTGACAGAGTAGGCACCAAAAGCAAATGGAAGATAAGAGAGTGGTGGATTTTCTCCGTCTGCCCATTTATACGCATCATACATGGCATACATATAGACACATGGATAAAACATGATCCATTGATAATCAATGACCTTCGCAGCCTCCTGGATCCTGTTAAGAAAACTAAACATGATAGAAAGGTTAAACGTACTCATACTGTTTATGACAAATTCCAAAAGAATAAAAAGAAACCCTTTCGCTACTTGCCCATTTAATAACTGGCCAAAGCCAGGAAATGCGATGCTCCAAAGGACCGCTTCTAACTTTTGAGTCTTTTTCATGTTATCAAACCTTTAGGTTTACTTTTTTATTATGCGCTTTTCGATTTGTCCATGCCCTTGACTAGTGCAACAAGGCTCCTTATGAGAAATAATGTGAAACTGACATATCTAAACGTATGAAAAGGCGCCTATTTTTTCCACTGAATTAAGCGTGTGTTCTTTACAAGGTACAACTGAGTTACACTCATCGGAACACTCCTAGATAGGTTGAAGATAGTATGACTAGAGGCAGCATACATTATTCTTTAACTTATCCTAAGTGTAATAAGACAGAACCCATATGATTATTTTAAACAGGGCTCTTTCAAAATATAGGGTTATACATAATATTAGAGTCGTGGGTCATGTTAAAAGAAACGAATGAGATTACTAGGAGGTCTGAGGATGGATCGTGAGGAAATAATACCCATTACTTCATCTGAACTAGGGAACTTGTGGATGACGTATCAAGAGAAAACGATGATGATGAGATTTCTGGAATACTTTCTTGAACAGGCTGAAGAGGTTGAGATTAAACACATTTTACAGTTACATTATGAACGAGTTACCGAATGCGTAGGCGTCGTGACAGATATTTTCAAACAGGAAGGGGCAGCGATTCCTGTGGGGTTTACTGAACATGATGTGAACAAAGGGGCTCCTAAGTTATTCGACTTTCATTATGATGTCATGTATTTGCACTTGATGTCCAAGATCGAAACGAACCTTTATGCACTCTATTCCACGATGTCATATCGCAAAGATATTCGACAATTATTCAGACGACTGACAATGGAGGCACAAGAAGCTTATGACCAAACGACGCATCTACTACTGGAGAAAGGAGTTCTTTCCCGCCCCCCTTATGTATCGATGCCGAAAGAAGTGGCGTTTGTACAAAACAAAAAGTATTTAACCTCGTTGAACTTGCTTTCAAATGAAAGGTCGTTGAATACGATTGAACTTTCACTTATCCACCATGCGATTGAGACGAATCTTACAGGGTTGCAATTAATGATAGGGTTTGCACAAGTGGCTTCTGATAAATCTGTACGTAATCATTTTGTTCAAGGAATGGAGCTAGCCAAGAAAGTTGAAACATCACTGGGTGAATTTTTAAGAGATGATTTCATTGAACCTCCAGCGACTCATGCGGGGAAAGCGACAGCTTCAACTGTTTCTCCTTTCTCAGATAAGATGATGATGTATAACACCAGTTTGTTAACGACATTTGGACTTGGAAGTAACGCCATTGGCGGTGCGTTTAGTTTGCGAAATGATTTACCTGCTAAGATGTCACTCCTTGCAAAGGACATTTATGATTTCGCCAAACAGAGTGGAAAAATCATGGTCAAAAAGGGTTGGATGGAAGAACCACCTCAGGTTGAAGATCGAAGGAAATTGACTAAGGGATAATAAGTGTGTGGGTAGAAGGTTGATTAATCTGAATTTCAGGGGGATTGTGGAATCAGATCCAGGAAACCAGAAATGGGGATCAGCCCCCATAAAAAGGCAGCCGTCTTTCAAAACGGCTGCCTTTATCCATATATTCTTTTATCGCGAATGAAGTTTTACAATTGAATCTATTATTTGGTCCCAGTCTTCACTATGAATCTCATGCCCTGATCCATCAAGAGGCACTAATTCAGCATGTGGTATGGCTTTCTCAAGGGCAAGACCGTGTTCGTATGGCAGAGCCGGATCTTCCGTGCCGTGTATAATGAGAACAGGTACTCTGATCTCATTCATTCTATTGTAATAAGCGCCTCCACCTTGCAGCAGGGCATGATTAAATCTGCTCGGCAGCTGTTTGGCACGGTCATACTCCCTTTCAGCCAGTTTAACCATTCTTTCCTGTTCATAAGGCTTGGAACCAGCTAATGTTCTCCATCCATCCGCAAGATAGGGAATGGCCACTCCCCGGTTTGACCAATCGATGGAAGCACTCTTCGCATGGTGATCGAGTATGCGCTGATCCATTGGAGGCAGTTCTTCCATCACGGTTCCGAATACACTTGATGCAAGGAGTGTAAGGGTCCGCACGCGCTCAGGATATTTCAAGGCAAGAACCTGGCCGATCATACCGCCCAACGACATTCCAACGATATGAGCTTTATCTATGCCATAAGCAGTCAGAACACCGGCTGCATCGTCAGCCATATCGGTTACGGTATAGTGGGAAGTACCAGGAGGGTAAATGGTTGATCGCCCCAAATCCCGATGGTCGTACCGAATGACAAACACTCCTTGATCAGCGAGTCGGAGACAGAAATCCTCATCCCACCAATCTAATGAAGACATCGAACCCATGATCAATAGCACAGCAGGGTCATTAGGGTTTCCGAAACTTTCTGTACAGATTTCCACATTATTTATGTTCACCATTTGTTCTCTCATTTTTTTACCTCCGTATGATTTATTCTCTATTCGCTGTTATGAAGACGTAGATGAATAAACTCTTCTGGAGCATGATAGGCGACCCCATTCATTATCATCGTATGCGAATCCACTTGATCATCATGACGAGGCCTCCTTTTCCCTTTTTGTAAAACGGTTATGATAACTATATATATGACTATAACATATAGGGTTCAGCAGAGATCAGCGGATTAGCCATGTTTCATAAAGAAGGTTTAACAAGCTATTTCAATACTAAAGAAGCATTAATCCTTGTTCTCATGATGGATTTGAGGGACAAGGAGTATCCTGAAGTCGTGATTGATCCGGTCGTGAAGGTTGAAATCATTAAGCATGGATTTATTAATGAATTTGGTTATTAACGAAAAAGGTTTACTCAGTTATGACTTAAAGAAGGAAGATAGGCAGTCTATTGGTTCCTCTGGTTTACCCGATCCCAAAATCGGCAATCCTTAGGACATATGTCCTTTCGCAATAATCCGTCCTCCTATTTAATAGAACAAAGAATAGGAGGATGAACGATGAAAGGTGCTTTATTTGCGCTGCTTGGTGGACTTTGCATCACCATGCAGGGGATATTCAATGCAAGGATGAGTGACGCGATCGGCGGGTGGCATACGACTTCGATGGTTCATCTTGTTGCCTTTGTGATTGCGATGACGATATATATGAAAGTAAGAGATGGAAAAGGAAAGAGCTTCAGGCAGGTACCGATCCTGTACTTGATCGGAGGTAGTTTCGGTGTGATCGTGGTGTTTTCGGAACTGACGGCGATTCACATGATCGGACCGGCATCGGCGATTGCGATCCTTCTTGTGGCACAGATCGGGACGGCATTCCTCATCGAGTCACGGGGATGGTTCGGGGAGAAGAAGATCCCGGTTACGCCGAGGCAGGCAATTGGCCTCTCGATGATGCTTGCAGGTGTCGTCCTTTTCCAATTGTAGAAGAAGGAGTCAAATGATGAAAGAAATACAAAGTGCTGAGCCAGACCATTATATAAAACAATTCGACCTGGATGAGTTATTTCCAGCGGATTTCAGAAAGCATATCAAGGTGTATTCTTTTGAAAAAGGGGACAATCTTTTTTCGACGGGGGAAGAGCTCGATGAACTGTACTTTCTCTTGGAGGGGAAAATCAAGATTTTCACCCATACACCTGAGGGGAAACTGCTGATCAACCGGTTCAAGCGACCCCTTGCCCTGATCGGGGATGTGGAATATTCAAAAGGCACTGCTGTACTCAACTCGGTGGAAGCCGTCACGGACGGGGTGTTCTTATCGGTTCCTTTCTCGGATTTGGCAAAACTGGAGAAGGGGCATCCTGCTATCATGCGCTTTTTGTTTGATACAGTGGCCCACAAGTTTTACACGGAATCTCATATAACGAGCATGCACATGTTGTATCCCGTCGAAGTACGCCTGGCAAGCTATTTGCTATCCATTTCCGAAGCGGGCGAAGGGACCATGTTCCATCAGGAGATGCATACGTCCAATCTCATGGAGCTCGCCGAATGGATCGGCACGAGCTACCGTCACCTGAACCGGGTACTTAAGAAGATGACAACCGACGACCTCATCGAACGGGTCAACGGGTCCATCACCATCAAAGATCTTGAAAAACTCAGCATCCTTGCGAAAGGAAACATCTATGAATAAGGAGGGTCTCAAATGATCGGAATCGTACTCGCCATCGTGGCAGGAATCCTAATCAGTTTACAAAATGTATTCAATGCAAGAGTCAGTGAAAAGACAGGCCCATGGGCAACGACGAGCCTGGTACTTGGCCTCGGTCTCGTCTGTTCCCTGCCGGTCTTTTACACAATGGAAGATAAAAGTCTGCTGGACTTCAGCGGGGTAAATCCCGTCTTTCTGTTCAGCGGGGTGTTCGGCGTCGGCATCGTGTTCTTCCTGATGAGGGGAGTCACCTTGATCGGTCCCGCCTATGCGATCTCGATCGCGCTTATTTCTCAAATTACCATTGCTTTTATCGTCAACACAGGTGGATGGTTCGGTTTTGAACCGTCTGCACTTTCCTGGGAGAAGATTCTTGGGATTGGGTTGTTGATTGGCGGGGTGTTGGTTTATAAGTTGGAAAAGCGGACGGATGCTAAAGTGGATGACATACGAGAAAGTGTGGGAGCGTGAAGGCTTTACGCTTCAGAAAAGTGGCCACTCCCTAGGCAGGGGAGTGGCCACTTTTTATTTCTAAAAACAGGCTTAGAACCTTTTCTAAGTCTGTTTTTTTTCAGCACTGGTCAAATAGTTCACTTCTTGAAATTAAGGATGTGATGGATAGATTCTTGGCACATCTTATGATAATAATCGTGGAGGGCATCATCATCCCTCATCAGCCATTGAATCAGACTTCCGTCTATCATGGCACGGATACTTTTAGCTGCTTGTTTGATGTTCTCCACTTGAAAGATATCTTCTTTGATTCCCTGTGTGATGATGTTTTCACCGATAGACCAACAGTTTTCATAAAATATCTGGTTGATTACTTTGTAGCGGTCTTCGTTTTTGATTTGTGACAGGAAGTCCAGATATACCCGGTAGAATGTTTTGTTTTCGGCGGGACTGATGAATACCTGGTTGAGATAGGCTTCCAGCTTCTCGGCAGCTGTACCTTTTTCTTCGATGGATTCAGCTTCTTTTTCATAGATTCTGGTTGTGAGCCATTCGAAAAGGTTGGCGAATACATCGCCTTTATTTTTGAAATAGTAGTTGGTCACACCTTTACTGACGTCCGCATAATCGGCGATATCCTGTAAGGTTACGGACTCATATCCTTTTTCCGATGCGGCTTGAAAGGCGGCCTTTAGTATTTGTTTGCGTCGTTGTTCAGCTTTTTTAGCCATCGTAACATCGAACCTCCATTTGGAACTATTCCCATTATACAACTTTTTGATTGGCTGGACAAAATAAATTGACCGGTCAGTATAAAATGTACTATGATGAACCTAATCAATTTGAAAGGGGAATGATTCAAATGTCAAAATCTTTTAAAGCTCTTGTTGTGAATAAGACCGAGGAAGACTTCTCAGTGAACGTTGAATCTCTGTCCATGGATGACCTGCCGGAAGGAGATGTGACCATACAGGTCCATTATTCCAGTGTGAATTATAAAGACGGCTTAGCGAGCATTCCAAAGGGAAATATCGTGAAATCATATCCGTTTGTACCTGGGATTGATCTGGCCGGGATTGTCACGTCATCAGGAGATTCCCGTTATAAAGAGGGTGACAAGGTGATTGTGACCAGCTATGAATTAGGCGTTTCCCATTACGGTGGTTACAGTGAATATGCAAGGGTCCCTGCTGAATGGGTAGTCCCATTGCCGGAACACTTGACCATGAAGGAAGCTATGACCTTCGGAACGGCAGGATTTACTGCAGCCCTGTCCATCCATCAATTAGAGAAGAAGGGATTGACTCCTGAAGATGGTCCCGTTTTAGTGACCGGGGCGACAGGAGGCGTCGGAAGTATGGCGGTTTCCATGCTTGCGAAACGGAATTATGACGTCATCGCCAGTACAGGGAAAGAATCCGAACATGAGTACCTAAAGAAATTGGGGGCGAAAGAAATCATTTCCCGTGAAGACGTAACGCCCGAGAAGATTCGCCCGATTGGTAAACAACGCTGGGCGGGTGCCATCGATCCTGTCGGTGGTAAGACATTGGCAGCCGTATTAAGCAATACACAGTACGGAGGATCCGTTGCTGTTAGTGGATTGACCGGGGGTGGGGACGTTCCGACAACGGTATTCCCATTCATCCTGAGAGGCGTGAACTTATTGGGGATCGATTCGGTTTATTGTCCAAAAGACTTGAGAGTAACGTTATGGGAGCGCATGGCGACAGACTTGAAGCCTGATGGATTACATGACATTCAGAATGAAGTTTCATTCAATGAGCTTCCTCAGACCTTGTCTGATATTCTTGCGGGGAAGGCAAGAGGGAGAACGGTTGTAAACATTTTAGAATAGGGGATTATATGAATTATCTGATTTAGTGTGACCTCACTGATACCGCCTCTCATTTTGGACCAATTGTAAAGAATCTTTTAAAACGCCTCTTCCTTGTAGGGAAGAGGCGTTTTCGTTCCTATTATGACAACCAAGTTCCAATTGCTTCACCCATTTTGACGGGGCCTGTTTTCCCATTAAAGCTGAACGTACCTTTTGGAACGCAAAGCACGACTGTCGAGCCAAATGAGAAGTACCCATACGGATCTCCCCGATGAACGACATTTGCCTCATTCGTCCGGACGATCGAATTCACATTCAATGCGCCGACCATGACATGGGCAAGAGGGGATCCTGCCACATCGAACCGGGAGACCAGGCGATAATTCCGGGTGAGGGGACGTAGGCCGTGAGTCAGTCCAATTTCGTTTACGGGGGCTGCGTCTTTCCCCAGGGTATAGACTTCCTCAACCGTAGCATCAATTGGAACGTGAACCCGGTGATAATCGGTTGGGCTTAAGTAGAAGATGAGAACCTGGCCACCGGCGTAGGGTTCTGCTTTTGTTGATGATCCCAACAGTTCTTCCACCGTATATTCCTGTTCCTTGACCGTGAACGTGCTTTCCAGGGTCAAGTCATTGACAACGGATAAATATCCGTCGCACGGGCTGACGAATGCATCGGCAGAGTCAGCGATGGGGCGCGCTCCGGGTTTCAATTCCCTTGTGAAAACGTCGTGAAGGGAGCCATATTCACGGATTCCCCTAGTGGCTTCCTCCATGTTCAGCTTATACAATTTCGCAAAAGAGCCGATGAACGGCTTGCTCGCCTTAGATTGTGCAAACGAACGCAATCCTTTTGCGATGATGGGATGTCCATTTAATTCGAATATTCTTCTGTAAAATTTGGTCCTGATCATTTGTTGTCACTTCCTTTAGGGTCTGGTATGAGCATTTGTATGAGAGAAATCTTATCGTTTTCTTTAGAGGGTCTGTTCGATTTGAATTTAGTCAAAAGCTCGTTCATGCCTTCATTCAACTCTTTGAGCTCGTCGGGTGTAAGGTAAAGGTCCAACTGATTATATCCGAACGAATCCCCGGCCGGATCCGGATGATTCAGGAGGTAGCTTCTAGCCTGGCCTGTCACGGAAGAAAGGAAGGTCATGAACAATTTTAAATGTTCTTCGCCTGTCAGCTGCCCCGGCTCTTCAACGGACATATATGGGTTGTCTTCCTGCATGGCATAGGTTTTTTCCACTGCACCCCGAATCTTGCGTTCGTGGATGACATATATGATCTCACTTTTTGTCAATCGATTTAAATGGCGGTAAAGTGTGGCTTGAGGGACATCTGCCATCCATTCCTTCAGCTCATTTACAGTAGCTGCTCCCTTAGATAGATGCTGTATGATGCGCATCCTAATGGGATGAAGGATCAAGTCTGTATTTAGGTTGGTCATAAGATTCAATCCTTTTTATTTGTTATTGTTATTGATATTGATAATAAAAGAGAATAGTGTATCTGTCAATAGGGTAAGGGTGGAAAGGTTGTTATGTTTGAATTGAAGTCAGGCTGCTCCATTTTGTCTATTTTTGGACTGAAAATGACTTTAGAATCTTTCAATAGATGGAGCGGGATCGTATACGGGTCTTGGGGGACCGGATATTGAGTGAAGAGCTTGATATGAATCCCCTTCTCTGGGGAAATGCTCTGGATTGGATCCTTGCTGAAAAAAGAGCCACAGCTAAAAAAACACGCCTCATCCTTTAATGGAGAGGCGTGTTTATTCTATCTGCGCTTATTTCAAATCAAACCGATCCGCATCCATCACCTTCACCCAAGCGGCAACAAAATCACGGACAAATTTTTCTTTGTTATCATCCTGCGCATACACTTCTGCAAGAGCACGAAGGACGGAGTTTGAACCGAACACCAGGTCAAATCGTGATGCCGTACGAACCACTTCACCCGTCTTGCGGTCGAGGCCTTCATACTGGTTGAAGTCGGTCGGTTTCCACTCAATACCCATGTCCAGCAGGTTCACGAAGAAGTCGTTTGTCAATGCACCGACGCGGTCCGTGAAAACACCATGTTTCGAATCACTGTGATTGGCACCGAGGGTACGCATACCGCCTAACAGGACCGTCATTTCAGGTGCAGTCAGTCCTAACAGTTGTGATTTATCCACAAGCATTTCTTCCGGGCTGACAGCGTATTCCTGCTTCTGGTAGTTACGGAATCCGTCTGATACCGGCTCCAATACGCCGAAGTTCTCAGCGTCTGTTTGCTCGGCTGTTGCATCCCCGCGTCCTGGTGAGAATGGAACCGTTACCTCGAAGCCGGCATCCTTAGCGGCTTTTTCAATGGCTGCGTTTCCGCCTAATACGATCAAATCAGCCAGGCTGACTTTCTTATCGAGCTTGCTCTGAAGGTCTTCGTAGACTCCAAGTACTTTCTCAAGCTGCTGTGGTTCGTTCACTTCCCAGTCTTTCTGGGGAGCGAGGCGGATGCGAGCTCCGTTCGCGCCTCCGCGCATATCGGAACCGCGGTACGTGCTGGCGGATGCCCAAGCGGTTTTCACGAGCTCGCTCACGGATAAGCCTGTGTCCAGGATTTTTTCTTTTAAAGAAGCCACTTCGCTATCCGATAAGTCATAGTCCACCGCAGGAACCGGATCCTGCCAGATCAATTCTTCATCGGGAACCTCTGGACCCCAGTATCTTGCTTTCGGACCCATGTCACGGTGAAGGAGTTTGAACCAGGCACGGGAGAAGGCTTCGGCAAACTCTCCCGGATTCTCATGGAAACGGCGTGAAATTTTTTCATAGTCCGGATCCATACGCAACGCCATATCGGCCGTCGTCATCATCGTCTTGACTTTGATGGATGGATCTTCCGCGTCCGGTGCCATATGTTCTTCCGTCATGCCGACCGGTGTCCATTGGGAAGCTCCGGCCGCACTCTTCGTTTTCTCCCATTCATAGCCGAACAGAAGGTCGAAGTAGCCGTTGTCCCATTTCGTCGGATTCGTCGTCCAGGCACCATCGACACCGCTTGAAATCGTGTCTCGGCCTTTTCCGCTTCCGTGTGAGCTCAGCCAGCCGAACCCTTGAGTCTCAAGATCCGCCGCTTCGGGATCGTCCCCGACTAGGTCAGCGTCACCTGCTCCATGGGCCTTACCGAATGTGTGACCGCCTGCCACAAGGGCCACGGTTTCATAATCGTTCATCCCCATGCGTCCGAATGTATCGCGGATATCACGGGCACTACCCAGTGGATCGGGTTCTCCGTTCGGTCCTTCCGGGTTAACATAGATCAGACCCATCTGTACCGCAGCGAGTGGATTTTCTAGCTCACGGTCGCCGGAATAGCGGTTGTCAGCAAGCCACTCTTTCTCATTACCCCAATACACATCTTCTTCAGGATGCCAGATGTCTTCGCGACCTGCACCGAATCCGAACGTCTTCAAGCCCATGGATTCAAGAGCAACATTACCTGTTAACACAAGCAGGTCAGCCCAGGAAATCTTATTCCCATACTTTTGCTTGATCGGCCATAACAGGCGCCGGGCTTTATCAAGGTTGACGTTATCCGGCCAGCTATTGAGGGGAGCAAAACGCTGTGAACCTGATGAACCGCCTCCGCGTCCGTCGGTTTCCCGGTATGTACCTGCTGCGTGCCAAGACATCCGGATGAAGAATGGACCATAGTGACCGTAGTCGGCAGGCCACCAATCCTGGCTGTCTGTCATCAGGTTGTGAAGATCCTGCTTCAGGGCATCGTAATCCAGCTTCGAGAATTCTTCCTTATAGTTGAAGTTTTCCCCCATTGGATTCGACTTTGTGTCATGCTGGCGAAGGATGTTCAAATTCAGCATGTTCGGCCACCAGTGTTTATTCGTCGTACCACCTGGAGCCGTCGTCGTCGTGATGGCGCTATCCTTGTGGTGGGTTACAGGGCACTGGCCTGCAGCTGCGGAGTGATCTTTTTGGTCTGGGCGATTGTTGTTTTCCATTTACATTCTCCTTTCAGATATGTGACACTGGCTTGAATAAACCATTACCATTTGCTAGAGGTGAAGAGTTAGATTATTATGATAATTCTTACTTATATTATAGTGGACGTAGAGTCTGATTCAAAGTGAGAAGTGTTCAATCGACGGATTTTTATGGAAAATGTATCAAGTAGAAGGCTTCTTATAGAATAAGAGTAAGTCGAGGGGGAATAACATGAATGAAACAGATTTCGAATATGTCTTCTTAGGTGAAGGGAAACGAACCGGCTGGTCCGAACCTGTCCATTGATTCTGCTTCCATGATAAAATATGTTGATAAAATGAATGACGGTTAGGGTGTATGTATATGAAACTATTGTTGGTAGAGGATGATCGGACGATTGCGGCCGGGTTGGAGTATTCGCTGCGTCAGGAGGAATATGAGACGATTCTTTGTTATGATGCGGAGTCTGCCAAAGCGATGATTCATGGTAGGTTAGAGGAAATCGATTTATGTTTGTTTGATTTGTCGCTTCCTGATGGGAGCGGCTATGATTTGTGTGAGATGGTGAAGAAGCGGGACGATAAGCCGGTGATCTTTTTGACAGCGCTGGATGACGAAGTGAACGTCGTGATGGGGCTGGATATGGGTGCGGATGATTATATTACGAAGCCGTTCCGGGTCCGTGAGCTGCTATCCCGTATCAGGTCGGTGCTCCGGAGATATCATAAACAACCGGCACAGGCAAACGTGTGGCTCGATATTGAGGATATCCGGATTAACACGTTGGAGGGTAAAGTGTATAAGAATGGTGACGAGGTAGTATTGACCGCTTTGGAATACCGGCTTCTCCTCATCTTTGCCAAGCACGTCGGACAGGTGCTGACGAGGGCCCAGCTTCTTGATCGGATCTGGGACGTGGCCGGTGATTTTGTCAATGACAACACGTTGACCGTTTATATTAAGAGGCTGCGGGAAAAGCTGGAGGACCAACCACAGCGGCCAACGATCATCAAGACCGTCCGCGGTATGGGATATAAGGCAGGCGATTGATATGTGGCGGAATCGGGAAGTTCAATGGTTTTTCATCAGTCTTTTATCCATCAGTCTTTCGGCATTCATATTGGCAGGTTTTCTGTTTTCGATTCGGGTTGCATTGTTTGTGCTGGTCACATCCGTTTTGCTAGCAGGATGCAACTTTATCTTTACAAGGTGGCGGTACAGTGAAATTGAAAAGCTTTCGGGTTACTTGAGGAAAATCAGCAGCGGGGATGACAGCCTTGATGTCCGGGATAACCAAGAAGGGGAGCTCAGTATATTAAAGAATGACATCTATAAGGTGACCTTGATGCTGTCTGAGCATCGTTCATTTTTAGAGAAGGACAAACTCACTTTGACCAACGCCCTTTCTGATATCTCACATCAGTTGAAGACACCTCTTACCTCGATGATGGTGATGGCCGATCTCTTAAGTGACAGCACATTGGAGGAATCAAAGCGTTCCGAATTCACTCAACATATCCGGGTGCAATTGGAGAGGATCGAGTGGCTTGTTTCTTCGCTTTTGAAATTATCCAAGATCGATGCAGGAACCATTTCGTTTAAGAAAGACAAGGTGGTCGTCCGGGATCTGATTCAGAGTGCGGTGCAGCCTGTCTTGATTCCAATGGATATTAAAGAGCAGACATTGAACATAAGCGGGGACGAATCGGTCACGTTTACCGGTGATCTTCGCTGGACGGCCGAGGCCCTCATTAATATTCTGAAAAATGCTGTGGAGCACACGGGAGAAGGAGGAGTGATCTCCATTTCATTTTCGGAGAATCCGCTCTACACTGAAATCATCATTGCGGATAATGGAGACGGGATTCCAAAAGAAGATCTTCCATACATATTCAGGCGTTTTTACAAGGGCAAGAATGCAAGCGACGACAGTGTCGGAATCGGTCTGGCGATGGCTTACAGCATCATCACCAGTCAGCAGGGGGATCTTGAGGTCCGAAGTGAAAAAGGAAATGGTACCGTGTTTTCGATTAAATTTTATAAATAGGAGGGTGTTTATTCTTGCTCCCCGTACCCCCTAAAGTGAATAAATTGTCACTTTCATAGTCACTTTAAAGTCATATTGGACAGATATACTGGGGTCTACATCAACATTATGGAGGTACCAAATGAATATTTTACAAATTGAAAATCTGTCTAAGATATATGGCAAAGGGGAAACGGCGGTCAAGGCACTGGATGATGTCTCATTCTCTGTAAGAAAAGGGGAATTCGTGGCGATCATCGGTCCTTCTGGATCGGGGAAATCTACTTTGCTTCACCTGCTTGGGGGCGTCGACCGTCCGACAAGCGGGAAAGTGCTAATCGATCAAACCGATATTTATCAATTGGATGAAACCCAGCTGGCTGTTTTCAGAAGAAGGCAGATCGGGTTGATCTATCAGTTCTACAATCTGATCCCGATTTTGACGGTGGAAGAGAACATCACCCTTCCCATGTTATTGGATCAGCATAAAGTGGACCAAAAGCAGTTGACGGATCTAGTGTCTACATTGGGCCTACATGAAAGGCTGAACCATCTTCCGAACCAATTATCCGGGGGACAGCAGCAACGTGTATCCATCGGGAGAGCGCTGATCAGTAATCCTGCAATCATTCTTGCGGACGAGCCGACAGGAAATCTCGACAGCAAGAACTCTACCGAAATCATCGAACTTTTAAAAATATTCAACAAAACCTATAACCAGACATTGATCATCATTACCCATGATGAACGGATTGCGCTGCAGGCAGATCGTGTGATCGAGATCGCAGATGGAAAGATCGCTAAGGATGAGGTGATCCGCCCGTGAATATCATCAACAAACTGACGTTACGGCATCTGAAAGAAAACAAAAGAAGAACCCTTGTGACCATCACCGGGGTGATCATCTCGGTGTCGATGATCATGGCCGTTGCGACACTCGGCGTGTCATTCCTGGACATTATGAAAAGACAATCGATAGCCGACAATGGCGAGTGGCATGTTCAATATCAAAACGTCAGCCCCGATCAAATTGAAGCAATAGCGAATGACGAGGATACGGGAAGCTTGCTCCTATCCAATGAATTGGGGTATGCAAAGCTCGATGGGGCCAAAGTGGAAGATAAGCCCTACTTATTTATAAAAGAATATAATGAAGAAGGCTTTAAGCAGTTTCCGATCGAGTTGAGTAAAGGCCGCCTGCCTTCCGATGAACAGGAAGTGGTCATTTCTGAGCAAATCGCGAATGATGCCGGTGTTCAGTATAAGATCGGGGACCAGATCAAACTGGCTATCGGGAGCCGGATGATGGAGGGGGAAAGCGAGCCATTGGGACAGAATGACTCGCTCCAAAGGGATGGAGAAGGTATTAAGGAAAGGCTTGAAGTGAACTCCATGGAGACCTTCACAGTTACGGGCATCATAGAAACCCCATCATGGGAACCGGCATGGTCTCCAGGTTATACAGTGCTCGGCTATATCGATAAGAGTTCCTTGAATAAGTCGGATATGGTGGATGCGATTGTGGTGTTGGACAAAGTGAACTCCTCCGTCTTTGAGCATGCCGGGAAACTGGCAAAAGAGAATGGGATTGGGAAAGTGGCTTTCAATGATGAATTGCTACGCTACTACGGTGTGACGGACAATGACAATCTCCGCTTCACCCTGTTTTCCTTACTTGGGATCATCATGGCCGTCATCATCATCGGTTCGGTATCGCTTATTTATAATGCATTTGCCATCAGTGTATCTGAACGATCCAGACACTTAGGGATGCTTTCGAGTGTTGGGGCGACGAAGAAACAGAAGAGAAATTCCGTCTTTTTCGAAGGGATGGTCATCGGAGTCATCAGCATCCCCCTTGGTTTATTGGCAGGGGCGTTGGGGATCGGAGCTACCTTTTGGTTTATCAATACTTATATTGACGGAGCATTGGGCATTTCTGAGAGGCTTCAGGTCGTCGTCACGCCGTCAACAGTCCTGGTTTCCTGTCTGATTTCAAGCGCGACAATTTTTATTTCTACGTATCTGCCTGCACGAAAAGCCTCGAAGATTTCAGCAATCGATGCGATCCGCCAGACGCAGGATGTCAAATTGACTGGTAAGACGGTCAAAACGTCCAAGCTCGTCCGGAAGCTGTTCGGGTTGGAGGCGGAAATCGGATTGAAAAATCTGAAACGGAATAAACGGCGTTACCATGCGACGATTTTTTCCCTGGTGATCAGTATCGTTCTCTTCTTATCGGTGTCTTTCTTTACAGATAACCTGAAGAAATCGGCAGTCATGTCCCAGGAAGGGACGAATTTCGATATTTCCGTATCGGCCAATACCGGGGATACAGAGCAATTGGAAGACTTGGTTCAACTGGAGAATATCACAGCATACAGCGTCCAAAAAAGTCTGAGCTCGACTGCCCTTATTGACAAAGACAAATTTCCTCAGGAATTGAAGGTCATGATCAAACGGGATAACATTCCCCTTGATGATGGACGTTATCAATACTATGTGAACTTACATGGATTGGATGAACAGAGCTTTAGAGACTTTGCCAAAAAAGCAGGCGCAGAACTCGAGATGTTCGACGATCCCGAGAAGCCAACAGCCATCGTCATTGATCAGATTTCCTATCACGATCCGACCACGACCAAGTTCATCGAGGCCAAATCGATCGTAACCGAACCGGGAGACGTCCTCGATTTGATCTTCACGAACTATGATACAGAGAAATCGAAACCTTTGGGATCGTTTACGATCGGGGCCATGACAGACCAAGTGCCAATGGGTGTCCGTACCGCAATGATGGGCGGATTGGATGTCATCGTACCGATGAAAACGATGGATGCCTTGATGGATGACGAGATGAAAAAGGAAGTCCGCAGCCAGTTATATATGAACAGTACCGACCCGATGGAAACCCAGAAAGCCCTTGAAGAAGTGGTGCCATCGAATCTGTATATATATAATGTCTATCAAGACAGGCAGCAGGAAGAACAGCTCATCCTGTTCCTGTCAGTCTTCACATATGGTTTCATTGCGCTGATTTCATTGATATCCATCGCGAACATCTTCAATACGATTTCAACGAGCATTTCCTTGAGAAAAAGGGAATTCGCCATGCTTAAATCCGTTGGGATGACCCCAAAAGGATTTAATAAAATGATCAACTATGAAAGCATCTTTTACGGAGTCAAATCCTTGCTGTTCGGGCTGCCGATCAGTATCGGTGTCATGTATCTGATACACAGATCTGTTGGAGAGACCTTCGATTACGGATTCGTGCTGCCGTGGATCGATATCCTATCTGTCATCGCTGCGATTTTCATCATCGTCAGCTCGGCCATGCTTTATTCAATCGGAAAGGTCAAGAAGCAGAATATCATTGAAGGATTGAAGCAAGAGAATATATAGACGAAAGGAGATGGGCTTTTAGAGGCTTATCTCCTTTTGTGGTGGAAAGAAGGAAGGGCGGTAACATTTCTTGAAACTCAAATAAAAGAAGGAATTAAGGCAAACTTGTCAAATCTATTCAAAAGCACGATATTTTAGGAGGTCATTCCATTTGAGTATCCCTTTCGAAGTAAATAGAAACTTTCAGGTCTCCAAAGAATTAGCCTATAGGAGTCTATTAGACCTTGATTCTGCCAAACACTGGATGCAAGGGTTGGTGGAAATAGAGAGAATGGATGAAGGGCAACTCCGTGAAGGCAGTCAGTGGAAAGAGACAAGAAAGATGTTCGGCAAAGAAGCTACGGAACATTTTGAAGTAGTGGAGCTTGTAGAACCTGAGAAGATAGTGCTGCGATGTGACGGTACGAAGGGGACGACAGGAAAAGGAGAATTTGTATTTACCTATTTGCTGACTTCATCTGGTGATCAAACAGAAGTAACGTTACTTGGTGAAATCAGAGGACTGACCGGACTGTCGAAATGGTTCGGTAAATTAATGGTAGGCGCATTTAAGAAGGCTTGCGCAAAGGATTTGGATTCTTTGAGAGATTATTTGGAGAAAACGAAAGTGATAAGCTCCTGAAGTGTATATCCACCGGGAGCAAACTCCAGGTTCAGTTTGAAAAAACGATTGCGCCAGCAGGGGCCCTTTGCTATGATTATCTTACTTATAAAAGAAATGGAGGTTTTCCTGTTGACAGCATCAATCAGATTGCGTTTCCCGCTTTTCACTCGTTAATTGAATACGTTTGAAGGCTCTGCCTATGTTCGGAGCAATGGGATTGATCTGTCTATTTTTAAGGAAACCTGTATTTGTCGGTATTTTTAAAGAGGGGAGGAGTCTCCCTTCTTTTTTGTGTCTTTAAAACTAGTAGGCAAGGCTTGTTTTTATACTAAATAATAGAAATGAGTTGGTGGGAAATGAACATAGTAAATCATAATCATAAGGAAGATTGGTTAAGGAATATCATTCTCTTTCTAAGCAGTCAGACGATCTCGTTATTCGGGTCGTCCCTGGTGCAATACGCGATCATGTGGCATATCACGTTAGAGACGGAGTCGGGATTGATGATGACGTTGTTCATCATTTGCGGATTTATTCCGACCTTCCTCCTGTCCCCGGTTGCGGGTGTGTGGGCGGATCGCTATAACCGGAAGCTGCTGATTGTGTTATCGGATGGACTGATCGCGACTTCAACGCTGGTTCTCGCGATTCTCTTCTTAATGGGATACGATTCAATCTGGCTGCTGTTTGTCATGGCAGCGGTCCGGGCCCTTGGAACCGGGATTCAGACACCGGCTGTCGGTGCAATTTTGCCGCAGATTGTCCCAAAGGAGAAGCTGACGAAGGTGAACGGGGCAAACGGAAGCATTCAGGCTGTCATTATGTTCGTGTCCCCAATGGTCAGTGCGGCATTACTTGGGATGGCATCGATTGAAATCATTTTCTTCATCGATGTCATTACGGCAGCCATTGCAATCATCACACTGCTGGCCTTTTTAAAGATCTCGGTGCATGAGAAGGCAGCGGAGAAGCAAACAACAAGCTACTTCAGTGACTTCAAACAAGGCTTGCAATATGTCAACAGCCATGGGTTCCTGAAGAAGTTCTTCCTGTTTTTCTCCATCTTCTTTGTTCTGATGGCACCTGCGGCCTTTTTGACTCCGCTGCAGGTCACCCGGAGCTTCGGCGATGATATTTGGAGACTGACGGCCATCGAAATTGCCTTTTCCATTGGGATGATGGCAGGCGGAGCCATCATTGCTTCCTGGGGCGGGTTTAAAAATAAGATTGCGACGATGACCTTCTCAAGTCTGATTATGGGATTCTGCACCTTCGCTCTTGGCATCGTGCCGGTCTTTTGGTTCTATCTCGTCTTCATGGCTTTATTCGGAGTGGCCATGCCGATTTTTAATACACCGACAATGGTGTTACTGCAGGAGAAAATCGAAGAGAATTACCTGGGAAGAGTCTTCGGGGTCATGGGGATGATCTCCACCTCGATGATGCCGATTGGAATGCTGATATTCGGACCCTTGGCAGATATCATCGCCATTGAATGGCTCCTCATCGGAACAGGCGTATTGACCATTCTCCTTTCCGTCATGCTGGGCCGTGACCAAGTGCTGATCGAAGCAGGGAAGCCTGCACCTGCGCCCTGAGTGAGTATAGTCTTAAGAAGAGCTGTCCTTGTGGCAGCTCTTTTTTCTGTCATGAAATAAAGGAACAGCACTATTTAGGGAGAATACTTATACTAAACAGGAGCGTTCGATTTAGTTGTATTGCAAGACAGATGAAAAGAGAGAGGGGACAGGGACATGACCAATAACCCAACACCAGAAAGCGAATTGCCTAAGATGAGTAAGCCCGCGAACCGTGAGCTTCATAACTCCGGGTTTTATCGCCTTGAGCAGTTTACCAGCGTGTCGGAATCCGATATCCTGAAGATTCATGGGGTGGGACCGAAAGCAGTGAGAATATTGAATGAGGCTCTGAAAGAAAAAGGGCTGTCTTTTGCAAAAAAATCATAAACAGATTTAAGGAAAGTGTAGTTATGGTAAGGTGAACAACCTATAAAATAAAGGAAGTGGATAGAATGGATTCACAAACGGTTATGCAGGAGCTTGAAGCACTGGGCAAGGAACGAAGCAAGAAAATGTACATATCCAATGGTGCCCACGAGCCGCTCTTTGGCGTCGCGACAGGTGCGATGAAGCCGATTGCCAGGAAAATCAAGAAGGATCAGGTGTTGGCTGAGGAGCTATATGCAACGGGGAATTATGACGCCATGTATTTTGCAGGTGTCATTGCCGATCCGAAAGAGATGACGGAGGCAGACTTTGACCGCTGGATCGACGGGGCATATTTTTATATGCTGTCCGATTACGTGGTGGCGGTCACTTTGGCTGAAGCCGACATCGCACAAGACGTTGCCGATAAGTGGATCGCAAGTGGTGAAGAGTTGAAAATGTCAGCGGGGTGGAGCTGCTACTGCTGGCTGCTTGGGAATCGCAAGGACGAAGAGTTTTCGGAAACGAAGCTCGCGGGAATGCTGGAGCAAGTGAAAGAAACCATCCACAATGCACCTGAACGAACGAAATCGGCGATGAGTAATTTTGTCACGACAGTCGGGGTTTCTTATGTTCCCCTTCATGAACTGGCTCTTCAGACGGCAAAAGAAATCGGACCTGTTGAAATGGTACGGGAGGGGAAAAAGAACAGCACCCTGAAGGCTGCCGATGATATTCTGAAGCAAGTGGAGAAAGGGAAGATCGGGTTTAAGCGGAAGTATGTGAGGTGTTAGGACGTATCATTTAATATGGAATGGAACAATAGCATCCCCGGATCATCGTTTCCGGGGATGCTATTGTTTTCAAGGGAGTAAACAGTCATTATTTTTTCTTCTTACTCCCTGCAGATTTGATCGGAATCTCCACCTAAATCCATGGTCCCTATGGATTTTGATAACAGTTTAAGTTGTTCCTCTAAGGAAAGATCCTTTTCCTTATCATGCTTTGGAATTTGCTTTGTCATCGGTTCATCAACTCCCTTTTCAACGACAATCTTCTAGAATAAGGTTTACCCAATATCACTTAATATTATCCGAACAATCTACTCTGTTCCATAAAATTCCACATTAGTCAATGCAGAATCCAATTATTAACAATTCACCACAATCATTTGTCCAATTAACAAATAAAGTAAAACATCCTATACATAATGCAATGGATACCTTACATTTAAGATAATAAAACCATTAAAGGAGAAATATGGTAGATGTTGAATAATTCTGTTCGTGAATTGCGTGCCAGGTTCCGGTTTACCCAGCAGGATCTGGCTGATCGAATCGGCGTCACCAGACAGACGATCGGATTGATCGAAAAAGGGGATTATGCACCGTCCATTACGCTGGCTCTAAAGATTGCACACGCATTTGACGTGCCGGTAGAAGAGATATTTCGCTTGGAAGAGGAGAGAGGTTCATGTTAAAGAAGATATTTCAGTCACCACTGTTCAATGCCGTTCTCGTCATCGGCTTTGGGATCATCATGTTGGGAGATCATTATTCGGCCCATATCCCGGATTGGCTCGTGGTGGATTCCATGGTGCTCGGGATTCCGCTCCTCATCATGATGGCGATCATTCCTGTTTATAACAGACGGCATCCGGAGAATCGGATCAAGCCGAGCGTGATCCCGATGGAACTGCGGGAAGAAGATGAAGGGATGCAGTGGCTCACCTTCAAGGCGACGAGAAAGGTGTATATCTTCTTTGCCTTCGCGATTCCGATCGGCATTGCGCTGACCGCTTATCTACACCACATTCCTTACTTTCCTATCATTCTATTAATCGGAATGGGCGTCGTTCAATACCTCATTTATTGGTTCCAGATGAAGCGGTTCAGCTAAAGGGGGAAACAGATGGATACTCAGTTGATAATCTCAATCATCATACTCATTACCCTGGCGGAAGTCGGCGCCGTCATCCTGTTTGTGAAATACAGAAGGGGGGATATGGACAGCAATCCGTTCATGACCATCCTGAAAAAAGAGTGGATCATATTCTTCTATGCCCTGTTCAGATGGAAGAAGAAGAAAGGCAATGACAAAGGAATCCAGAGCTATTATTATCACAAAGGATCGAATTACTTCTGGCTGTTCATCGCGCTCCTTCATGAACAAGTAATTGAAGGAATCGTCTTTCACATCTACTTAAAGGAAATCGATCCCCTCAGGGCAAATATCCTCGTTGTGCTCCATGTCTACAGCATCCTCTACATGCTGGGAGACTATAACTTAGTCAGAAACTCACCGATCCGGATAAAAGGGAACAAAGTCGTCATGAACATCGGGGTGAGAAGGTCATTGACCTTTCATATCAGGGATGTCGCAGCCATTCAGCCTGCAAGGACGCAGTATAACAAGGGCGGCGGCATCATCCACGAGAAAAATGCCTATCATGTCAGCATGCTTCCAAGAGTGTTCACCCGTGTATTCGGCATGATGGATGAACTGAAATATGAAATCATCTTCAAGGAGCCGATTTACGCCAGGGGTTATTTCGGTCAGAAAAAAGAAGTGAAGAAAGCTTTGCTATCAATGGACAATCCGGACCCATTCATCATGGACCTTCAGGAAAAAGTGGACGGCTATGATGGCAGCGAATACATGGAAGAACATCGATTGGTCGCTGCCGCTCATGAGGGAAAAAGACCGAGTATCATCAACTGGAAGGTCTATTTCACCCTACTTGTCCTGAACATACTGGGAGCTTTAGCGATTTCCCCCTATGCCATGGCGCGGGAGAATCTTCATGAAGTCATGGGATTGAGCAAGTTGTCCTTCACCGTGTTCTACGTCATCCAGGTGCTGCTGGAAGCGGGAATCCTGCTATTCATCGCCTTATGGCTTGCGAAGAAGGTGAAGCTCAAGGCTCCGATCCTCGAAGCCTTTTTCAACAAGAACCAACCGCTTCATTCTTTTAGAAAACCAGTCTTAAAATCCGCCCTCTATGGGGTACTCGCAGGTGTGGCCATCAGCATCTTCAGCCTGATCGTATCGAAGCCACTCGGAGTGGACAATTCTTCACTCAATGAACCCACTTGGTGGCTCGGGACATTGGGGTCATTCGGAGCGGCCGTGAATGAAGAATCGATCTTCCGTCTTTTCCTTGTCACGCTGCTGATTTGGCTGCAGATGAAAATGTTCAAAGGAACGGCGACAAAAGTGAAGAAATGGTCGGCCATTGTCCTTGCCTCCTTAGTCTTCGGCATCATGCATTATGGTGTGGCGGCATCTAATTTTGAGATGACCCTGGGCATATTCCTCAGCATGCTCGTCATCAATGGGATAGGAGGGCTTGTGTTCGGGGCACTCTTCGTCTTTGTGGGACTTGAATTCGCCATGATTGCTCATTTCACAGCGGATATTGTGCTGCATGTGGTTGGGCCGCGGGTGGTGGAGTGAGGGAGCCATGGGGACTGGTACCTTGGCCCCATTTTGATGTCTGCCCCGTTGCGTTATTGTATGAACGCAACGGGGCAGGCATTTTTTTATGAATTTGAAGTGTTACATAAAACAGTTAGTGGTAATAGTACAACAACCGTGATGGGAATCAGATCCCCTTTTTCATGCAAGATGCAATGTTTCTGCATAATTAGTGGGTAACAATGAACTATAGCAGATATCAATTACAGAAAAGGAGATGGTCATTTGTTAGAATTGATTGGCGAATCTGCGAAGACCTCACTGGGGTATTTCTGGAAATCCGGTTGGGCATTCGTACTTGGATACTTAATCAGTTCCATGATTCAGGCCTTTGTACAGAAGGATAAAATGGTGAAGTATATGGGGAATCCAAGCTTGAAGTCCGTTGGGTTATCGACACTCTTCGGGGCGATCAGTTCCTCCTGTTCCTTTGCAGCCCTGGCAGCAGGGCGGAATCTTTTCAAAAAAGGGGCTCATTTTATTCCGACCCTGGCCTTTCTATTTGCTTCTACCAACCTGGTGATTGAATTAGGTATACTTATTTATATCTTTCTCGGGTGGCAGTTTGTAGTAGCGGAAATGATTGGGGGCATCGTTCTGATCTTTATTACCTGGATTCTTGTGAAAGTCACTTATCCTAAGAAGCTGGTGGAGGAAGCAAAGAATCATGTGGAGGATGAAGGGGAAGACGAAGAAGGATTCGACTGGAAAGAGAAAATCAAGTCCAAAGAGGGCTGGTATCAGGTCGGACATGAATTTGTGATGAATTGGCAAATGGTGTGGAAAGAGATTACGATTGGATTCACCATTGCGGGGATCATGGCCACATTCATTTCGGAAGATACGTGGAAAATGTTCTTCCTCGCCGATCAACCGGACTCGTTTTTAAAGGTACTGGAAAATGCACTGATCGGGCCGATCGTTGCCATGCTCACATTCATCGGGTCCATGGGGAATATCCCCATTGCCACCATACTCGCATCCAGTGGAGTGGCCTTTGCAGGAATAATGGCATTCATCTATTCTGATTTGGTCGTGCCACCGATCGTTGCTGTTCACAAGAAGTATTATGGGTTGAAGACGGCATTATACATTGCAGGAATTTTCTACCTATCCATCATCCTGACAGCGATGGGGATGCATTATGCGTTTACGGCTATCGGGTTGATCCCGGAAAACGCCAAACAAGTGATGAATGAATCACCCTTTCAAATCGATTATACCTTTTGGTTAAACATCGTATTTGCCATTGTCGCGATGGTCTCCATCTATTTAAATCGACTTTTCATGAAATCGGGTCATCACCATTCGATGATGAATATGGAAGGCGACTCGAAAGTGAAGACGATTGTAACATATGTTTGTATCGGATATTTATTGGTTGGAACTGTGGTGCATTTTGTGTGATTCGTTCAGGTAGGTTGCCCGTGACTAGTGGGCAGCCTATTTTTTGTGTGCCGTGCATGTATCGAACATAACAAGGGATTCATTCTTCTACGTCGAACTTAACTTAAGAGATCAATAGGATTGTTTCCTTAACCTGGGCAAGGCATAGAGGTGGAAGGTGGAACAGCATAGAGGAGGAAAGCGTATGAACTTTGAATTAAATGAAGCAATCGAGGTCTTGGAGAGAACTCCGAAGACCCTTGAATATTTCCTTACCGGTTTGTCAAAAGGATGGTTGGAGTGTGATGAAGGGGAAGGGACCTGGAATGCCATTGAAGTTGTGGAGCATTTAATCGAAGGGGAGAAACACAATTGGATTCCGAGATTGAAGATGCTCTTTCAAGAGAGGGAGGGTACGGTGTTTCCTGCTTTTGATCGTTTTTCCCATTTAGAAGAAACCACTTCAAAAAGTCTTGAAGAGAAGATCATGGAATTTGCTTCGCTCAGAGCAACGAATGTGAATGAGTTAAAGGCGTTAGTGGCTCGGCACCCCCTTGATGCAACAGGTATGCATCCTGCTTTCGGAAAGGTCAGCGCACGAGAACTAATCTCCACTTGGGTGGTCCATGATTTGACACACCTTTCTCAAATGGTAAGGGTATTTTCCAATCGTTATATGGAAGATGTCGGGCCATGGAAGGAATATTTAGGGGTATTAAACTCTTAAGCATGAGTGAGTCTTCGGATTCGTCAAAATAAATGGAGGGAAAAACATGAACAAAAAAATATCATTGATTCGATCAGCACATTTAGCACATGTTGATTATGCATACGCTTCAAGAGTACCTTCGGACATGGATCTCCTGTTTTTGGCCGGAGCCTGTCCTCTTAACAAAGAAGGGGAAGTTCCTCATATCAATGATTACGAACTCCAAGCCAAACTATGTGTGGAGAATATGAAGGAAGTACTGAAAGAGAGTGGTGCCTCCTTGAAGGACGTCGTATATACCCGGGTCCTTGTAGCTTCTCTGAATCAGTCAGATTTAGTGACGGCTTGGAACTCGATAAGAAAAGAGTTTGGGGATCATGACGTCCCGAGTACGTTATCAGGAGTGACTGTGCTGGGATACACAGATCAATTGGTGGAAATCGAAGCGATCGCAGCAGTAGAGAAACGAACAAATGTATAGCTGAAAGGAGGATAGGATCATGTATATTCCAAAAGATTTTAAGATCACAGATGAATCGGTTGCCTACGAAATCATGAAAGAACATAGTTTTGCGACTCTTTTTTCTCAACACGATGGATTGCCATGTGCCACTCATATACCGTTAATAGTAAACGGGAAGTACTTATACGGACACTTTGCACGCCCGAATCCTCAGTGGAAAGATATTGAAAATCAAACCGTCCTGGCTGTTTTCCATGGTCCTCATTGTTATATCTCACCGTCCTGGTATGAGACGAATAAAGCAGTGCCGACATGGAATTACGTGACCGTTCATGTGTATGGAGAAGTCGAGCTTCTGAGGGACGAAAAGGAGTTAATGGATTCGTTCCATGATCTGGTAATGAAGTATGAAGCCCCTGACAGTCCATACAGATTACAGGATGCAGGTGCTGACTATCTCGCTGGTATGAGCAAGGGAGTTCAAGGTTTCAAAATAAAAATCAGTAAGATAGAAGGAAAAGCGAAGTTAAGTCAAAATCATTCCATACAGCGACAAGAGCTGGTGATCAATCAACTTGAACAAATTCCATATACAGATGAGCAACAGATTTCAGAATTGATGAAGGCTAATCTAAAAAAGTGATGGTTATTGTATTTGAAGCACAGGATTGGTTCAGTAATAGTATATAAGTCTGCTTTCTAAATTAGATTTGGTTGATAGGGAGCTTCTATACATCTATGAAAAAACAAGGGTAACTCTATTTTTCTATTTGTTTAACCTGTTTATGCCTAGGGTGATTTTATACTTAGTCATTTCTGCTACGATTATTTTGGTTACCTCCTTCTTTATTTTAAGGAAATCTGGGTTATGATGTCATGCATTCTACTTGATAGGATTTATAGTTAAATGGGTTATTGGGGTTAAATGGTTCTTTTAAGAATAACCTAAAAGACATTAAATAAGAAGATTAACTCATAAAATACTGAAAATTAACAATTTTCAAATTGGCATAAAACTTGCACTTAGATTAAGTGTAGGGAAGATAAGACGTCCCTACAAATAATGAAGTGTGGGGAGTGCAAGAAACATGAAGAAATATTTGAAAATGGCTGCAACGATTGGTTTGTCATTGGGATTATTGGCTGCTCACGGGCCTGCTGAAGCAGCAAGTAAGGATTATACGTATTACGGCTATGGAGACACGACAAACATTACCCGATCTACCACTTATGGGCTTAACTTAATGGGTGGGTCAACAGATGTGGATGAAGCAATGCTATGGATGGCGGAAAAGGCAAACGGGGGGGACTTTGTTGTTCTACGAGCATCTGGTGGTGATGGCTACAATCAATATGTGTACGACTTAGCCGCAAGTAACGGTGTTCCCTTAGACTCAGTGGAAACCATTGTATTAAATAATCGCAATGCTGCGTACGATTCGTTTGTACTTGATAAAGTATTTAAAGCAGAGGCCGTTTTCTTTGCGGGTGGTGATCAGTCTTTATATGTGGACTATATAATAGATACACCACTGGAAGATACATTAAATGATTTAATTTCAATCTACGATGTTCCAATAGGTGGAACGAGTGCAGGACTCGCGATTCAAGGGCAATTTGTATATGATGCGAGAAACGGTTCGGTTTATTCAGATGAAGCATTAAGTAACCCAAGCAATCGCTACATGACGTTTACACGCAACTTATTAGATAACCCTTATTTAACAAGTACCATCACGGACACGCATTTCGAGCAACGCGACCGTATGGGGCGATTTGTTGGGTTTATGGCTCGTAATATCATGGACGGTTGGACGACACAGGCAAAAGGGATTGCCGTTAACGAACAAACTGCTTTATTAGTGGAAGCAGACGGCTCAGCACGTGTTGTATCTCAACCGGGAAGTACGGATGCGGCTGTATACATCGCTCGTACAACAGGTGCACCAACAAGCGGTTCACGCTCACCATTAACAATGAAAGACATTGAAATGGTGAAGTTAGAAACAGGTGATACATTCTCCTTCCCGACTTGGACAAGCAGCAACGGCCTGAAATATAAATTAAATGCTCAGAATGGTGTATTGACGTCAACGACCGGAAATATTTACGGAAATCAATAGGAATTTCATTTTAATAATGATCCTCCGAAGTAATTCGGGGGATTTTTTTTGATTTAACCGCATTAAGACGTGGAAGCAGTTGAAAACACTGATATCATCTATCCTCGGAATAAATCCTTACTTTAAAGAGAAACTAGATGAGAGCAAGCTTATTTAGGAGGTTTGTTTAGTGGATTTTCTTCATAAGGTCATTGGATACCTTCCCGATTTCAACGTATACATCTACGCCATATTAACGTTGATCGTACCCATTATCATCATGAAATTAACGACCTTACTTACTGGTTCAATGAAACAACCCGGCTCATCAAAACAGAAGGAATCAACCCTTATGATGACAAGCGATATATCTGAGAATGTATCGATGATCAATGAAGTGCTGGGGGAAAATAATGATATCATAACCCGGGAATTTTTCATGAATGATTCAAGAGCTTCGATCATTTTCACGAGAGGGTTAGTGGATACAGCCATTATTAATAATAATATTTTGGACCCCCTCATGTTCAACACGATAGATGACGAGAGGATCCCTTATTCTCTTAAAGAAATGCTTCCTGTGAGTGAATGTCATGAGGAAACGGATATACATACAATCACCTCCTATATTTTAAGAGGGGAAACAGCATTGCTTCATGAGAAATCTACTAAAGCAATCATTTTAAAAACAAGTGAATCAAAAGATCGGAGTATTGAAGAACCTGTAACCGAGCAGGTGGTGAGAGGTCCCAGAACCGGTTTTAATGAAAATATAAATGATAATCAAGCAATCCTAAGAAAAGCTGGTGTAAATAAGGATCTAAGGTTCATTAGCTTCCAGGTTGGAGAACGATTTAAAAAGGTACTGATCATCGCCTATATAGAGGGCATTGCCAATGAAACAATCATACAGAACGTGAAGGAAAAGATTGAATCGATTCACATCGATAATGTACCGGAATCTGGATATATTGAGGAATTTATTGAAGAGAATACTTTCTCACTTTTCCCGCAAATTCAAAGCACGGAACGACCTGATCGGGTGATTGCTGCATTGTCAGAGGGGAGAGTAGGCATTTTGCTGGATGGTACCCCATTTGTCTTGATTGCTCCAGTCACCATCAATATGTATCTGCAATCACCAGAAGACTATTATGATCGATGGATTCCCGGCTCATTGATTCGGTTGTTACGATATACGGCTGCTTTCATCTCGGTCTTCACTCCCGCTTTATATATTTCCTTTGTCTCATTCCATCAGGGTTTAATTCCAACAAATCTGGCCATTTCCATTATCGGCTCTCGTGAAGGAGTCCCATTTCCTGTTCTCATTGAGGTTATGTTAATGGAAGTTTCTATTGAAATATTAAGGGAGGCAGGGTTGCGTTTACCCAAACCTATCGGCCAAACCATTGGGATCGTCGGGGGTCTTGTGATTGGAGAGGCTGCGGTGCAAGCAGGTATCGTTAGTCCAGTTACAGTCATTGTTGTGGCCATAACGGCGATATCATCGTTTTCACTCCCACAATATACGTTAAGTATTTCATTACGTATCTTACGATTTATCGCCATGTTTTTAGCTGCTACTCTGGGACTCTATGGTGTCATCGTCTTTTTCCTTTTTTTCTGTATTCACCTTGTCCGGTTAAAAAGCTTTGGAGTCCCTTTCCTCGGTCCTGCAGTACCGTACCAAATCAGCGATTGGAAAGACTTTTTAATCAGACTGCCCATCCAATCAATGAAAAGGAGACCCGAAATTCTGAAGCCTGGCGACAAAATCAGAAAAGGGTAGTCATGGACTTCACTTATTGAAAGGACTTGTAATGAATGAACTTGAATCAACAGGAACGAATTAGTCCTACTCAAGCGATCATCCTCATCATTAACTATGTTCTTGGAGTCGGTATATTAACGCTTCCAAGGACAGCTGCTGCTGAAGTAGGGACGCCCGATATCTGGATAACCATTATCATCAGCAGTATTTTTCCCATCATAGTAGGGATGATCATTTTAATCCTTAACAACAGATATCCTGACAAAACTTTTTTTCAGTATAGTAGAGAAATTGTAGGGAGAATCATCAGTGTCATCCTTGGGGTAACAATGATTATTTATTTCCTTACACTCACCAGTTTTGAAGTCAGGGTTATGGCTGAAGTAACCGAAACCTATTTACTGGAGGGGACTCCCATTCCAGTTTTAATTGTATTATTTCTTTGGCTTGCCTTTTATTTAAATACGGATGGAATTAATTCCATTGCACGTGTGTTCCAGGTGATCTTCCCCCTTACCGTCATCATTTTCATTTTAATTGCCACAATGAGTTTAGGTTTATTTGAAATCAATAACCTGCGCCCTGTTATGGGAAATGGAATCCTCCCCGTGTTAAAGGGCGTTAAGACAACGTCACTATCCTATATTGGGATCGAGCTAATGATTATTTTATCGGCCTATTTAACGGATCCCAAGAAGGGGAAAAAGATTGTCTTTATTGGAGTATTACTACCGATGATTTTTTACCTGGTTACAGTCGTTATTGTCATAGGTGCGTTATCAATAGATGGGGTAGGGAATCTTGCCTGGCCGACTATCTCTCTCATCAATTCGTTTGAATTTCCAGGCATCTTTTTTGAACGCTTTGACTCGCTATTTTTGATCGTATGGATACTACAAATATTCGCTACGATCTCCATCACGCTTTATGTTGCCTCTCTTGGTATTTCACAATTATTTAATAAGGACATAAAGGTGTTTCTGCTAATCTTTCTTCCCATCGTATTAATCGTCTCGATGGTCCCGAATGATATCCACCAATTATTCGCATTAGGAGATTTACTTGGAAATGCTGCGATCCTTTTATTTGGTATACTGCCAATCCTTTTATTAGGAGTCTCTTTCTTAAGGAGGAAATTCAATTGAAGCATGCTATATATCTTTTCATCTTCTTACTCACTGTTCTACTGTTGACAGGATGTTGGAGTTCTAAGGATATTGAAAAATTGGACCTACTATTGGGCGTGGGGATCGATGAAGGGCAAAGGAATAGTCATGAGTATTCAGAAGAGGATTTAATGAATGTGACCTTTCAACTTGTGAATGTGTCCGGCAATCAATCTTCTAAGACGTATTCAGGCAATGCAAAGCCTTTTGTTAATGTGAATGAAACAGGTGAATCATTACTTGAGGCCGCACGGGAAGTTTTATTAAAACGAAAAAACACTTTGAACGGGCAACATCAAAGACTGGTTGTATTAAGCAGTAAAGTAGCCCAAAAAAGAAATATCAGAGAATTATTGGATTTCTTCATTCGTGATCCCGAAGCAAGGATGAGTTGTTTGATCATGGTAACGGGTGGCCTGTCCAGGGACATTATGGATACGGAAACGGATGAAATTCCTTCGGTGCATATAAAAGAGGTCTCAGATCATATCGAAAAATCGAATAAGCTAATCGAACCCATGACTCTTTCGAAAATCAACGCAACTATGGAGGCGAAATCAAGTTTTCTTCTGCAAAATATAGAGAAGAGAAATAATGAAATCATCCTCACCGGGGCAGCTGTGATTAATGGGGACACTCTCACTCAAGTAGGATTTCTAAATGAAGAAGAATTGGTAGGAATTAATTGGTTAACGGCTTTAACAGATGGAGGAATCGTAAAGATAAAGGAAGAAGGCAGCAACAAAACAATTACGTATGAGCTTGAAACCGTCGATAGCAAAGTCAAACCTCTACTAAAGAATGGACAAATTTCCTTTCAAGTTGATACTAAAGTAAGCGGGCACATAACTGAACTGCTCGCAGAAACGGATGAACTCACAAAGAAAGAGAATATTAAGGATCTAGAGAGACAAATAGAAGAAAAAATCAAAGAACAAATAAAAAATAGTTTAGAGAAAATCCAACAGGACTTGAAAGTGGATGTGTTAGAATTTCACGACTACGTTAGAATTCAACACCCGGACTATTGGAAAAGTCACAAAGATGACTGGGAGAATACTTTCAGTCAGGCGAAAATCGATTATCAAGTAGATGTCCAAATATCTTCGTTGAATATGAATATAAATGAATAAATACAATGTATTCTAGGTACGTATATAATGATAAAAAACGCCAAGGTTTCCTTCCAATAAAGGATCTTTGGCGTTTTGCACTATTGGTTCAAGCAGACCATCCATTCTGCTACTATCAGTCCTTCTTATGTCGTAATGGATCCGAAGTTCATGTCCCATTCCTGCACGTATTGGACAACTGGTCTCAACCCTTCACCAAGAGGGGGCAACTCGTATTCTACTTTGGGTGGAATGACGGGATAGACCTTAACATTTATTTGCTTTGTAAAACAAAATAACGCCTCATGGAGGTTTATATGGATAAATGGGTGAGGGTAGGGAATGTGGATGTAGCGTATTCCGTTGATGGAGACGGACCGGGATTGAGAGGGGCGTTTAATTTCTGAAAGATTATTTGAATGACCTCGATTTATGCAAAAAATGTCCTGCCTCTTCGAATCAAAAGGTGAGGACATTTTAGTCGATTCCCTACTCAGGATCTTTGGATTTAGACAACTTGTCTTTATCTATTGTACCTGGTGGTTCTTCCAACCATTTATTCTTAATCATTATATTTGCACCGTCTTTTGCATATTGTCCTATTTCCAATGAAAGTCTTTCATAGATAAGAACTAAATCATTTCTCTGACTTGCAGCTGCTGCAGTTGAATAATTACCCACCCCAGATGCGCTTAAAAAAGTCATAAGAAATAATGTTAATTTATCTGAAAAAGGTGGAGTCGTCTCGTTTGTAATGGATACGTCTGAAGACATAGGAGATTGTATATTATTATCCAGTAATTTTTTTGAAAATATCTCAATATGCTTTTTTGCAATATCGCTTCCTCGCAACATCCATTTTTGGACATCCTCACGAGGCGAGGTTTGAGCAAAACTTATTGCGAGCTTTGTTCCAAGTACATTGGTTTTAATGTTCATAAATAAATATGAAATTTCAATAGCATTTAAAGGGCGTTCCTTATTAAAAGGCTATGTTAAAGAAATATGTTGATATTTGATAAAAACGAACACTCGTTCTATAATATAAGAAAAGAGTGAAAGCGAGTGGGTTCGAATGCCATTGAAGGAGATTATTGGAGAAATTCGAAAGTTAAATACAGCCGACCAACATCGATTGAAACAGTTCTTTGTGAATTCGCTTGCTTCTTATTCGGCTAGTGAACCTATCTTCAAGGAAGTATCGGAACGCAAACACAAAGAAGGATACACTTGCACGCATTGTCGTTCGACCAATGCTGTCCGTTTCGGTAAATATACAGTTAAAATGGATATGCGACTTATTGAACGTCAACGTTATCGCTGTAAAGATTGTGGAAAGACCTTCACCGATGTTACGAACACCCCACTCCACCGTACTCACTTGCCTCACAAATGGTTAGAGTTCATTCAATGTATGATAGAAGGATATTCCCTTCGAAAAGCCTCAGAATTGATTGAGGTGCATTATGTCACGCTCTTCTATTGGCGACATAAACTCCTCTCTGCGATGAAGCAAATGGATTTCAAGAAGTTCGAAGGTATCGTTGAGATGGACGAGACATACTTCCTCTATTCTGAGAAAGGTCAACGCAATCTCAAAGGTCGCAAACCGAGAAAGCGTGGCGGCTCCTCGAAGAAACGGGGCATCAGTAAAGACCAAGTGTGCGTTCTGGTCGCAAGGGACCGCCAAAAGATGACGTACTCGAAAATCATCGGTCAAGGTCGCATAGTGAAGAGCCGACTTGATGATGCCATCGGTTCCAAGCTGTCTTCAACGAACGTTCTCTGTACGGATGCTTGGAGAGCCTTCAAGACTTATGCAGCCGATAAAGAATTGGAGCATTATCGCTTCAAATCGGATGGATATGAACGTGTGAAAGGCGTTTATCACATCCAGAACGTAAATAGTTATCACAGCCGACTCAAAGGCTGGTTAGACCGATTCAATGGCGTGGCTACAAAATACCTCGACCATTATTTGAGCTGGTTCCGATTCCTCGATAGCATCAGGCACCGTAACAACGATGCAACTGTCAGCAAAATGATAATAGAAAGTTGTTTGTTCTCAACAGTCGAAACCTATGATAAACTGAGATTATCAGAATTTTCCAAATGAAATACTCCGATATGAAATTAATATAATTGAGGGGGATAATATGAAAATTAAAGAAGTGCAAAGCCCTTATATTTATGAAATTTTCAATGAGATGAAATGCAATCACATTAAGTCATGCGGGACACCTATTATTGAATCAGTGGCTGACGGGGTTTGTATTCATTTTATTTATTTTGGTGATAGTCAAACAAAAACAGTGCATGTCTTGGGGAGCTTTCCAGGGTGGGAGTTACAAAAAGGCGAAATGACAAAAATCGAAGGTAATCAAATCTGGGTGAAATCTTTTAAAACCGACCGACCCCTGGCAAGCTCGTATTATTTTTCGGTAAATGATGACTATGGAGATAATTGGGGAGAGCGATTTAAACATTTTATAAGTGACCCTCAAAATCCAAATAAAATGTTGTTTTCTGAATCACCTGGTGACAACAAA
The DNA here is from genome assembly GCF_050467885.1 of Rossellomorea sp. NRS-1567. Classification (NCBI taxonomy): domain Bacteria; kingdom Bacillati; phylum Bacillota; class Bacilli; order Caryophanales; family Bacillaceae; genus Rossellomorea; species Rossellomorea sp. NRS-1567. The sequence goes on along the minus strand of NZ_JBITPL010000007.1, from coordinate 138,630 downwards.
AAAGAAAACACTGAGTTATCATATGTATCTGTCAATGAACCACTTCTTTCTATGGATATATCATCTAAGAATCCCAAAATTTCAAAAGAAAATTTTAAAAGTAAAGTGTTAAATAACGAAAGAAACCTTTGGATTTATGACCCGATTAAAAACACTGATACCCCGAAAAATTTATTGATTGTTTTCGATGGTTTTCAATATACAGAAGCTATTCCAGTAGCAAATATGATTGACCATTTATATGAAGAAGGAAAAATACCTCCAACTGTAATGATTGGGGTAGATAGTCTCGACCGTTTCAATGAATTTAATGGGAATGAACAATTTGCTAATTTCATTGCAGTTGAGTTACTTCCTTGGATACGTAATAACTTCGCTGTTAGCCATAATCCTAATAATATCGCTTTGTGTGGTGCAAGTTTAGGGGGATTAACTGCTTTCTATACTGCATTAAATCATTCGAACCTTTTTGGTAATGTGATATCCCAATCAGGTTCATTTAATCATAAAAAAACGAAGGTCGATGATGAACAGTATTGGTCTGTTCATTATCTAGAGACACAACCAAAGCTTCCTGTTCGTATCTATATGAATTCTGGGCGGTTAGAAATGGATGAATTACAAAAAGCTAATTCACTTACACATCAAACGCTCAACAATAATGGTTATGATGTTAAATATGAATTATTTAATGGCGGACACGATTTGCTTTGGTGGAGGGAAAGCTTTCTTGATGGATTGGAGTATATATTTTGCATAGATTAATAGCCATTTCAATTGTTCCTCAATAGGGGGTCTTATTGGAATAAATAAAGGGGAACTTCTAAGAATGGAAGTTCCCTTAATTATGATTGAAAATCAACAATATTATTTAACATAGCCTATTAAAAAAGGAAAAACCAGATAAATAGGATTTATTGTCGACAAAATCGTTTCTAGTGGGTTATGCAATATAAGGTGCTTTAACATATAGCCCTTTAAGAAGAGCGGCATCAGTACATGCGTCAAACAATTTTGTTGTCTCATGTAATCGTTCAATTAGATAAGTTCTTATGTCTTTTCGAGAAACCATTGAAATAAATCCGCCATAGGCTATTAACCCTGATTTTGACATAAGGTCTAAAAAAGTTAACATAAATTCATCCGTATATAACCTAGGTGCATCTAAATTAACATCCTTTTCAATAGCAAATCCATTAGGTATGAGTAACCCTTCATCCTTAAAAATAAGAGTGATTTTCTCAATATGTGTTTTTGTAATGGTTCTTGCATATCCAACAAGCGGACGTATTTCTTTATCCTTTGCATGAACATAAAAATATTCTAAGATGCAGTGAGCCATGGTGTCATTCATATAAGCAGACCAAAGGGTAGCAATTTCAGCCGAAGTTAATTTGATTTTGTCTGTTAACATGGTTATCCTCCATTGGAAATGGTTAAGTAGATATATTCTTTACATTTATGAAGAATATTATTAGTAGGAGGTTTACATTAAACTGGCTTTACTTTCACTCCAAGCTCTAACCAAACTGAAAATTTGTCATATAATTACGGATAATGATCCGAGATGTTGAAAGCTTACAGATTGTTTTGTGCAAAGCATAGGTAGGTGGCCAACTGGGAAAGGAATCTGATAAGGAAGAGGACTGGAGATGAAAATCGTATGGGTGTGTTGCCTTTCTCAGCGTAGTTTGTGAGAATGCTGACCAAGGAGTCCTGACTTTAAAAAGTGATACGGGAAACGAGAAGGAAATGGTTATCTTATTATGAATCCAACTAATTCGATGCTCTCATGTTAAAAGATTTTTCGACAAACGGCTCATATATCAGAATTTCTGCTCATATCTCGCCGGAAAATGGCTCATAAAGAGCGAAAAAAAAGCCTCACATAATGGGTGAGGTGGTGATAATTGAAGTTGGAGACCCATAAATAGGTCAATATGACGGCCCTTTTAATATGAAAACTAGAGCAGTTTCCTACGATTTGACTGAAAATCTAATAGAAAACGAGCTATTTTATATAAAAGTAGAGTATAAGAGACAAGTCACAGGTCAAGGTGGACCAAGTAAACGGGCCCGCGGCAACCGCCACGGGCCATTCTCTATTTCTTATGTCTTCGGAAACGTAAATCCTTCCCCGAACACATCCCTCACATCATGGACCACCACAAACGCTTTTTCATCAATGTGCTGGATCATCTTCTTTAAGAGGAAGAGCTCCTGCTTATTGATGACCACATACAAGATATCCTTGGATTCTTTCGAATAGTGACCTCTTGCATTAATGACGGTCACCCCGCGGTCCATTTCTGCGCTCACTTTTTCAGCGATGGCGTCGGTATGAGCGGAAATGATTGTGACGGCCTTTCGGGTATCGAAACCATCAATCAAGTAATCCAGGATCTTCGTACTGATATAGATGGAAATTCCCGTGTACATCGTATTCTCCACCCCGATGACAAACGAGGAACCGAGAACGACCACAATATCGAACACGAACATCGTTGTACTGACGGCCCAGCCGAAATGCTGATTGAGCATGCGGGCAATGATGGTGGATCCTCCCGTCGTCCCACCTGAACGCAGGACAATCCCGAGGCCTAACCCGATGAACACACCGGCGAAGACCGTGCCGAGCATGATATCGACGGACTTCCCCATGCCTTCAGTCAAATGAATGAAGAGAGAGGAAAAGAAAATCGCAAGCATGGTGTACCAGGTCACGCGTTTATTTAATACTTTATAACCGATCGCTAAGAGGACCCCGTTCATGACGAAGTTCGTGATACCCGGTGACCATCCCAATACATAATAGAGGGTCATGGATATACCTGTCACGCCGCCTTCCCCAAGCTCATTCGGGATCGCGAACAAGTTCACCCCGAGGGCGAAGAATAAGGAGCCAATAATAATTAACGTAATTTCTTTCACAGTCGTATTCATTTCATCACTCCGTTCTATTTGAATACTAGGATACTATAGCACAGGGAAACTTCATGAGGAAGCACTGTTTTTTGATTTTTTTGTTGCAAATGCAATAAAGATGGGATAGATTTAAAATATATTATTTACTAGAAATAAGGAGTTCATTATGAAAGGAATTCTTCGTGAAATTGGAATGATTGCAAGGGCGCTGGATTCGATCAGTAATATAGAATTTAAGGAATATGACCTGACAAAAGGGCAGTATTTGTACCTTGTGCGTATATGTGAAAACCCGGGGATCATTCAAGAAAAGGTTGCTGAGATGATAAAAGTGGACCGGACAACAGCATCTCGTGCCATAAAAAAACTTGAAATCAATGGTTTTATTGAAAAGAAAGAAGACAATCAGAACAAAAAAATTAAAAAGCTTTTTCCAACAGAGAAAGGGGAGACGGTCTATCCCTTTATAAAAAGGGAAAATGATCATTCCGATCTCATGGCCTTAGAGGGGTTTTCCGATAGTGAAGAGGAAATGATTTTAAATCTTCTTCAAAGAGTAAGGGCAAATGTCGAAAAGGACTGGGAATATGTTAAAAAAGGAAATAAGAGACAGTATTGAAGAGAGGAGCCGCTTATGACGATCATGTTAAAAAAATGTACCCTTGAAGATGCACGCACCCTTCAAGAAATTAGTTATGACACATTTAATGAGACCTTTAAGCATCAAAATACACCGGAAAATATGGAGAGCTATTTGGATAAGGCTTTTAACTTGAAACAAGTGGAAAAGGAATTATCCACTCATTCCTCACACTTCTTTTTTGTGTTCGTTCATCATGAAGTCGCCGGTTATTTAAAAGTGAATACCGATGAGGCACAGACTGAAGAAATAGGGGATGAATCACTCGAAATCGAGAGGATTTATATAAAGGATACTTTTCAAAAACTTGGTCTTGGCAAATATCTTCTGCATAAAGCGATTGAAATGGCCAGGGAACATCATCTAAAGAAAATCTGGCTTGGCGTCTGGGAAAAGAATGAAAACGCCATTGCCTTTTATAAGAAAATGGGGTTTGTTCAAACGGGAGCGCACTCTTTTTATATGGGTGATGAAGAGCAAACGGACCTGATCATGACCAAAACACTCTTATAATATTGTTAAAAGGTGGATCGCTATATTCCAAACGATTTTAAAGTCACAGATGAACCGGTGACTTACGGGATCAGAGAACCCCGTTTTGTGGCACTTATTAATCAATCAATGGAAGGACGGTTTCCACACATTTATCGCTACTTTTAAACAAGGAGAATACGGTTATTGCGCTGGAAGATGCTATGTCTTTCTATTAAACAAAAAAACAACCGGCCACCGCCGGTTGTCTTCACTCAAATTAACTCTTCTGAGCATTCATCGCTTCCCATTCTTCCTTACTCGGACCATACACACCGGGAACATTTATATCAGCCTGTCTCATAAGAGTCGTCAATTGACCACGGTGATGAGCCTGGTGCTGTATAAGCAGGCGGAATACGGCTTGCACCGGCATGTCCATCCCGAACAGATTCACCACTTCGTTCATTTTCTCATCCGAAACCTGTTCAGAAACGGCTTCTGCAAGACGAGTACTTACCGTTCTATACGTTTCACTGATTTCTGAGGCAGACGTAGGTGCTTCTTTTCGAAGATCCGGTACCTCAAAGGTGATACCAAGCTGAGCGGGGAAGTAATAAACGGATCCCGTGATATGCCAGGCGACGCTTCCGATGCTGTACAAGTCAGGTGCAACTTCATGTTTCAATGACTCATCCGTCAGTGCATCGAGGACCTTTTGGGTGACGGCGGCTTCTTGTTTCCATTCGTGTACGAAACTACTTGCGGTTGTGAACATGTGGTTCCCTCCTTTAAATATCAAACACTTTCTGTTTCATTGTATCATGGGGAGTTCGTTTTGAGGCTTCTTTCAGGGGCCAAGGGGGGCCAAAGGGACAGGTACCATGGCTTTTTTTAGATAGCTCGTGTTGTAAATAATACAATCCAATAATAAAAGGCTGTCGGGACTTCCCGACAGCCTTCTTGGTGAAGAAACATTAAAGCGGATTGTACTTAACATGTGTCTAATAAAACAATTCTTAACAATCAACGATAAAAGATTGTGGACTTCCAGTTGTGGTAAAGGGAACCAGGGTCTCGAAAATGGTAGTCGTATTATCGGTAGCGAAGATTTCATACGTGATCTGCCCGGTGGCTCTGTTGAGGGTTGCTCTGATTCGGGCTTCAAATGTTCGTGGAGGACCATTGTTTATTCGTCCTCGAATCATCCCTTCTACGATGGCAACCGTAAAGTCTTCCTCACAGGAAATCATCGTTCTTCTACCTTGCGTGAATTGAAAATTATCTCCATTATTTGCATTGAAGACAAAGTTGAAGTTATCGACTGCCGGATTACACGGAGCCCCTGGAGTGGCACCACATTGGGTAATGGTCACATTTAACGTCCCGGTATAATCTAATATATGCCCAAAACTAGTCACTCTGATTCTGGCTCCTGGCTGAGCTCCTCCCTGGGTATCGAGCTTGAACTTACAAGGACATTCATGCTGAGGACAGTTGATGCTTACAGTGAATGGTCCTGCACTAATCGGGATTCCACCGACGGTCGTCCTCGCTCTGACGGTTACGGTTTCAACCGTACCTTCTATGCCCATGATTGTCGCAGAATATCGTCCATCCGCCCCTGTTATGGCTGGGTCTGGATTGATAAACACATTGGTATGGGATTGAACGATATCGAAGAAGACCGGCTCATTCGGAATCGGTGTTGCTCTATCACAGACCACCCGTCCCCTGATTGTACCGTCACATTCGATGGTCGGAGGTACGATCAGATTCATGGCTGGATTTGGGCAGTCGGTACAATCAGCTATAAGAAAGTTGGTATTAGAAACAGATATGCCATTCACCGTTGCACTTGCTGTATATTCTACGCCCTCAGTTACAGGAGTTGGGAACGGCACGGTTGCCACACTGGAATATTCCCCGTTTAAATTGGTTGTGACGACAGGTGGCCGGAATACAATGAGAGGACTGCTTAATGTCACTTGTACACCGGGCACCGGGACACCGTCACAAAGGACGCGTCCTGTAATAATAGCTTTACAGCTGATGTGGAAGGGGTTATCTAGTTGAATGACGGGATTTCGACACGGTGGGCAGCTGACCTCGACCGTATTGGATTCGGAGACTGGAATTCCATTTACCTCTGTTCTTGCTGTATAAGATGTCACTTGCTCAGATGTACCTGGTGGAACGATGACAGGGCTTGAATATTCACCGTTGCCATTCGTGATGACCGTCGGTGATGGGAAAACAAGAAGCGGACTGCTTAACCTTACCAGTACTCCCGCTACCGGTCTTCCGTCACAAAGAACTCGGCCGGTTACGACCCCATCACATTCGATTGGAGCAAGGTCATTGAGTATGATGTCAGGGTTTTGACATGGCAGACATTCTACAGTTACAGCCTGGGTCTCAGAAGTAACGGGAATTTCACCGACTGAAGCGGATGCCGTCACCGTAATGATTGATTCAATTCCCAGAAAAGGAACCAAAGTGGCAGTATATGTTCCATCCGATCTCGTAAGCGCCGGGTTTGGGCTGATCACCACCTTGTTGGAATGATTGCCAATCGTAAACGACACGGCTGCATTCGGTACTGCTTGGCCATCGCATGTCAATCTTCCTGAAAGTTGAGTGCCCGGGCATCCTACAACTCCTTCTACTGGATTAAGAATCAGTACAGGGTTTTCACATTCTATACAACCTGCACGTACTACAATCGAATCACTGACCGTCCTCAACGAAACTGTGGCCGTCGCTGTAATCCGTACATCAGGAGTGATCGGTGTTCCACGAGGGACTGTAACCTGGGTGGTAAAAACACCCCGCCTGTTCGTTACCGGAGTCGCGTCGCTGAACATCAAGTCGGGAAATGTAGACGTTAAATTAACTTGTACCCCCGCCACGGGCACATGATCACATAATACCCTTCCACTTATGGTCGCCTCACAACTGATGACACCCAATTCTTCCAATTGGATTACAGGATTAATACACAGATCATGTGGGAATAAATCCGGGCATCCAACGGGAGGGAGTTGCACCTGGCATAAGGGAGCGTTCTTTTTCTTTTTAACCCGCTTTTTCATGTTTCATAACCTTCCTTCATATATGCTATCGAAATAGTTTATGCCCTCTAATAGAGTTCGTTCGAAAAATACTGGGGTTCGTATAAAATTGATGATTTTGACTATACACATGTGAGGGACGGACCTTTGACGAATGCTAGGGTTTGTTGATGACGATGTTGTCGAGAGAAGAACTGGCTGGATTCCTTGAAGATAAGAAAATCGAAAGAAACGTCCTGGTACCCGACGATGGGGAGTTGATTGAGTTTTAGCAGCCGGAAGAAAATAGGGTCTGATCCTTGGCGCTAAAACCAAGGATCAGACCCTCCTTTTCACTTCAACTGCAGCTCAATCTCATACTCCTTCCTTTCCGAATCATAGTCATCATCCCCTCCCTGATGGCCGCCGAACTCCATTTTGATCCACTCGATGTCTTCTGCGTGGCCTCTTTCCAGGTACCAGATGATATTGCCTTCCTTGATGACCCCTTTGTCGATTTCTCCGCCGATGCTATCGGACACCCACATATCGGGCATATCAATCTGTTCCCCGGTGCTAGTGACGAGGACGGCCTGGTCCGGGTAGAACGTGAACTTGCCATCCGTGGTGTTTTCCATTTTGAATTTCACTCCCACAGCTGACGTCTCTGCGTTTTCATCTTCCATGGTAGGGGCTTTATCGGTCACGACGGCTTTCTGGATTTCCATCTTCAAGCCATTGTAATCACCCGACCATTTCGCATCATTGTAATACGTCCAAATATCTTCTTCTTTTGCTTCTTCCTCAGGTTTTTCTTCCTTGCTTGAAGCATTTGCCGTCTTTGCCTCGGCTTTTTCCGTATCATTCTTATCCAGTTCCTCGACAGCCGCATCCCCACCGCAGCCTGCAAGCATGAGGCCCATTGCACCAGCGACTAGTAAACAAATAATCTTCTTCATAAAAAATTCCTCCCTTTATAATAGAAATGTAAAACATTTCCTGATACTCTCAGTCTAATGGGTGACCTTTTTGAATTTTTGATAAGGTTGAGGTTCTATTTTGAAATCGCAGGAAAATGTTGATGTTTCAATTAATATGGAGGAAATATGGAGCTGGTCTGTATTAAATTTTCACCTTACTTTAATATGAAAAAATTGGTATAATGGCGTAATATACTTTTTTACGAAGGGGAAATGGATATGCGTCAGGAAGTGGCCGTAGAGAAAGTGCTTGAGAGTTTAAAAAAGGATCACAGTGTCCGGAGTGTATTCTTAAAGGGATCGATGGGAAGGAAAGAACACGATGAACACTCCGATATCGACCTGTACTGTTTGGTGGAGGAAGGGGAGGAAAAGGAATTTCTGACCCGGCGTCTACATCACTTAAAGGCGTACAAGGACCTCCTCTTTCACGATGATATCTTCATCATCGCGCCGCAGATCATTGCCATCTACGAGGATTGGCTGCACATCGATCTGTTCACGGTAACGGAAAAGACGATACAGGAGAAGGATTTCTTTACTGTGTTATATGACCCTGACAATCTGATGGAAAAATACGAATCTACCCAAAACTTGACCATCTCCAAAGAGCAGTTCAGGGATAACGTCCTCGACGCAGCCTGGTTCCTGTTTCAACATCAGAAAGCAGCGGCCAGAGGCAATCATACGTGGGCAGTGGAAATGCTGCGGCATTCTATGAGGAGTGTGACGATTATTCTGCTCTCGCGATATGCGAAGGAGCGGGCAGTACTTGGGTTGAAGACGATTCACCGGGATTTGCCTGAAGAGATGCAAGACAGGGTGGTGGAGATTTATGAGGAGATGACGCCTTCTCGTCATGAGGACGCTGTGCGAAAGATTGCGTGTCTGTTAGAGAGTGAGTTTGATTGGATTCGGGGTGAGCTTGGGGATGATGGAGCTCAGATTGATTCGTTTATGGGGTTGATGATTGGAAAAGTGAAGTGATCATAATAAGGCAGGCATGTCAGAATTGTAGAACTGAAGCTGTTCCTGGTTACTTTTAATGAGGGACAAATTGATAGAAGAATAGGGGATTTGCTGGTTTGTACTTGATACTATCCATTTTTTTAGCGAGTATACTGGGTTTGATCTTACTTATATCGGGACCCTGGGTAGGTGGTATTCTTGCTTTCGGCATCATTGCAGGTTGTATGTTCAGGGGTCTCTATCTGTTGAATGACATACATAGAAGACTATTAAATGATTTACCGAGAGCTGATAAAGCAAAAGAGGTATATGAAAACTATTTGAAAGAAAAGAGGGGAACGATCAAAGATAAAGAAATGGATTCCCATCATCAAAAACGTCCAGAGTAAAAAACCCTGGACGTTTTTATGTGATAAATATCAGCTACCTGTCTGTTGCTTATCTTTCTCCACGGCTTTCAGTCTTTGACCTTCGTCTGCAGAAGTAGTCTTCTCTTGATCGTTTCCACTCATAAGATCACTGGTAGCACTTTTGAATTCTTTTAATGTACTTCCGAAAGCACGTCCGATTTCTGGGAGTTTGGAAGGTCCAAAGATGATCAAAGCGATGACTAGTACAAGAATTAATCCTGGGATTCCGATATTCGTTAGCATAATTTTCGCCTCCTGTTGGGTTTATAGAATGGGCATGCCATGGCGTGCGAGCGCAGCTGCTTCTAGGTTTGACATTCCCTGAACTTCGGCAAAGGTAGATAGTTTGTCAGAAATGTTCGGTGCGTAGGCAGCCGGTGGTGCAGCATGGCCCATCAGCCTTCTGCGGGATGCATTTTTTCTGGCGAATGGTCCCCAGATCGCAAAGGTCATCCCGGGTGATTGAATATTGATGAAGAAGGTTCGGCCATCTGTAGAGAACGTTGGTCCTGCAAGCTCTGAATTGTTCACTTTATTCTCTGCGAACACGTACGTTTCGCCTTCTGGTGTCATCCCGATGACACGGTCGACACCGCCGCCGTCTTCCGCGATCCACAGGTCTCCCCAAGGAGTGATACAAATATTATCAGGCATTTCCAGGTCATTTTGAGCAGTAGATTCATAGAAGAGCTCCAGTGTATTGGTGGCCGGAATATAGCGGTACACACGGCCCAACTCTTTATCCCCGGCGGATGTATCATCAAACCAGAACACGCCGCCTTCAAAATAAGCCCCCTCGAGACGGCTGAAGGCAATGCATCCTTGTCTGCCTGCATCAAGGGTCGGTTTCTCTGGATTGACATCCTTCCATACAACCCCAAATTTCTGACCTGTATGGAAAGAGCTTGTTTCGTCTCGGCTCATCTCTTCAAAGGCTGCCGCTTGAAGCTTTCCGCCTTTTTGCAGGGCACCGACCCTTTGACTGCGGTCGTTCGGAAGGAAGCGATACAAGTAACTGGGACCGGCGTCCTCGGTTAAATAGACGATCCCAGTTGCCGGGTCAATGGCCGTGGCTTCATGGGAAAAGGCACCCATGTCGCGGATCGGGGTTTTCGAGATGTTGTTTTCAGGGTTGTTTGGATCCACTTCGAACACATAGCCATGACCTTCTGCAAGCGTTTCTTCACATGTGAGCCATGTGCCCCAAGGAGTCGCTCCGCCTGCGCAGTTACGGATGGTACCGGAAGAAGAGACATATTCCTTCATGACTTGGCGGTCAGGACCGACAACCAAGGAAGTGGTCCCGCCCGATTCTTCACGACGGTATGGATTTTTCCCGATCACGGGGTATGGACTGTTACCGCTCAATTCATGATTTCTCACGAGGATGGTGGAGTTATGGGGGCCACTATAGGCGGCCATCCCATCGAACTTGGCAGGGACGGGTCTGCCATCCGATAATGATTTGCCTTCCTCAGAAATGATCCGGTATTGGAAACCGCGGGGGAGATCCATCACGCCGCCAGGGTCCTTGACAAGGGGACCATAGCCGCCGGTCGTTTTCCTGTTTTGGGATGTGCCGGCAAATGCTTTATTTCCACCGAAAGACATCAATCCAGTGCTACCGAGGGCAAGGGCAGCTGTACCGATCCCGCTTGCTTTCAGAAAGTCTCTTCTGTTCATGTCGTGTTTATTCACGTCTTTTCACTCCTTAGAACTAAATTCTCTTGACCTGCATGTGACTCCGTCGATTGAGAAGCGCGTTTCTTATAGGCGATCGTTGAACATGTAATGCTGATTTCATATAAAAGAAGGAGCGGCAGGATGACGAGTACATCCGACAGGAAATCCGGCGGCGTAATCAGCACGGAAATGACAATCAGCAAGAAATAGGCGATCCTTCTTGATTTCTTCAATTTGGCTGGATCCAAAATGCCAAGTACCGTCAGAAAGACGATCACTAAAGGCATTTCAAATAACAATCCAAAAGGGAGAGTAAGGTGAAGCATAAATCGGAAGTATTTCTCCGCTGTGAACATCGTTTCAAATTGGTCGGCTGACAGGGTGGTCAAGAAGTTCAGGACGATCGGGAAAAGTAAAAAGTAACCGAACCCAATGCCGGAAATAAACAAAAAGAACAGTGCGGGTATGAAGCGTAACGTGACTTTTCTTTCTGTCGGACTCAGACCTGGAGAGACAAACCTCCATATTTGATAGGCAGCGACAGGTATGGTTGCAGCCAGTGAGAAGACGGCGGCAATCATCAAGTACACCCAAAGAATCTCACTCGGTCCGAGAATCGCCAGCTTCATGTCTAAATCCCTGATCAGCCACCCGTAGATCGGTTTTATAAAAGCCATCCCCACTATAAGGAAACCAATGAAAGCGAGTACGGTTTTAATGGCCCGGCTCCTGAGCTCTTCCAAGTGTCCGATCAGCTGCTGGTTGCAATCTTTCATGGCCTCAGCCCCCTTGATGCTAGTTCATTTGCATATGTTTGCCTTTTTGGGCCTGCTTTTTATGGGCCCGGTTGTGCGCTTCATGACGATCCTCTTCCACCTCAGAAGACGTCTGTATCCCTTGGGGAACGGTTGATGTTGATAGTTCCTCCAGTCCTTCTGAATCTTTTTCGTAAACAAATGACGCTCTGGTAGATATATCTGCCCCGGGACTCGAGACGAATGGAACCACACGATAATCTGCTCTCCACTGTTTCGGCGTGACATGACAGCGGACATACCCACGATAATCGTTGAAAAATTTAATATGGTCGTTCTGTGCCAGAATCCGGTCTGTGTCCGCGCGCTTGTCTGCCCCGTCTCCACCTGATGTGATCGACGTTCCGACGAACTCGGCTCCAAGCATGTTGGAAGATGGATCATCAAAGTCTGCCAGGATATTGGAAGCCCAGTTCGCGTGTACATCACCTGTCAGGACGATCAAGTTATCCATGTTTTCCTTATGGGCAAATTCCGTGATGCGCTCCCTTGCAGGTGTGTAGCCATCCCAGCCATCCATACTGTAACGAGGTTGATCAGGGCTAGGACCATAATTTCTTTTGGCAAAAAAGATTTGCTGGGCAAGTACATTCCAGGAAGCAGTCGATTTGCCGAGATGATCAAGGACCCACTGTTCCTGCTTGCCGCCCAGCAAGGTGCGTGAAGGATCCAGGGATTCTTCCGTCTGGGGAGAGCTTTTATCCCCATTCGCCTGATCAGAACGATACTGACGGGAATCGAGCACCATGAAATTCGCTAACTTCCCGTATGAGAACTGACGGTAGAGCTGCATGTCCACTCCATGTGGCATCGAAGAACGCCTTAACGGCATATGTTCATAGTAAGCTTGATAGGCAGCCACACGCCGTTGCACGAACTCTTCCACAGACTGGCCATTTTCAGGAATCATGTCGGCATAGTTGTTTTCCACTTCATGGTCATCCCATGTGACCACCCAAGGGAAAGCAGCATGAGCAGCCTGCAGGTCCGCATCTGTCCGGTATTGAGCATGACGGTTTCGGTAGTCCTCCAACGAACGGATTTCAGGACCTTTATGGTGTCGCACATTTCCCGATTTGGCTACATACTCATCAGGACCGTATTCATAAATGTAGTCTCCAAGATGGAAAACGAGATCAAGGTCTTCTTTCGCCATATGCTTATAGGCCGTATAATAGCCATGCTCATATTGCTGGCAGGAAGCAAAGGCAAAAGTCAGGCTTGCGACCTCTGCATTCAGGGCTGGAAGGGTTTTCGTTCTTCCAATCGGGCTGTAATCCTTCCCGACTTTGAATCGGTAATAGTACAACGTGCCTGATTCCAGGTTCCCAACTTCTGCATGAACGGAATGTGCGAGGGCCGGACTTGCCACTTCCGTGCCGCGCTGAACAATACGGCGGAAATGTTCATCTTTCGCAATTTCCCACTTCACTGGAATGTTACGATTAGGCATGCCACCGCCATTAAGCGGGTCCGTGGCTAAACGTGTCCATAACACGACACTATCCGGGAGCGGGTCACCGGAAGCTACCCCAAGTAAAAACGGATAATCCTCTAACCCGGCTTCTTCTGCAGAGACAGAGAAACCACCCATGGATTGAGCAATCGCCGCCCCTAACGAAATGCCGGCGACTTTCCCCGCCCCTTGAAGGAAACTGCGACGGTCGACCCCTTTATGTAAGGTCTCTTTATTGAGCTTTTGAATCCAATTTCCCATCGATTTCTCATTGGTCATGTGGATGACTCCCTTCATGAATCTATTGAATCGAACAGTTCATAGTATAGGAGACCAGTTTTAATGTACTGTAAATGAATGTAAACAGAGGATAGAACAGGAGGGTCATCATTCCTGGGACAAAAGGATGTTTATTGATTGAATATTTTAATAAATAGGGAAGATTCAGCAGTTTTCACTCATTTTCATTGGGAGGTCAGACCCGGATTTCTTAACATGGATGAAAAGAAAACTACACATTAAAATGAATATTATGGTAAAGGGAGAAGGAGATATCCGGTCACTGAAATAAGGAACAATGAAACCCATCCCCATTTCTATCGAGGAAAAAATAAACCAATTACCTACTTGACCACGTACTTGTCCACTTGCTATATTTATCTTAAGATCACCATTTTGGTGAAACAATTGAATAAGACTCCAAAGGGGAGTAGCTTTCAAGTATGTCGTCATTTCGTGATGGGATTCCCGTCTCCGGCCTGCTTGGCAACCGCGTTGTTGCTTGCGAGACCTTTGCCTACAAGGTAAAGGAACCCCTCTGTATAGATGCAGACGAAAGACCTTTACCAATCGGTAGAGGTCTTTTTCTATTGGGGAAGGAGTTGGATTCAGAACAAGTTGCAGCGAGCCGGTCGTCCATGTAAAGGTTTTTCAATAAAAATGAGGAAAGAGGGATGATCATTGGAATGGTCGCTATTACTGGAGTATGGATGGGTTTTGATGATTTTGATCGCTTTGGAGGGAATCCTGGCTGCGGATAATGCGTTGGTCATTGCGACGATGGTCCGGCACCTGCCGGAGGATAAGCGGAAGAAGGCTTTGTTTTACGGCTTGGCGGGAGCGTTTGTGTTCCGGTTCGGTTCCTTGTTCCTGATTTCGTATCTTGTCGATATCTGGCAGGTGCAAGCCATCGGTGCCGTGTACCTGCTTGGGATCGCTATCTACCATTTACTCAAGAAACATGTGATCAAGAAACAAATTGAAAAAGTGAAAGATATGGAAGGGACAAAGGGGTCCGGTTTCTGGTGGACCGTCATCAAAGTGGAATTGGCGGATATCGCATTCGCGGTGGATGCCATCCTGGCAGCGGTCGCTCTCGCAGTGACGCTTCCCGAGACCAACCTTCCCGCAATCGGGGGACTTGACGGCGGGCATTTCATCGTCATCTTACTCGGGGGAATCATCGGCCTCGTCATCATGCGATTTGCCGCATCGGCATTTGTCAGCCTTCTGGAAAAGCGTCCCGGTCTTGAATCAGCTGCCTTCGTTATTGTCGGCTGGGTCGGCGTCAAGCTTGCGGTCTACGCATTAGCCCATCCTTCCCTTGGGTTCATCTCCTACGAGTTTGCAAAGGGCTCTGTTTGGAAAGGGATCTTCTGGACGGTATTGATCGGAATCGGAATTGTGGGTTGGGTTAAGTCGAAGCCGAAGGAAGCTGAAGAATTGAGAGGTTAAAAGGTAAGAAGTTTCCCGTACTTCTAAAAGAGTAAGAGGAAGCATTAGTCCCAAAAGAAACAAGCAGGTCAATCATTCCCTGCTTGTTTTCTTATTAAATATAAACCAATATGAAAGTAATAACAGTCCTTTTCAGCACCAGATCCTTGTTTACCGTGGGAAAATGGACAGAGCCCGGTATCATTCCTCTATCAAAAAAATATAGAACCCTTACCCAGGATTCTATGGCCTCGGGTGCAGCCTCATGGATTGATAATCTCAATCTTATTATCCTTATGAACATCTTCCGTACCGGCTTCCAATGCAGTCTTATAATAACTGCATTTATCGTCTACCTTCATTTTCAATCCTGTCATTCGTTCCATTAGTTGATCGAGCTCTCGTCTAATATCCTCTTTCGTTTTTGTATTGTCGGGGGCAGCATTAAGTTCGGGCGGTAATTGGATTTTAATTGGCGGGAATCCACCAATGTTAAATAAGTATTCTCCAAACTCTGTTTTCCCCTGCGTTTGCTCTCCACTAGCCAGCTCACAAGCTTCAACGCTGTCCAGATACTCATGAGCCACGACAAGTAGATGGTCATACATTTGACGGATAGACCAGACACCTTGTTCGGGGATATACCTTAGCTGCTCTGGAGAATATGCTTGTAAAAAGCTTTTGTATGTTTCGATCAATGTAAGGTCAGTCATGTTCGTGTCCCCTTTCCTTTTAAACTCTATTAGAACCCTGCACACTTTTTATCCATCCCATAAAAAAAGCATTTCTCCTTCTTGAAGAAATGCACCCGATTGTGAAATGAAATAGAGGTATTATTTTTCCTCGCCCATCTCTCGGTTGAAGATCCCTTTTCCAGTTTGCATATCGATTGGCAATGAAGAATGTTCGTGTGTGATAAGCCAAGATCCGTTCCCTTTTTTTAAGCCAAATGTGAAACGGTTGGTCATTTGACGAAGTATCTCTTCAGAATTTTCTCTGAAAGCAGAGTAAGTCACAACACAATGAGCGAATGCAACATTCGTATTTTCCTCAATAACTAAATCATTCATATCCACTTTTAGTAAATATCCGTCTTCCTTCACACCATTGAACCACTCTGTCACACTATCTTTCCATAAAGAGAGACCCTTACACTCCCAGTTTCCCCAGCAGTCATAAATATGTACGTCTGCCGAATAGATAGATAGGAATTTTTCAACATCGCTTTCATAGACTGCTCGTTTGTACGTTTCAAGAACGTCCTGAACGAAACTCGTTCCATCCGTCATATCATCCACTCCTTGATCAAAATGGTCATTCTTTTAGAAAAATATGAATTAATTTACTTAGTCACTCACTTATCATTCTTAAAAAAATGAACAGGACGGATCTCGATTCGCCATCCGAACTCTTCTCCTATATTCAATTGCGTGGTCGGATGAATAGAGGCAAGCTGGATCGCCTCATCCATGTCCTCTGCTTCAAAAATGAATATGCTGCCAATCAGCTCTTTCGTTTCTGTAAACGGGCCATCTGATACCATGACCTTCCCGTCCACACGGCGCAAGTTTTTGATCTCTGACTCCAGACCTGCATCAAGCAGCACCTTCCCAGTTTCGTAAAATTTCTCCGTGTGTGGCTGGCATTCCTCCATAACAGCCTCGATCTCCGCCCTTGGGCGTGCATCCATTTTTTCAGAGTTGAAATAGCCCATACATAAAAATATCATCATCATCTCTCCCAGGTCACTCAAATTTTTTGTATCTACTCATACAACGATCAGCAAGTCGGAAAATCGACATAAATAATTAATTTTTTATTTCATACAATCTTTAGCCTGTTTTAATAGAAATTTCTGTTCCTGTACATTTTGTGTTAACGAAGCAGCACGCTGGAATTCTTTACATGCTTCCTTTTTTCTTTCTAGCTTTAAGAGGAAATGGCCTTTGACACTTGGAAGTAAATGATAATTCTTCAACGCCGGGTCCTTAAGTAAAGAATTGACAATCTCCAAGCCTGCACTTGGTCCATAGGCCATTGAAATGGCAACCGCCCGATTCAGTTCAACGACGGGAGAAGGAGCAATATGTGAAAGCGCGCGATATAGAGTTGAAATTCGCTCCCAATTGGTTTTTTTCGGTGAGTTGGCTTCTGCATGACAAGCAGCTATAGCAGCTTGCAATGCATACATTCCAATTGTGCCTCCCAGGTCTTCCACTTTTCTTAGTGAAGCAAAACCCCGGTTGATGTGTTCCTGATTCCACAACGAGCGGTTTTGATCCTCTAGCAAAACCATTTCGCCTTCAGTATTTGTTCGTGCTTTAAATCGAGATGCTTGTATTTCCATTAGGGCAACAAGACCATGCACTTCCGATTCTAGACGAATGAGATCTGCTAAGGCTCTTCCCATTCTTAATGCTTCATTACATAGATTTATTCGTATTAAATGTTCACCTGAAGAAGCCGAATATCCCTCGTTGAACATAAGATAGATCACTTCCAATACGGAAGAAAGCCTTTCCGCGTACTCTGCCTCCTTAGGAACCTCGAAAGGAACATTGGCTGCCGCAAGTTTTCGTTTTGCCCTCACCACTCGCTGGGCGATCGTCGGTTCAAGGACAAGAAACGAGTTTGCGATTTCTTCTGTTGTCAGTCCCCCGACCAGTCTTAATGTAAGGGCGACACGAGCGTTTTTGGATAACACTGGATGACATGTCATGAAAATCAGCCTCAGCACATCTTCCTCCATTTCTTCGTCCATTTCATCAGCCAAGTCATGATCATAATGAGCATTCATCGAGTAAGCCATTTGTTCATATTTTTGATCCAGTCTTTTTTTTCTGCGAAGCATGTCTATGGCTTTTCTTTTAGCCACAGTCATCAGCCATGCACCAGGGTTATCCGGAATATCAGAGACTGGCCAACGCTGAAGCGCTATGATCAGTGTGTCTTGAGCAAGGTCCTCAGCAATACTTATATCCCTCACCATCCGAGTAAGTGATGCCACTACTTTAGCGGATTCCGCTCTCCAAATCGACTCAATCCTTTGGTGGATTAAAGTCTCTTTCATGTGTGTTCCTCCTTTCCCAAATGCATTACGTATTCTAAATCAAAAAGAAACCAATATGGACACATCATTCTAAAATTAATTGTAAAATTCTGATAATATCATTTTATCATAAGATCAATGGGGACGGACCTCGTGCTTCATTTAAACATCAAGAAGAAGCATCAGAATCGTCCCCATGCTTCTTGCTTTCGTTTTAACGTGGTGAGTGAGATAATTTGGGCAATCACAAAACTGAAGGAGGAGTTATGAATGAAGAAAGTCATGAATGAACCTGAAGATTTGGTTGTGGAGATGTGCAATGGGATGGCCATGGCTCATCCGGAGCTTGAGTTTATGAAAAAGTATAAGGTGATGAAGAAGAAGGACTTGAATGAAGATAAGGTCACGTTGATCAGCGGCGGTGGAAGCGGACATGAGCCTGCACATGCGGGGCTTGTGGGGAAAGGGATGCTTGATGCTGCTGTGTGCGGTGATGTGTTTGCGTCGCCTTCGCAGAACCAAGTCTATCAGGCAATTAAGGCAACTGCCGGTAAAAAGGGAGCCCTGCTTGTCATTAAGAATTACAGCGGGGATATCATGAATTTTAAAAATGCGGCTCACATGGCTTCTGAGGATGGCATCCCCGTGGAATATGTCAAAGTGGATGATGATATTGCCGTGGAAGACAGCCTTTATACAGTGGGACGCCGCGGTGTCGCGGGAACTGTGTTGGTACATAAAATTGCCGGAGCGGCTGCTGAAGAGGGAAGGGACTTGCTGGAAGTGAAAGCCGTGGCAGAAAAGGCTGCTGAAAATGTCCGCAGCATTGGCTTCGCACTGACATCCTGCACCGTCCCAGCCAGCGGATCACCGACGTTCAAATTGGCTGATGACGAAATTGAATATGGTGTCGGAATCCACGGAGAGCCGGGGACAAGACGGGAAAAAATGGCGTCTGCTGATGAACTGGCAGAGCGTATGGTAAACGACCTTCTGAAGGATCTGAAAATAGAGGATGGTGACTCCTTCGAGCTTGCGGTCCTTGTAAATGGCTTTGGTGGCACGCCGCTGCAGGAACTTTATCTTTTCAACAATTCCATCACCCGCGTCTTGGCGGATAAAAAAATCCAGATTAACCGTGCTTTTGTCGGCAATTACATGACCAGCATCGATATGGCAGGCGTTTCCCTGACTGTGATGAAGCTTGATGAAGAGTTGAAAACATTGCTATCCAGTGAAAGTACAGCGCCTGCGTTCAGAGTGGACGGACCTGTACCGGGTGTGGAGTACATCGACCTCGAAGAAGATGAGGAAGCGAAACCAGTCTCCTTCGAAGTGGAAACATCGGAAGAACACGCTGTGATTAAAAATGATAGAGCAACACTCGGAAACATCATCTACCTCGTGGATAAAATGAGCGACATCATCATCAAGAACGAAGTACCGTTCTGTGAATTGGATTCACACGCCGGGGACGGGGATTTCGGGATGAGCGTTTCCAAAGGCTTCAAACAGTTGAAACGGGAGTGGAAAGACATCCTGGGTCAAGAGAACCTCACAATCGATAGTTTCCTGGATGCAAGCTCCATGGTCATCATGGAATACTGCGGTGGTGCATCCGGTCCGATATGGGGATCTGCATTCCGTGCTGCAGGGAAAGCGGCAGAAGATCGAGTGGAGCTGACCGTGAAAGAATTCGCTGACATGCTCCAGGCAGCCGTGAAGGGAATCCAAGATACAGGCGAGAGATCCTTCGGCAGAGGAGCAGAGGTCGGTGACAAAACCCTTGTGGATGCACTCGTCCCTTGTGCAGATTCCTGGTCAGAAAGCGCTGCAAACGGTGAAGACTTCAAGACCGCTTTTGAAAAAGGAGCAGCGGCCGCTGTAGAAGGAGCCGAGAAAACCAAGGAAATCGTTGCCCGGATGGGACGTGCCGGTACCGTAGGGGATAGAAGCCTCGGTCATCCGGATGCCGGCGCCTATGCGCTTGGGGTTATCTTTACGGAACTTTCGGAGAGTTTGAGGTAAGGAGTGGAGGAAGCAAGGGGAAGCAAGGGGACGGTTCTCTTGCTTCTTTTAGGAAGCATCAGAACCGTCCCCATGC
This sequence comes from Rossellomorea sp. NRS-1567, assembly GCF_050467885.1. Classification (NCBI taxonomy): domain Bacteria; kingdom Bacillati; phylum Bacillota; class Bacilli; order Caryophanales; family Bacillaceae; genus Rossellomorea; species Rossellomorea sp. NRS-1567. The sequence continues at coordinate 118,362 of NZ_JBITPL010000007.1, read as the reverse complement.
TTCCCGAAATGCTACTGTGGTAAAAATACCACAAAAAAGAACCCATCCTGATGATGAGTTCTTTTTTATCCTATAAGACGCTAAAAAATAGTGTAACTATTCTAATTTGTAAATAAATACTCATTTAAGATAAACATTAACAAAACTTAAGGTGAAGAGGGATTTTCATATTTATTTGTTATGTTAATATTTTAATTGTTAATAGATTTCCACCTAAGATAAATATTAACAAAACTTAAGGTGAAGGGGTATTTTTTATGAAACGTAGCTTATTTTTTAAAGGTTTTGTAGTTTTTAGTTTGGTATTTTCAATATTTTTTGCTTTTTCTTTGAGCCCATACAAAAATATTGAAGCTAGTGCGAAAATGCAAGAAAAACAAGAACAAATTCAAGAATTATTAACTAAATCTGAAGAATATAATGAAAAATTTGATGATGCCAGTCAATCAGATACACAAAAATTAAAGGTAAAGACTAAAGAATTACTTTCTACGAATAAGATCAGTTTAAAAACAGATGGGAAATTAGATTTCTCTAATTTTAATGTCAAAACTTTTGATGAAAATAAGGCTGTTTACCTTCCAATTAAATATAAAAATGTTAAAAAAGAATTAAATGTATCTTATTTCGTGATTGTTTTTGATGAAAATGAAAATCTAGCATATTATAATGAAACTAAAATTATTGGCGATGATGTTGACTATACATCTGAGGTTGAAGTTTATAACGATGGTATTTTAGCAAAAAAAGAACATCTAGAGCTTGAAAAAGAGGATTTTACAGTTGCTCCTGATAATGAGAAAGTTGCTAATGGAAATTCATTATTTTTATTTTTTAAACCTACGAAAGCAAGTGCTGGTTTTTGGAGTGAATTTGATAAGTGTTTATCTAGTAAAGGAATTGCTGGTTGGGCAATCACATCTATGTCCATCGCCTGTGGTCTTGCATGTGCAGGGACGCTTGGAGCTGGGTGCGTACCTTGTCTGTTAGGGTTAGGTTTAGCAACCGAAGGCGTAGTTTCTTATTGCGTATTTAAAGTTCGAGCAGGCTAATAAACATTAAATTAAAGGAGGAATAATTGACGTGGTTAGAAATATTCTTTCAGTATTACTGATAATATGTGGATTAGTACTTGTTTTAACTTTACTTAATATCATTAATGTACCCTTGATTTTTCCATATGCAGGGATAATTATTAGTACGACAATTATGTTAATAATCATTTTTAAAAACAGAAATAGTAAAACAAATTCAATTCGATAATTTGTAAGGAGTCTTTCCCTTTTTTTTGAGGGGAGGGCTTTTTTATTTGAATTTAATCTTTGATGGAAGCAAGGGGACGGTTCTCTAGTTTTTTTTGTATGCGTTGGAAGCACGAGAACCGCCTCTGTGCACATCAAAAAAGCAGGACCAGAAAAACATCTGTTTTCCGGGACCTGCTTTTATTATAGAGATTGATCAGAGCCCTTTTCCTTTGAAGCAATTAAATCTGCCACGAGGATATAACGCTCAGGTGATGCCCCGATAAAGTGAAAAGGATAGCATGTAGAAACGGTCAATGTTGCGTTGGGTTTCGGTACGATGACGGTTGAATCGTCCTTGTCCACAATCCGTACTTTCTTTACTTTATACGTAAATTCCCCCGCAGTTGTTTGTACGATAAGCAGATCGCCTACACCAACTTCACCAAGCTTACGAAAGACTGTATCGCGATGGCCTGACAGAATGGAGTTGTCTTTTTCACCAGGCAAGACACTTCCTGCGAAATGGCCCACTCCTTTTTCCAGTTCATCTTCATCTGTTCCATGATAGATTGGCAGTTTTGCCTCCAACTTTGGAATAATAAGTTCACCTATATTTTCACCCTTTTCGGGACGTTTAGAGTACAGGGGTTTTTGTTCTTGTTCTTTATGTTGTTCCGTCACATCCGGCTCTGCTTTATAGTCCGCGGCGTCTACTTGATCCGCTTGAGAGAGCCAATACCCTTTCAGATAGGCATAGGCATTCGTACCTCCAAACCATAGACCGAATACAATCAACAAGACAGATAGGGAAAGAAGAAGCAAGCGATTGCTTCTTCTCATGTTGTGATTTCTCATTGGTTGATTCCAATTAACCCCGATGCGACGGAATAAGAAGACCCCGGGTGTAAACAATTTCTTTGAATTTTACGACTAGGATGGTAACAAATCACAAGTCTGTTTCTATGAGTAATCAACATTCAGGCAGCCGTTTCGTAAAGGAAGGGCTGTTTTTTATACCTTTTACATTGATAGGAAGCATCAGAACCGTCACCGTGCATCCCCATAAAAAAAGCTCGCTCCAAAAGTCGCAACCGGACTTTTGAGCGAGCTTTATTTTTCCCAGAACTTATTCCGGAAGTAACACTTCGTCAATCACGTGAATGACACCGTTGGAAGCCTGGATATCCGCTTTCACCACATTGGCATTGTTGACGCGAACGGGGTCGAGTGAGATGTCCACTGTTTTCTTGGCTAGTGTTTCGGCCTTTGTACCGTCTTTCAGATCTGTAGACATCACTTTACCTGAGAGCACATGGTACAGGAGAATGTCCTTTAAATCTTCTCTTGCTAATAATTCTTCTGCCGTAATGCCTAATTTCTTCAATAGCTTCTCGAACGCAGCATCAGTCGGCGCGAATACCGTGTACGGGCCCTCGGCTTTCAATGTCTCCACCAGGCCGGCTTTCTCTAAAGCGGCTGCAAGGGTTTTGAATTGACCTGCTTCTACAGCTGTGTCAACGATATCCTTACTTGCCGGAGCTCCGTTTTCAACAGCCGATACCCCATTCGAAAGGGTCAGGAATACCATGAATACTGCCAAGATCAAAGCAAATGTTTTGTTTTTCATCATTCTACCTCCTGCTATTTTTATGTAAACATCTGTTTACTCAGAAGGTAGTATGTGCTTGTTTAGCAGGATTATCCATTATTTCTTTCAATCAAAAGTCTTAGATAGACTCCGAACGAATACCGGAGCCATTTTTCTTTGAGGAGTACTAAGATTGAGAAAAAGGAGGTACCATCATGATTAAAGGATTATATGAAGCCCATTTACCTGTAAGGGATATGAGGGATTCAATCGATTTTTATCAGAAGCTTGGCTTGGAAGTAGCGTATGAAAGCGAGAACGTTTCATTCGTCTGGATTGAAAAAGGGAAGAGCTGGCTTGGGTTGTGGGAGGCCGATCAAGTAAACATTCCGTATCATCCTTCCATTAGACATATCGCCTTTCATGTAGAAGCAGAAGATATAACAGAGGCTAAGGAATGGTTAAAAGAAAGAGGAATTGAGGTGAGGGAAGCGTTTGGTTTTTCACCGGAGCGGCAGCCAATCGTACTCCCCAACAATCCACAAGCCCATGCTTGTCTTTATTTTCATGATCCCGATGGAAATTCTCTTGAATTTATTGCACCTTTAAGGTTGGATCATAAGGAAGAGTTTGAGATGATGACGCTTGAGGATTGGTATGACCGTAAGAAGTGATATGGGGGAACTTCCACTGACCGAGGGCTTTTGTTGAAGAAAATGCTATAGAAATTTGAATCAGAAAAAGGAAGCGCGGGGGCAATCTCGTGCTTCTATTTTTTTATGAGGCAGCTTCAAATCTTTCACGCTGTCCCAGCTTAGTAAGATCAAACCTGAGTGATGATACGAGTGCGGAATTTTGGAACCAATGCCGATCTGAAACGTAAATAAGGTAAAGACTCAAGAGTGGGAGGCAAAATCATGAGGCAGCTTTATATCAAGCAAAAGGTATTCAGTCTTAGCGGGAAGTTCACGGTAAAGGATCAAAAGGAGAAAGATCGATATTATGTGGAGGGAAGCTTTATGAAGGTTCCGAAGACTTTCTCCATTATGAATGCAAGCAGGGATGAAGTAGCTCTGATTACGAAGAAGACGTTCAGCTTTTTACCGACGTTTTTAGTTGAGGTGAATGGTCAGGAGGTTTTGACGATCAAGAAGGAGCTCTCCTTCTTAAAAGCACGTTATACGATTGATGCGGCAGGCATTGAAGTGCAGGGGAATTGGTGGGATATGGATTTTCAAATATTACAGCATGGCAACGTTGTAGGCGAAGTGGGGAAGGAGTGGTTCACTTGGGGCGACAGTTACAGGGTGAACGTAATGAATGAAGAGATGGAAACAATGATGATTGCACTTGTTATTGCGATTGATTGTGTGAAGGCTGATGAAGCGGCTGCTTCTTCGGTTAACTGAGAGGGTGAAATGGAACAACTAGGGGGCGTAGATGACGCTTCAAATACGTCCCCATATCCTTTTAAGGAAAACTAGGAATCACTTTCATCCCTTTTGATTAATAAAAATACTCCAGTCAAGAAAACGATGACAATCAATCCATAGATGTACCACCCCATGAAATCAAATGTTCCATTGGAGATATATCTTGATGCTTCTTCCATTGCCTTTACAATGCAAAAGGTTAGGACGGAGAGACTGGATATTAAAATACCGATACTTTTCATTTCCATAAAAATTCTCCTCTCATGTACAGGTCCCGTGGCTCTTTTGAAATGACGGCCAAGGTACCTGTCCCTCTGGCTAAGTTTCCTTTCGCTCTTTTGAGACTAGGCAATACTATCGGAAATACTGTCGATAAAGTCTAAGGTCACTCGATTAAACATTGAAGGGTTTTCTATGTTTGCTAAGTGTCCGCAATTTGGAATGATCCCTGGTGTGATAAGGTTGTTCAACGATGATAGATGGTGGACCGAATCCACTTCATGTTTTTCGTTTCCGCCATTTATGAGTAGTGTAGGGATGGTTAGCTTCTTTATTTGCTCATCAGATACTGCCGGATAATGATAAGTGAAACACTTCACCACCCTGTGTAACGTGGTTTCCCAACGTGGGCCATGGTGAAGAAGATAGTCTTTCGCTACTTCAGGCGCTTCTGCTTTGATGTTATGTAAAAAATGATATTGTCTTTCCATGATCGCGTGCATTTCTTCGGGGATGCTTGGAGCATAGCCTGTCAGGACAATGCCTTTTGTCAATTCAGGATATCTGATTGCTGCATGCAGGGCAAAACTTGCTCCCATCGAAAGTCCAATTAAGATACCAGGCTCTCTTTTCCTGATTTCACTTATAAGCCACTCAAGTGTATGCTCGAAAAAGGGGTCATCAGCATCACGGCTATTCTGACCGTGTCCTGGCAAATCAATTGGAATAACAGTGAATTCCTCATGTAAAGGACCTAATTGCTCCTTGAAATGCATTTCTCCTGTTCCCATTAAACCATGAATCACATAAACATTCATCGCCACTCTTTCCACTCTCCTCATTCATATATACCGTATGTACTAAGTTTATAGAGTAAAGGCATGGTTGAGAATGAGCCTGAGTTGGACTTTTGTGTAGGTCTTAAGGCTTATGAGGGAGAGGGGGATGTCACTTGGCTTTGTCTCTATGGTACATGTGAACCCTCACTGGATAAAAAGACTGTTCTATTTTCCAACACTCCTCTGATGTTCATAACAATAAACCTTGCCTTTAAAAGTAGGATTCGATAAACAATAAGCCCTAACCTTATCAGAAACAGATTTATCGCAAACCTCACATGTAGGGGGGGAACTGGTCTTTTTGTCAGAGTTTTTCAATGCTCGTTTATGCTCTTCTCTAACGGTCAGGTCAGGGATATTGGCATTTGCGATGGCTTGATAAATGGTCAGGATATCACTCTCATTTAAAAGAGGTTCTTTATGCTGGATTTTCAACACCGATACTTTCCGATGAATAAACTCCGACAACTCAATGTCATACACAATCAATTCGTTAGAAGCGATCTTACGGTAATCTGGATCCACTTTAAATGTAGATCGCTTTGTAAAAGAAACCATGGAGACAAACCAATCATGGTACTTCTTATCAATTATTGAAGAAAGTGCTTTAATGTGCCCATAGTTCTGCACAAACGGGTTCATCATTTTGAACTTTCCATTGACCAGCCATGTGCTTCGGTCTTTTCCGCCATAGATAGTCCCCTGATAGTTCTTCGTTTCAATAGTGAAAATCGCATATGGAGTGATCACCACATGGTCAATTTGTGAATAGCCAGACTTCGCTTTCGGGTTCGGAATGAGGAGATCGCTTAGATGGCGGTAGGTCTTAGGGAGTTGATCTAATTGAATCTCAATTTTGTATTCTCCTAGTTCTCCTTTTCTTACAGCGATTTGTTCATCGGTTCTTTTCGGTTTTGGTGATGAAGTAATAGTAGCTTGTTTTGGTTTGGACTCACTCTTCTTCTTTAAAAAGCTTAGGAATAATAACATGAATTTCTCCTTGGTGGTTTGATATACTTAGTATCGTACATATATATGGAAATTTTAACCGTTATTAAATTTAGAATAATTAAGGAGGCAACCAATGCCCACTCCCATCACCATCAGCAAAAATGAGCAATTATTATACGAAGCTACCAATATTCAAGAAGCTGCAGAATACCTTGCTAATCATCTCAATATAAAGAATTCAAGATGCTATGATCCTATCGAGAGGGGATATGTGTACAATATTCCCTACCATTTCGAAGGGGACGAGTATCGTTTTATAGCGCCACCAGAGATTGCTTCTAATCGTCGCCAGGAATTAGAAGATAGGGACCATAAGAATGCCCGCCGTATCTGGTTGGTGCCTGCGAATCCAAGCGAATATGACTTGGAAAGGGCATTCGTCCAATTTGAATACCTTGACTGGAAACGTTCCTTCAACTATGAAAATGGTGATATTTTATTTTTGTATGTTTCAGGTAGTGTCAAAAAGGTCAGATATAAGGTGGAAGTTATAGAGGGATTGGTTCAAACGGATGATACCATTTATGATCAGTTGTTTTGGGTAGATCAAGAGAAGTATGATCAATCCATTGGTGGAGACAAGACGCGTGTCCGCTTGGTGGATGTGGTTGATACTGAAGGTTTGTCACTCTATCAATTAAGGGAGCATGGTTTGAAAGGGAATATCCATGGTTCCATGAAACTTACCGGTGAGCTCCGTGACTATATCATGTCGTTCTTTCAGAAGGATTTGTCAGCTGAGGTCTATCCTGACGAAGTGCCAGAAATGTGGGAAGGGAAGCGTAGAACGATTACTGTTAATTCATATGAACGTAATCCTCTTGCCCGCAAGCAGTGCATAGATTATTATGGTGCCGAGTGCCAAGTATGTAAGATGAACTTTGAAGATACATATGGGGAAGTGGGGAGAGATTTCATTCATGTCCATCATCTTACACCACTTCATGAAATTCAAAAGGGATATCAGGTGAATCCGATAGAGGATCTTATTCCAGTGTGTCCGAATTGTCATGCGATGCTTCATAGAAAAGAGGATGGAGTGTATTTAACGGTAAAGGAATTGAAAGAGCGTCTCAAAATGAAAGTAAGCACTCTATAAAAAGAATGAAGCCGCAGCTTACTCCTGTCGTAAACTGCGGCTTTCTCTCTTAGCCAACCTAATAACTTCCTTCACATCAGAACCCCTATAAACAGAAGTCCTTCTATTATCATATGTAAAATAAACCTCCCCATAATCATGTTCACGGTTAAAGCCGACAATCGTAAAATTGTATGTTTGCTTGCCTTTTAATAGGATTAATTCTTGTTTTTTGATGGTAATCCCCCCAATTAACCTACCAAGTTATTCTTCTTCTGGTTTATTCGCTTTTTCTATTCTATCAATTTCCTTAAAAATTCGGTCCATACTAATTCCTGTAGTATTATGTATTCTGCTTAGTGTTAGTGTGGTTGGAATACTTTCTCCCCGCTCTATCCTTCCATAGCCTTCCTCTGACAGTTTAGAGATCCAGGCAATCTCAGCCTGACTCAGTCCCATTTCAAGTCTTCTTCTCCTCAATAGTTTCCCAAATAATACCGCAAAGGGTCTCTTTTCTTCTTTTTCCAAAGGATTCTCCCCTTTTTAGAACCATTATCAAATTGGGGAAAAACATGCACCACGAACAGGAGGTGGGGTTATTACAAATTATGTAAAAAATATTGAATTTATTTTTACCGTGTTCTTTTTCAGAAGGGGGTACTACAAGCAGACGACTAATAGAGATATGAAAAATGGCAAGAAAGTAACTGTTGTGTCCATCTTTGCTCTATAGACTCCCTAATAAAATGTTAAAATATAGCTAATACCAACCATAGGAGGTCACCAACATGCCGACCTACAACAAGTTAGTCCGGGATAAGATTCCACAAATCATTGAAAGTAAAGGTAAGGAGTTTTCAACAAAGGTCCTTAGCGATGAAGACTACATAAAGTATTTAAAAGAAAAAGCTTATGAGGAACTTGATGAATACTGTGCGGCTGAAACGAATGGAGAAGCTGTGGAAGAGCTTGCTGATTTGCTGGAGGTTATTGGGGCTTTGGCTAAGCAGCATGGATCTACAATTGAAGAAGTGGAATCAGTGCGGAAAGATAAGACCGTGAGGCGCGGGGGATTTCAGGAGAAGGTGTTTTTGATAGGTGTTGAGGAATAATTCATTGAAGTTTCAAATAATCTACTATATAGATTATCAAAATCTGCCTATATATTGAGTGATGCACTATCTGTTATAATTAACTTTTGATTAATATTAAATTATTTAGCCTAAATAGTTGATCTTTTAGTCAATATTTATTATAATTAACTTAAATATATACCGAAAGGATGTTCGGTTTTGATAAATGTTATAGAATTATTTGCTGGCGTAGGCGGATTCCGAATCGGGTTGGAATCTGCTGGCGGTTTCGATGTAGTATGGGGAAACCAATGGGAACCTTCCAAGAAGGCGCAACATGCATTCGACTGTTATGAGCGTCGTTTTGAGAATCAAGGAATACACTCCAATGAAGATATTAGTACGGTTGATGGAGAAACTTTCAAGAATCAGGATATCGACATGATTGTGGGTGGATTTCCTTGCCAGGATTACTCTGTTGCGAGAAGTTTGAACGGGGAAAAAGGGCTTCAAGGTAAGAAAGGCGTACTCTTTTGGGAGATTACCCGGTTGATGAGGGAGACGAGTCCTAGATATGTGTTGCTTGAGAATGTCGATCGGTTGCTGAAGTCCCCTTCGAAACAACGGGGCAGGGACTTCTCCATCATGTTGGCGAGCTTCAGGGACTTGGGATATTCAGTGGAGTGGAGAGTCATCAATGCGGCTGAATATGGACAAGCCCAGAGAAGAAGGAGGGTCTTCATTTTTGCCACTAAGAATGAAACTCCTTATGTAATTAATAGAAGAAGTTTCGATGAATCCCAGATGATACACGAGGAAGGCTTCTTTGCAAAAGCATTTCCGGTGAAAGAAGGTATTTCTGAGAAGAAAAAGCCTCAATCATTCATTATGAAGAAGGATCTTGTGGAAATTTCAGATGAATTTTCGATGAATTATTATAATGCAGGTATTATGAGGGACGATTTGGTCTATACGGAAGAAGTTACCCCAATGGAAGAATCATCTATCCCTTTGAGTGAAATTCTTCAGTCTGATGTTGATGAAAAATATTATTTATCTGAAGCGGCCATTGAAAAGTTCACTTACTTAAAAGGTCCTAAAAAGATTGAAAGAACGTCAGCAACCGGACATAAATACGTCTTTTCCGAAGGGGGCATGGCATTCCCCGATTCTCTGGACAAGCCTGGGAGAACGATGTTGACGAGTGAAGGCACTGTCAATCGGAGTTCCCATGTGGTGGAAGATCCTCAGACGAAAAGGCTTCGTATCCTTACACCGGTCGAATGTGAACGCCTGAATGGATTCCCAGATGAGTGGACGGAAGGTATGACGGACAGGATGAGATACTTCTGTATGGGGAATGCCTTGGTCGTCGGTTTGATAGAGCGCATGGGTAAACGGGTATCGGAAATCGAAAAAGAAAACATAGATGGGAATCAAGTTGAACTTGATTTGGTGTTTTCTGAAACGGATGCAAAATAAGCATAAGAACTCTCCTGATTTGATTAGGAGAGTTCTTTATTTATAATTCATTTTCGATTCATCAATGAAGTCGCTGATTTTTTGGATTGCGGATTCGAATTCCCCACGTATTTCATGTTCCCAAAGGCGCAATATATTCCATTCTTTTTCCTCGTAGTATCCGGTCACTTCCTTGTCTCGTTCTTGGTTTCTGGTCAGCTTTTCCGTCCAGAACTCGACGTGGGATTTCGGTATCTTGCCATGTATCGGGCAAAGGTGCCAAAAACAAGAGTCTATGAATACCACGACTTTATACTTCTTGATTGCAATGTCGGGCGTCCCCCTTAAAGATTTGACATTCCTCCTGAACCTGTAACCACGGCCCCATAACTCTTGTGTCACCATGGTTTCCAATTTCGATACAGCCTTGATGGACCCCATGATTCTGCTTCTCTCTTCTGTTGTTTTAGGGTTCTTCATTTTAACGAACTCCTTTTGATGGTATATATTTATACTACCTAGCTTTGGAGAGAGATAAACATAGGAAGCGCTTTTGGAAATCAAAGGAGAGGATTCTATTCAAAATGAAAGCCACAAGAAGATTTTTCTTGTGGCTTTCATTTTATTCATCATCTAAAACTTCCTGTATATATTCCCTATCCAACCAGTAGCTTTGTTTAGTAATCCATTGGCCATCGGGAAGTAATGTTTTATCTTTCCCATTACTCGCTTTAGGACGGAGGTGGCTGATGCCGTTATACGAGGGTCCAGGCAAATTGTTGAATACCCGCTTACCTTTAGGAATCAATTCGACTCCGTCCTCAACAACCTTTCTTATTTGCATCCATAAATCGTACAGTTCACCTTCGATAGTATGCTGTGGCATATTCCAGAGTTTGATTCCTTCAAAATAAGGAATTCGTTTTACTTTTGGTGTATAGTTTTCGGTGTATCTAAATACAAGGAATAGGTATTTTTGTTCTGCAAACAGCTGATATAGTTCACTTTCTTCCCATTCTACGTTTAACACCGTACCAAAATCCACTTTCTTAAATGACATGTGTTCACGAATGCTATCGTCAGGTTCACGGCCCACAGTCTTAAACTTGATGTTTGCTTTTGAGAATTCCTCAATGTCGTTGATATCATTTTTCTTTACACCCAGCAGTCGGGCCATCAAATGAGGTATCATGGATTTGTTGCTAGGGTTATACTTTATTCCTACTTCAGTACATAATCGATCCACTCTTTTCCCGTAATGAGGCTTGAACCTTTCATTCAAGATTTCATCAAGTGATTTTGTTTGAAGCTCACCTTTCTTTGAAAAGGATTCCATGTGTTCTGGAGTGAGGTATTTGCGGATTAAACCTGTCATGTAAGAAGCCTTAAGGGAAAAGGCACGTTGTTTTGCCTCTATTGCTGAACAAGGTTGAGGGCGGACGCTCAATTTGTTTGCGCCTTTGGTAGAAGCAGATAAATACATGGTATCTGCTTCTGAAATCAAATGAGCATGACCATTCCTAATTTTTGTGACGATGGTTTCCCAGTCCCGGCGCATCACTGCCAAGTCTTCCTCTGAGAATTCATTTAGGAAGGCTTTAAAAATTTGATAATCATTTATCTCTACACCTGGTTCGTATTGATATAACATAATCAACATTTTAGCTGCCTTACTCATGAATGAGGATGTCTCGAATGTCAATTTGAATTCATTCATGTAATCAATGATATTCAGTACCAATCGCTCTTTTGCAGAATATGTACCATTTTTATTTTTCTTAAAGGGTGTGACTTTGAGTTCGACGCCAAGGTTTTCAAAGTCTGGTTTGGAGACCGAGTTGATTTCGTATCCAAAGTAGCTTTCCTCGATGATGTTACCTAATGTCCCTTTAGATCGTAAGTTTTTTATTCGCCCAGTGGTATCTATTTCTCCAAAGGTTTTCCCTTCTGCAGCTTGTGCTTTGATCATCAATTCTTCTATCGTTTCGTATATCATTTATTTACTCCTCATTTGAAAGAATTTCTAGATTTCTTATTTTTAATATTACTAGAAAAGTAAAATTATGTATATGAATTGGGTTTAAGGGAGCAAGAAGAATACTTTCCCTTTTCCTCCCAATAATATGCTAGTCTAGAATCATAACTAACAATAAGTGGGTGAACAAAGTGCTCAACCTTACATACTATCAATCATTATTCAATGAAGACAATACCGAAATAAGGTGTCGCAGGGTCCTTGATGAAGTGGCTCCTCAAGTAAACAGAGTATTTGAACGATTCATCACTTCCAAGGAAATCCCTTTGGGGGATAAGTTATACATCCGTAACTACGATACTACTTTGACGACAACTTATCATGATGCGCGGAATCCAACATATGCAGAAAAGAAAAAGAACTCTGATATGGGCAGGAAATACTTTGTGGGTCTATATATGAAATCCGATGAGAAGGAATACAACCTTTTGACACTAGAATTTAATGGAATTGATCAATCGTTATTGATGCATACGGAAATAAACCTCATACCTTTTTGGTCCTGGTCCAGGAGTGGTGTCATCCGGGACGTGTTGTCCTCGATTCCTGATGAGTACTCGGTTTTTACTGGATGGAAGGAAAAGTCGAGAGTGCCTAAAGAAGAATTTGAAGATTTTGTGAAAAGTTGTATCAAACCAAGAAAGAGGCCATGGTTCCAAGTAGGAAAGAGTATGGATCTTGAAGGACAGATGGATGAGGAAGAACTGAGTGGATATTTACAGGAAGTCTGGGACGGGTTGAGCGAATTCAGGGAATTCATCAATATGGAAATACAAACAGGACAGAGGGCTTGGGCTGCATTAAAACAATTGTCTTCCATACGTGATATTGAAGAAACCCAACTGCTTGGACGACCTTATTCTGTAGAGATTTCTTCTGTTGAAAACCTTAAATATCAAGGTAAGAGACAATCTTTTCAAATCAATGATGGAGATCAAATGATCACTAAAGGCAATATTGACTATCTTGATTATCATGACAAAAACTCACCATTCCAAACAATTGTCGTTAGGGTGGCAGGAGGCAACCAGATCTTCACCAATGTACGTGAAATCTTAGCTAATGGCACAAAAGAGTGGTGGATTAAGAAGCTATTTGCCACTCAGAGCATGGATAACCACCAAATCAAGGCGGAAGCTATGCGTTTGCTTCAAGAACATGTGATCAAAGTGGATGATGCTTCTTATTGCGTAGGCACCTATGACAATGATTCCGAGACTTTCGTTGAAGGGGCTCATCAAGTCAAAAAGAACTTTATTGATGCAGCTCTTCTGTTTGCCCATGCAAGGAAGACGGTGGAGCTCCCTTCTGATAGTGTGGACAATGAAATGGAAATGGAAGGTGAGAATGAACTTACCGACACGGAAACACTTGAGCCAAACTTCAGGTTCGCAGAGATTTATGACATGATTGATAACAGTCAATTTACTTTTTCCAAATCGATTGTGAGGGATCTGCACTTGAATCTGACGGCGCTTGATGACAAGCATTTCGTTATTCTAAGCGGAATTTCCGGGACTGGGAAAACACAGCTTTGCCGTTTATACGCCAATGCTGTATATGGGCTAGAGTATGAAAGTGAAAATCCATATTTCAGCATTATACCCGTCCGCCCCGACTGGACTGATGCCAGTTCCTTGTTCGGATACTACAGTTCATTCGAGAAACGTTATGTGAAAACGGAATTCTTGAAAGTGATACTGAATGCATTGAAGGAACGGGAAAAGCCACATTTTATTCTGCTGGATGAAATGAACCTGGCCAGGGTGGAGTACTATTTGAGTGATTATCTAAGTGCAGTGGAGTCGAGAAAAGAAATCCCTCTTCATCAGGATGAACATATAACGGATGTCCCTCACAAACTGAGCATACCACCTAATGTATATATACTAGGGACCATCAACATCGACGAGACCACTCATTCCATATCGGATAAAGTATTGGACCGAGCTTTTGTCATGACATTATCGGATGTGGACTTCACTTCCTTCTGGGAAAGGGTGGGCCAGGACTTAAAGGATTCACTGTTCCAGGAATTCCGTCTTCTGAAAGAGTTGCATGCTACATTGGCAGCGCATGAACTTCATTTTGGCTATAGGACCATGGGCGAGATGCTTCAGAAACTCTATGCGAATAACCAGCTGGGACCTGAGCATGCGATGGATTCGATGGAAGCACTTGATGGTGTGATTGCTGAAAAAGTGTTGACGAAAATCCGTGGGGACGAACGAATATCCTATATGCTTAATGAGCTGAATCGCTGGCTGACTGACAATCTAGTTGGCACTTCTGTTTCCTTAGAACATGTGAAACGGATGCAAGAGGAGTTGGAGTACTATGGTGCCACTCAATTCTGGAGATAGATTATTGGAAGTATGGATGTCTCCTGAGGGCTGGATTCCCTTTGAAAAAGCCTTTTTGACGGAGGCAACGGGATACAAATTGCGGTATGAGGGGACCGAAATCGATTTAAGGATACAGGGAATACCGATACCTTTTCATAGGGAAGGGGAACTGCTTTTCACTTCACTCGTAACTCCTTTTCAGAGCGGATCGGTCCAAATCTACCTCAATGGTCAGGAATATCAAACATTTATCTATCCTGACTCTCGTAAACTATCAGAGCAGCAATTTGATGTGATGATTGAAGAGATATTAGAGGAAAGCAACAGCTGTTTTCAAATAAGTGGATTGGAGAGAGAAGTTTCCGTATCCGGTAAGAGCCGGGGAGCCTCTTGGACACAGTGGATTTACATTGAAAGGTCCATTCACCGACTCCGTCAGATTTTTGCCCGTATCGAGAAACAGCCATTCAGCGGGCTCGTCAAACTTCCAATCGTGCAGAAAAGGGAGAGGATACAACGGGTTGCACATACGACTTTGCACTGGCTTGATAAGAGGGGGTACGCTGAAAATATCCCCCAAAATGTTGAGACGCCTAATACTTTTGAGACAGTGGACGTGTATGAAAATCAGGTTTTGAAAAAACAGTTGTTTGACCTGAAGATTCTCCTAAGGACATACATGAACGTGGAAAGAGTGGAAGTTTCCAAGAAGGCGGCAACATTTCATTCATTGATAAGAAGGTGGATCAACTCTCCTTTTCTACGGGAAGTTTCCATGCATCAAGGGACGTACTCCATCACCCAGAAGTTCAGGAAACACCCCATTTACCGACAATGGTATATATGGTTTGAGCAGTTATACAAGCATGACAGAGAAGGAATCGGTTTTGATTATCCCATTGCTATGAAGGATACTTTCGAATTATTTGAGATGTGGTGCTTCATGAGAATCGTCAGGATATTGAGGGAGCTGAACCAGGTCGAGGAAACCAGGGGATTATACAAGACGACGGAAAGTGGAATCTTTATCGACCTGGCCCAAAACAAAGAAAGCAAGATTAGGCTGCGAGATGGAAAGTCACTCTATTTTCAACGAAACTATCAGTACAATTCAAAAGAATTCTACACTTATACCCAAAGGATGATTCCTGATATTGTGTTGGAAAGTGGAAATGAAATCATCATATTCGATCCAAAATACCGGGTGACCGGGAACCTGGGTACGGCACTTGGTGAAATGCACAAGTATCGGGATGGAATCGTTCACAGGGAAACAGGGGAAAGAGCTGTCCGTGAAGTGTATATTCTGACACCGACGAGCGATGATTCAGTGGAAGCGATGAGGTATTTTGAGGAAGGGTATCATGATAGATATAAGATGGGAGCCGTTCAGATGGTACCTGGAGTTGAAAGTGAGCGTTTGAAAGAGAAGTTAATTTCGATACTTATGTAAGGATAGAAGTTCCCCAAATAAGAATTATTCATTTGCAATTTTGGTGTCTGACTACTAGCACGATTAAACTTTACTGTACCGGGGTCAGACACTGTCTTTAAATAGAAAAAAGGCAATCAATAAAAGGTTAAACTCGCTACCTTTTGTGATTGCCTTTTCTGATAAGGTGAAAATGTTTCTATTGAAAACCACTAATATTACGAAACCTCCTGAAGTGTCTTCTTCTCAACTGTCTGAGATTTTCTAAATTCCTCAGCTTCAGCTAATTTAGTAAACTCAATCGTTTTATTATGATTTCGTTTAACGAGCTCCTCAATTTCTGATAATCGTACCCTGAAAAATTCTTTTCTATCATTAACCTTATTTACTTTATTATGTGCCAGTGCTTTATGAATAGCATTCTCAAGCGAAGGTGCATCATCACTAAATATCATCGCATGGACATCAAATGTAAAAGGAACAGATGCGTCACCAAGTTCCTTAACACGATCCATTGGCTCAAGGCGTCTTGTCATTCCAATCTTGTAGACATTTTCCCCAAATGAACCAAGGTTTGAAATGATATATACATAGCCTGCACGTGTATTTTGAACTCTATATAATACATCTTCTTTATTTTTTTGTGTTTCTTCCAGTTGAAGTTCTAATTCCCTTAGCTTTGCTAATAATTTAGCTTGATTTCCCATTTCAGTAGAACTAATTTGCTCGTTCAACTTATCGATTGCTTGAAGGAAGTGTTTTTCTTCTTTTTCAACTTTTTCTTTAGCTTTTTCTAATTCTTTAAGAGCTTTAGCTTCTTCACGCATTCTTTCTTTAATTTCAAGTTGTTCCTCTTTTTCTTCTTGTTTCTTTTGCTCGAACTCGAATTTCAAGTATAACTCTTCAATCTTTAATTCTAGGTATTCTCTTCTTATGGACACCTGTTGCATATCTGTTAGTTTATTTAAGTCCTCAAATACTTTATTTATTCTTTTAGAAACAACTTCTATGTTATTGTATTTAGCTTTAGCAATAGCATTATCACATTCATTATTAAAAGCTCTTAAAGTTAACTTAATTGTATCAAGAATAAATTCTTTTCCTCTTTTTGCATCATTTCCTATTGTCCAGTCAAGTCTATGGTTGGTCGCTGTTTTGTCTTTTACTAATTGTTTTTGCTTTTGCCTAATTTCATTTAATTTATTTTGATACACCTCAGAATTATCGAATCCATATTTAGGTTCGTAGAAACCAAATGATTGCATAAGAAGTTCTTCTTTTAAATCGATCATATCTTGCTGGAGAGTCATTAATATATTTGTTTCTTCTTGTCTTTTCACAGTTAGAGAATCTATCTCAGCTTCTAATACGCTTTTAGTATTAGACAAGTTTATGATTGGCTCGTATTCTTTTAATAGTTCTTTTGAGGTACTGATGTCTTTATTTAAAGAATTCAATTGTTGATTTAAGGTTTCCTTCGTCTTATTAAAATCTATTAGAGGTTGGTATTCTTTTAATTCATTTTTAGCCTCTTCTTTAGAAATTTGTAGTGAGGAAATTTCCGACTCAATTTTTTTCTTTTCATCCTTCACTTTTATTAAGTCATCAATACCACTGGTTTCCCAAATCATTTGAGATTTTTTTAGCTCTTTTCTTCTTTGAACGATAAGTATGATTGCAACAATCAGGGGAATGACAAATAACCAGAACGCAAAGAGTATTCCAATTGTCCAAGGAGAATGGTACCACTTTTCTTTATACAAATTTATTGCCTCCTTCAAATTAATAAATGCAAGACTGAAGCCTCACATTTCTGTTGTATTTTATGAACCATGAGTTAAATATAGAAGCGTTACTCATTATACATTTACTCTCTTGATGATTAGTATATATTTCCGTCTGCACGATAAAGGTTACCCAAGGAGGGTGAGGGACATATAGATTAACAATGAGGACATATTTTTTTGTTCTTATCTAATAGCTCTTAACAGGCTGAACACTTTTAAAATATTCTTCAATTCTCTCCATCATCTTCTGCTTATTCTCAGCAAACTGCCTATGCCGATGCCCGTTTCCTCCAGAAGGATGTGGAAAGCCATTTAAGATGGACTTAGAATCAATAAGACCTTCTTCTGCAAGATAAGTCAGGGCTTTTGAAACATTCACACCTAAAGGAACGATCAGTGGATTATTTAGGTGCTCCATCTCTTTCGGGAATGATTGTAGTATGTACTCTCTAAGAACCTCAGTCTTCACTATGTTTGGCGTAGAGCCACTGTAGTTCTTACCATTATAGAAAACGGGATAAGGAAGAACAGACGTAGTTTGTACCAGATTGCTGGATGATTCAAAAAGCTCACTTGTGGATGAGATTTCTAAGTGATTGGGAAGATTAAGTTCATCCAACATGTTTATGAGGTTCTTTCTCATCGGACCTTCAAAGCTTGAGTTCTTTTTGACTTCGTGTAAGACTTCTTCATCGGTGAGGTTCTCATCTTTTAGATTCCATACTGTTTCAAATGACTTTTTCATTTGATGAAGGCCTGGAGTGATTCCGACGATGACGACTTTGGCCTGCTCGTTTAGGTGTTCAAAAGGAGCATAGTAGATTTCAAGATTCTTCTTTGAGTCTTTTTCTAATAAGAATGTTCCATTAATAAGAGATTCATTTAATGTCGGTGCAGATAATGATTGGATTTTATTTTTAAATTGATTGAACTTTGAGTAGGCAGCTATGGACAAACTTTTTCCTCCTAATGATTTAATCTGTTATATAAATAGTATACACGATTTGGAAAATGCAGGGGCTAACTCGATGGATAGGTGTTGGTATCTTTACGTTCTCAATCCCATCATCAATATTTTGAATTTTCCACCTAATATAGGTGCAATATTGATAGTGAGAAAATAGGGAAGGTTTTCTTGCTTCCGAAGCACAAGGCGGAGTGTGGGTGGTTTCTGAGTTTCTCCCAAATCTCTTGAAAAAGCTCCTCATTATAAAAAGGCTTCTCATAATAGTTATGCATTTCCTTGGAATTCGTTTGGCTCACATTCTGCAGCTGATAGCGATTATCGGCAATAAAGAAGTTAATAAGATTAGACTTGATATTATAGGTCGCCTACTGATTAAAATTTTCATGACCAATCAAGATCAAACGATTTAAGTTCTTCCGCCTTTTATCCTCTAAGTAATTCTTCAAACTCCGTGCAGCTTGAACCGTTTAGGCAGAGGGCTTTTTGTTATCGTTGTAGAGAATATATATGATTGGATAGTTTTTTAAGTGGAATGTTTTACGTGATTGAGATGATCATGGCTGAAATCCTTCTTTTATACATAAGTTCGTTCATGCTTTTAACCTTATTGTTTCTTTTTTAAAATAAATTGCTCAATGCCTATTGTCTATTCATTAATTATCCCTAAGAAAAACTATTCCCCTTACCACCCATAAGGTTACTTGCGAAAAAATATTCTTTTAGGAATATTTTAATCATAACATGTAAAAATATGTCGATTAATGATTAAATAGTAATAGGTAAAATTCTTTGTTATTTTGATTCTAATTAATAAAAATTCTTAAATCTAGGTAGGAGTTATGCGATTGAAATATATAAGGAGCAAGAATTTCCGTAGCATAGAAGACTTATATATTAATTTTTTTGATTTTACTAGTCATACAGGTCCGAATTAATACCAAGAAAATTGATGAATGGAAAAAAAGGTAGCAAATATAATACAAATTTCAGTGGGACAATCCCTATGTCCCACAGAAAGTAAAATTATATTTTTGATGAAAAAATTACAGGAATTTGAAGCTACTTACTCTATAACATGGAGGAATAATATTGAGTAGAGATAAAAATAGATTAGACTTTTTAATAAAAGCTATCGATGATACTCAAAGTACAATAAGGTTCACAGACACAAAAGCAGCTGCAGTAATTGTATATTGGTCTTTCTTTATAACAACTTTAATAAGAACTCAAGACCAATGGTATGGCTGGTTAATCAAATATACAAGTATAACTTTAGAAGGCTTCTTAATATATTCGTTACTTACCTCAATTGCGGTATTTTTTTTACAAAGTATTTGGCTTGTATATTTGGCAATTTCACCACGTAGTAATCCTGCAGAACATATACAAAAACAACATGTTCATACTCCAGGTTTGTATTTTCTATTTGAAACAACCCCATCTGTTTTTTCAAAGGTTAAATATTTATATTTTAATAATTTAGAGCCCAAAATGAGTAAGTCTATAAAAACATACTTAAGTGAATTAAAGAATTTAAGTGACGACGGGCTGTATGAAGAACTGATATTAGAACTGCAAAAGACATCTTACATAAGGACTCTTAAAATATACAGAGTAAATGTAGCAATATCAAAAATAATATACACTTTAATATGTCTATTTATATTAATTATATATGGTTTTATAATCTCAAAAATAAGTCCTCATGTTAAAGGAGGTATATTAGTGAATCACTTTGAAATTAACGCAGCTTTATTTTTAACTCTTTACATTGGACATAAGATTGGTGATTATTTACTTCAAACGGATAACCAAGCTACTAAAAAACATGGTGATTGGATGGCATTGTTGCAACACTGCTTAGTTTACACATTGGTATTAACTCTATTACCTTATTTTATTCTGGGATACTTTAGTATTACGGCTATCTTAATTATATTTATTACACATGTAGTAATTGATAAGGGTGAATTTCTTAAGTGGTGGGCACAAAGTGTTAAGGGAATAAAAAAGCCTGATGATCCAAATGTTAAACAAGCAATATTTGAATTAGACCAAGCTTTTCACTATATCGTCATTTTTGTTATAAGTATTCTTGCTTAAAAATAAATTAAGGGAGTGAAATATATGAAAGAGCAGTTAGAAGCAGAAGTCAAGGAGATACTTGATTGGAAAATAGACATTAAAAAGGAAGAGAAAAGTGTTCCAGGTAAGGGAGATCTAACTCTTGGAGAAACAGCAAAATCAATAGAGACCTGTATTTTATTTGTTGATATTAGAGGCTCTTCCATAATAACCGACACCCATAGAAAAGCTACCACTATTAAAATATTTAATGCCTTCTTGAATGGAGTAGTTCGTATTGCGAAAGCTAATTGGGGACATGTACGAAGTTTTAATGGTGATAGTTTACTAATCATCTTTGACCCAGATATGCCCAATATAGTTAGCGATAAAGCTGTAGATACGGCATTAAAAATAAAAGGGTTTGTACGTGAAATTTTATTACCTGCTTTAAAGAAAAAACAATATGAGGAAAAATTTGAAGTAGGTATAGGCATTGCAAAAGACAACATTGTAGTATCTAAAGTTGGCATAAGAGGCACTGAAAATAATGATCTTATTTGGGCATCTACAGGAACAAACATGGCAGCCAAATTGGGTAATAGTGGATCGGATATTATGATTACAGAAAAAGTGTTTTATGAGTTAGGGCATGGTGGGTTATATACAGAAGATGCTAACGATAAAAAGGAAAAGTATATGTGGAGTAAAGAGACGTTGGAGTTTGCAAATAAGTATTATTATGTGCATCGAACTAGTTGGTACAGATTTTGTAATTAAGGTGGGAATAAAGTTGGCTGTAATTACTGAAGATAATATAAAAAGAATAATATTAGAAAAATATAATATTGCAAAAAACTCTGTGATAAAACTTGAAAAATCAGCCGAATATGCTGCAGTATCTAATAGGATTCCAAATTATGATGCAGAAAAGATGGATTTTGGAACTTATAATAAAAATCATTTTGTTGCTTTATTTGCTGACATGCGAGGCTCTTCAAGGCGAGCAGAAGAAATAGGTCCAATAGGTACATTTTTAACAATTCATACATTAATGCCAGGGCTAATATATATTGTTGAAAACTATGGGGGATACGTTATTGATTTACCTGGGGATGGAATAATGGCTCTTTTCAAAGAAAATAGAAAAAGGATTCAGTGGAGTGTTTCGAAGGAATATCTTAACCCTGAGGAGTTAGCTTTTAGTGCAGGAGAGGACATACTTACCTTAATGCTTAATGTGGTAAATGGAATACTGAACAATGATAATATACCTCCTGTAAAGTTTGGTGTAGGTATAGATAGCGGAGAATGTATTGTTACTAAGACTGGGATAGATTCCATTTTTGATACAAAGGCAATAGGAACATGTATAAACAACGCAGCTAAGAGGAGTGGGGGGGATAATGAAATTTGGATTTCTGAAAACACCACAAGTAAACTCCAAAATGGGCTTAAAAATAAATTAACCAAGAATAATGGTCAACCGTGGTTCTATAAAAAATATTAAAAGAATCGTGGCCTACCCCCAGTACACTAAAGTTTAAGGTACTGGGGGTCAGGCCACGCCTTTTGCGGTTCCAGAGAAGGTTCAGCCGACAATTCAGCAAAAAAAAAGTAGCCTGGTCATCCCTGGAGAAAATTCAATACCAAAAGGAAGCTTCTTTCAACCAGCCATGCTGGAAGCTGTTAAATTGTCAAATGAATCGTTCTACACAATAGAGGGCAAACGATAATCCAAAAGCAAATCCAACAGATAATTAATCAAGAAGCCCCGGTAAGTCTTTCTCAACAGACGATACCAATTATAACAGCCTGGGGGTTCACTCGAAGTGGAGCCAAGCTGGAAACCATTATAGAAACAGTTCTTTCTAAAATGAAAATCTATAAGTCCAAAGAAGAAAAAGGTCTATTTTTATGGAAAGACGAAGCTCAATTCAACACCTATAAAGAATTTAGATTGGGTTTAAATGATAGAAGAGCATTACAGGATATTAGCAAACTAGTATTTTCCAACGGAGTAATGGAGATTATCAGCACAGCTCTTCGGTTACCTAAAGCAGATTTAATAAAAGAGATGTCAAAGCAGCTTGGGTACAGTCGAACGAGCAGCCAAGGAGAGCAGTTTATTCAAGATGCGATCGATTTGAATGTAGCAAAAGGTTTGATTGTTGAAGACGAAAAGGGATTTGTAGAAGTAAAGTAGTGTGTGATAGTGCTTGTTCTTTATTGGGAGGCACTGTCTGGTCCAGGATGAAAAAGAGTTTCATTGGTATTCCGGCATCAATCCCACTCATTGTCCAAAATGTTCCCCTGCTGCTCGTATTCGTATTCATTATTGTCGTAGTGAACATGGCCGTGACACTGAGTGCAGGAAAGCTATTAAAATATGACCTTGAAGAGATCCTTCTAGCCAGTAATGCCAATGTCGGAGGGCCGACAACAGCTGATGCGATGGCCATTGCAAAAGGGTGGAAGGATTTGATTGGGCCGATTCTTGTGGTGGGGACGTTGGGGTATATTATTGGGAATTATATTAGGACGACTTTGGGATTATGGTTTTCTGGTTTAATGTGAGCTGAGAGAGAATTTTCTGAAGTGAAAGTAAAACACAGCATTACGTCCCGAATGCTGTGTTTTTTTTGAGACCAAGGAAGCCAAGGTACCTGTCCCCTTGGTTCCCTGCATGTTTGGTAATTAAGGAAAATATACTACTTATGTAAGCTTACTATATGAAGGGGGTACAGATAGTGGGGGAATCATCAAAAAAGAAAAAACCGTTCTATAAAAAGTGGTGGGTCTGGGTCATTGCTATTCTGATTGTTGCAGCAGCTGTTGGTGGGAATGATACTGAGAGGGTTGATACGAAGGAAAAGGAAGTCAAGTCAGAAGCTACCGAACCCGTGGCGGTTGAGCCAAAAAAGTCAGAAGAGAACAAAAAGGAGCCTAAAACAGAACAGCCCAAAAAAGAGGAACCCAAAAAAGAAGAAGCAAAAGTGGAAGATGACGTCCCCGCAGAACATACATCCGCTTTGACAAAAGCGAAAACATACGCTGAGATCATGAATATGTCCAAAGCAGCGATTCATAACCAATTAGTTTCAGAGTATGGTGAAAAGTTTTCCGAGGAAGCGGCGACGTATGCCATGGAAAAGCTTGAATATGATTGGAAGGACAACGCTTTGAAAAAGGCGGAATCTTACTCAGATACGATGTACATGTCAAAGCAAGGTATTTATGATCAGCTTGTTTCAGAGAACGGTGAACAGTTCACTGCGGAAGAAGCACAACATGCAATTGATACGATAAAAGCTGATTTTAAGAAGAACGCTTTGGAAAAAGCAAAAAGTTATCAAGACTCCATGGCCATGTCGCCAGAAGCGATAAGAGACCAACTCGTTTCTGAATACGGCGAACAGTTCACTCAAGAGGAAGCGGATTATGCTATTGAACATTTAACTGAATAAAATCTAAAACATGAATTGGTGTCCGATCCTCAATAAGAAAAACGTTACCGTTCAATGGGCAGTCACTAGCTTTTTACAAAAAGAGAAATATAAACTTATAAAAGGAAAGAGACCGTGGTGGTATCGACCCCCAAAAGTTAGAGTAGAAAACTAACTTTTGGGGGTGTTTTTATGGCTTAATATAGTTCCCATATCCCTCTAACATCTTCTTGATTTCCTCTTCTGAAAGGATCGGATTAACTTCCTCCAATGCTTTCATTAACTGTTTTCCCTCATCAGGATCAGTCACTTGATGCCCATCGTCGTGACTGACTTCTTCTACTTCCATTAATAAGTACTTCCGTTTGCCGACTTGGATGTATGAATGCCCCGATTGAATTGCTTTTTTTACATCATCTTGATCAATTCTTATAGGTTCCATTTACATCACCAACTTTGATTTATTTAACTTTATTATAAATCATCTGTTTTATAGAATAAAGTTTGGCAAAATTTATGGGGTAGTCCTAAATTCTTTCACACAAATCTTACCGCCTCACCACTATTGTAACTCTATTACCTTATACCCCTATAACTGGTATAATTATTCCATATACATACAGAAATGAATGAAGTATGATCTCCATGAAAAGAGGTGCATGAATCATGCAAGGTCCTATGAAAAAGCTCATCGAAGCGTGTTATCTGACTGCAGAGAATGCTGCTGAGTATCGAACGATTCTACGATACTTTTATCTGCAACATGAACGGATGAGAGACTTCATTTCTCCGGAAGAGGTGTTGGATTATTTGAGATCACTTCCCCATTACGAGCATTATGAGGAGGAGCAGCTTCTCGTCCAGCTTGCTCAGCTGGTGAAGTGGAAGAATCTGAATGCCAGGCAGGACATGACGAACGCAAAGACGATTGAAGAGTATAAAAAGAAGCGGTTTCGTTACCAATCGACGCCTTATACAATCGAGATTGAGAGAATGGTGGCGACACTTGAGAAGAAGAGCGGAGAAAGTTTTGGAGGTTCTCTTGAGAAATCCCAATTTGACCGGTTGCTTGAATCCATGAATAAGCTGGAACATGAGTTGAAGAAGGATCTGCCGGAATCACCTGAAACGTATAACCTCTTATGGGAAGATCTCCTGCAATACTTCCAGACGATCCGTACGAACACGGCGGATTACATCGCCTATATCAATAGCGAGCAAACGGATCAGCGGATGCAGAGTGAGGCGTTCTTGGTGTATAAGAATCAATTCACGACGTATTTAAGAGACTTTATCGTATCACTTCAAAAGACGTCCTTTCAGATTTCGGATCAGCTGGAGAGAATGGATCAACGGGTTGTCGCTCCTTTCTTCGACAAGCTTGCTGTTTATAGAAGGCAAATACCACGGCTGGAGGAAATCAGTGAAGAAACGGTGCTGGATTGGTACCAGGAGTTCTATGATTTCTGGCGGGTGATGAGGTCGTGGTTCATTGGGAACGAGGGCCAATCAAGCGAACTCGAGATGTTACAGCTTCAGACGAATGAAATGATCAGGCGGATTACCCGTTATGTCCAGCGGATGAGCGAAAGGCACCACAATCATCACAGCCGTAAGAAAGATTATCTTCACCTTGCTGAACTATTCAGTGGAAGCAGTTCGATCGAAGAGGCCCATCAATTATCAGCGGTTGTTTTCGGTTCAATGACGATTCGTCATCTAAAGATAGAAGAAGATACAACGGAAAATATTCATGCAGACATTTGGGAGGAAGAACCGATCATTCTGCCAATCAAGCCGCGAATCAGGTCTTTTAAGGATAAAACGAAACCTGGGGCCATGGTTTCAAATGATGAAAAGAAAAAAGCCTTGATGCGAGAGCACCTGGCTGAAAAGGCGCAGGAACGCACGATTATTGAGACTCTATTCACAGACCAGAAGATGACAATTTCAGAGCTTGGAGTGGTAAAGCCTTTTGTTCGGAAAGTGATTCTAAGTTGGATCGGAAAGGCAATGTCCAGTAAGAGTCAGGTGATCAAAACGGACTATGGATTCACAGTGAGGGTGCACGTCCACAGAGATCGGATGACGATCATGCATGCAGAAGATGGGATTTTGAAGATGCCAGATGTGACATTAGAAATGAAAGGAGGGCTATCCATTGGAGCAAGTTCAGACCGTTGAATTTGATGATAAAGCAATAGAAGGGCTTGAACTTCTTTTGCACGAGTTTTGGATATTACGAAGTGAGAATCCACAAGAATATCAGTTGATTCGTGAACGAGAAAAAGTGTTAAGGCGGTATCTTGATGAAAAATTTGGACTTTTATTAATTGTCCATCAGCATTTTATTAAGCTTGAGAAGATTCCGGTTGAGCCGGAGCCATGGATGGGCATTTCTTCTTTTCAGGAGCAAAGGGATTATGCTCTGTTTTGTTACGCCATGGCTTTTCTGGAGGAGAAGTCTGTCGCTGAACAGTTTCTGTTGTCAGAACTGGCAGAGGAGATTAGGCATGACTATGCGGGAGAAGAAGGAATCGATTGGACGGTCTATACCCACCGAAAATCTCTGATCCGTACGATCAAAACGATGACAGACCTTCATTTGATTCGGATTGTAGACGGGAATATTCAGAAGTTTGATACAGACGAGGAGCATGAAGTGCTATATGAAACGACGGTTTATAGTAAATATTTCATCCGTTCTTTTCCAGAGGACTTGACTCAGTTTACCAGCTGGCAGAATTTACTCCAAGAAGACTGGAAGTTCCAGCTGGAAGATGAGACACGTAAGCGGGTCTACCGTCAATTGTTCTTTTCTCCGGGTTTACATAGAAAATCGAGCAGCGATCCCGATTTCATTTATATTAGGAATTTTCGAAACCGTATAATGGAGGACATTGAGAAACACAGCCATTATCGCCTTAGGCTGTTCAAGAATACGGCATTCTTGTCATCACAAGAACCCCATTATAAATATGAGTATTTTCCAGATGCTAAGGCCGTGACCGATGTGTTGTTGCAGCTGTCCTATCTTCTGTATGAAAAGCGTTCGTCCCTCTCTCCCCTTGAATCAGGGGACTTGTTGTTGACGACAGGAGATTTTGATCAGTTCATCATTGAGTTGAGGCAGGAGAATGGTGCAGGTTGGTCTAAATATTTCCGCGAAGCGTCGGTTGAGACCATCCGAAAGGAATGTATTTCTTCTATGAAAAGCTGGATGATGGCTGAAACAGATGAAGTAATGATTTATATTAAGCCGCTGTTTGGGATCCTTGCAGGGAAATATCCAGACGACTTTACTAGAAAGGGTGATGACAGTGAGTCATGAACAATGGGAATTAAACCGCGCCGGTCTCGTGAATTTCTGGTATTACGATGAAGAGACGTTTGACTTTAAAGACGGTAAGCTGCTGCTTCGTGGAGCCAATGGATCAGGGAAGTCTGTTACGATGCAGAGCTTTCTTCCTGTGTTACTGGACGGGAGGAAGTCTCCTGACAGACTGGATCCGTTTGGTTCCAAAGCGAGAAGGATGGAAGATTATCTCCTTGGGGAAAAAGGGATTGTGGATCGTGATGAGCGGACGGGCTATCTCTTTATGGAGTATGTGAAGGAAAGTACGGGACAGTATATGACAACGGGTATCGGTATGCAGGCGAAACGGAATAAGCAAATGAAGTCATGGTATTTCGTCATCACAGATAATCGACGGATCGGATTTGATTTTTCTCTTACGCTTACTCATGCAGGGGAAAAGGTTCCCATGTCAGAAAAGGAGCTAAAGAACCGGATTAGTTCAGGGGGAGAAGTCGTAAATTCCCAGAGGGAGTATATGGAGCTTGTCAATCGCCATATATTCGGTTTTCAATCAACCGATGCCTACGAGGACCTTATTAAACTATTGATTCAGTTAAGAAGCCCTAAGCTATCAAAGGATTTTAAACCAACGGTGATTTATGAAATCCTTGAATCGGCATTGCCGCCTCTTACCGACGATGAAATCCGATATTTGTCTGACAGTATTGATCACATGGATCAGGCCCAGCAAGAATTAGAACGATTAGTCAGTCAAAAGAAATCGATCGAAAAAGTTCTTCGAGTGTACGATCGGTATAATCGTTACATAGTAGCTGAAAAAGCGGAAAAGTGGCAATCGACAGAGAAGAAGGTCGTCCTTAAAGAAAGAATGGTCAATGAACTTCAGAAGAATAATGCTGATATGAAAGTCGAGATATCAGAACTAGAACAAAGAGAAGAACATTTGTCTAATGAACAAGACATGCTTGAGAAACAGAAAGATCAGCTGAATCGTCATGAAGTGTGGTCCCTTGAAGCGAAGAAGAAGGATCTTGAGAAGGAGTCTTCGCGAAAAAAGGAATCCGTTTTACGGTTGGGACAGAGCAGCGACAGAAAGCACAAGGATTATGTGAAGAAGAAGGATGAGCTGGGGTCATTTGAGGAAAGTGAATCAAAGGCAGCTAGTAGAGTAGAAGACTTATTAGCTGAGTTGGAAGAATTAGCAGAGGAATGTGATTTTTCTCCACATACTATTAATAAGGCTGATTTCGAACGGATGGAAGAATCCTTTTATGATTATACTGTCTGGAAAAAAGCGGTATTGGACCATCAGGATGTCCTTTCAGATGCCATGAAGCTGCTTGAAGATCGAACCCGACAACAAGATAGATACGGTGAGCTTGAAAGGGAATCTTCTATGTTAAAGCAGAAAGTGGATGAGATCCTGCAACAGATGGATCATACGGAGGAATGGTTTACCGAAGAACAACAGAAGCTGGAATCCGCTATTTTCACATGGATGGGGGAACATGACTCCCTTTCTTTTACCGATGATCAGCGTCAGAATGTAGCTCGATCTGTTCAGGGGCTCTATGAGGAGAATTCCTTTGAACAAGTGAAAGGGATTTTACTCAACAGTCTAGATGAGTACAAGGAAGAGGTTCGGACACAGAACCATGAACAGAACACTCGTCTCAAGACCTTAGAAGAGCGGATCCAAGAAAAGAATAGGCAGATTTCACAACTGAAACAACAGAAAATGATTGAACCAGAGCGTTCGGATGGAACTTCTTCTCACCGTGAACGTTTAAAAGAAGAGGGAGTTGCCGGGATTCCATTTTATGAAGCAGTGGAATTTCAGGATGATGTAACGGAAGAAGAAAAGTCCCGAATTGAATCCGTTCTTAGACAGACAGGGATCCTGGACAGCCTCATTACAGCAGATGAGATTAAACCGACAGAAGATGCGGTCCTTATACCGGAACCACTCCTTATGACACAAACCCTTGCTGATTACCTGAAACCCGATGTAGAAGAAGGTTCAGCTGTCTCTGACCAAAGGGTGGATGACATCCTTCGCTCCATTCCTATAGAGGAATCTGCTGGAGCGTTTGTGATTGATACAGACGGCTCATTTACCTATGGCATCATAAGAGGTCATGCACCGGAAGAGGGTCCGTCTAAATTCATCGGTCGAACATCAAGAAAACGGTACTTAAAGGAGCAGATAGCTCTTCTTTTGACAGAGCTTGATGATCTAAATGAGGACAGAGACGGAGTCATGATGGAGATCTCTCGATTATCCCAGATTCTTGAAGAAATTAAAGAGTGGCAACACACTATTCCATTAGATCGCGTGCTCCTTGATATTCGTAAGCAATATGAACAACTTGAGAAGGATCGTACTATTCAACAAGCATTGCTGGATCAAACTGACCGCCAGTGGAAAGATGTGCAGGTTACACTAAGCCGACTGAAGCAGCAACTGTACGATTACAGCAGCCGGTTCAGCTTTGAACTGAATATGGAGAGCGTACCAGAAGCACTTAAGTTGATGAAGGAATATGAAGGAAATCTCAATACTCTTGAAAATGCAATGGTTCAGTTACAGGCAAGCCGTCAACGGATTAATGACCTTGCAAGGTTACTTGATGAGATTGAAGAAGAGCTGGATCATCTGAAAGGTGAAATCAACGTTGAACAAGGAACTGTTAACAAGCTTGAGAGGGAGATGGAGTCCATTGAACATCAGCTCGCCCTAAAGGGTGTGGATGAGATTAGGCACGAAATTAGGCGTGTACAGGAAAACTATGAACATGTAAAGAGTGAGCTGAAGAGGCTGCAAAAGGCTATTCCTGAAAAAGCTGCAGATATAAAACGGGTGAATGTGGAGTTGGAGCGGGAAGTTGCAGATTGGGAATTCTGGGTGAAAATGCGTGATTTGTGGAAACAACACGTTGCAGAAGAAATCCATCATCAGTTTGTGGAAGTGGACCTACACGATGCTGAGCATATTCTATCAGTGTATGGGGACGTGCTCACCACTTATGATAAACCCAAAATACTAGAACAGCTATCCAAAGCATTCTTTGAAGAACAACATATGCTATCGGAATACAGGATGACCAATTATACCGAAGAGAAAGAATTACCTGAATGGATGAACGAGGAGAATGATGAACGCTTTGAAGCCATTGTGAAAGAGTACAGCACCCTCAAAGATCGCCGGATGATTCGTTTTTCTTACAACGGTAGTCAGGTCAATCCTTACTACCTCGCTAATATTCTAACGAAAACATATGAAGAGCAGGATCGAAATCTTGATGAACAGGACCGGAAGCTGTATGAGGATATCATGCTGAATCATATCGGAACGATCTTAAGAAGCCGGATTAAGAGGGCAGCCAAATGGGTACGGGAAATGGATAAGATCATGTCTGCACGTGACAATTCATCAGGATTGATCTTCTCAATTGCTTGGAAAGCGCAGACCGCAGAATCAGAAGAAGAAATGGACACCGCGGAACTTGTGAGCTTGCTCGAACGCGACAGTAAGCATTTGCATGAAGATGATCTAAGTAAAATAACCCGTCATTTTCAATCCAGGATTGCCAAAGCCAAAGAATTGATCACTCTACGCAATGAAGGTTCTACCCTTCATCAGGTTCTGAAAGAAGTCCTTGATTACCGGAAATGGTTTACATTCGTCCTTTCATATAAGCGGGAAAATGAAGGAATCAAGCGTGAGTTGACGAATAATGCCTTCTTCCAATTCTCTGGTGGAGAGAAGGCGATGGCCATGTACATTCCATTGTTCACGGCAGCCTATTCACGGTATAAAGAGGCGGGAGATTTCGCGCCGTATATCATCTCATTAGACGAGGCCTTTGCAGGAGTGGATGAAAATAACATTCGGGATATGTTTGAAGTCATTGAACAATTGGGCTTTAACTATATTATGAATTCACAAGCATTGTGGGGGGATTATGATACAGTGCCGTCCCTGTCAATCGCTGATCTACTGCGACCAAAGAACGCTGATTTCGTAACAGTGATGCGGTATGAATGGGACGGGGTTCAAAGAAAGCCAGTTCATCAGGAAGAGGAAGAAATCTATGAACGACTTGAGCTTACTTAAGAAAGAGAAGGCTTTTCAGAAGCTGTTTCACTTGTTCAAAGAAAGATACGAGTCCCTCGGACGGATTGGTGGTTCGGTTAGCCTAAAATCATTTTCAATTGATGAATTGAAGGCTATTTCCGGTCTGACTGGGTTTCCGGTAGAAGAATTACGCGGGAAACAATCGATTACCCTTTTGAGATTTGAAAAAGAATTGAGCCGTACAAGGTATCAATATGATTCGTTGCTATCGTTTCTTGAAGATTACTTTGGAGAATCGTTGGTAGCGAACAAGGAGCGTTTAAAACAAGAGCAAGAACAAGAAGTGCATTTTTTGAGTGACATGAAAGAGAAATTTCCGCAGCTTGATTGGTACATTGATTGGATTTCTTCCAAGTCGGCAGATACCAGGGGGATTTGGAGAGTTTACAAGGAAAATCCGACAGAGTTAGTTCAGTCTTTGGAATACCTTAAAAAGGCGTGGGTGTTGATAGAGGAAGAAAGAACGTTCACACGCTTGCCCTTATTTGCTCAAAAGGTAACGGGCAATCCCCATGCATTTGACCG
Source organism: Rossellomorea sp. NRS-1567 (assembly GCF_050467885.1). Classification (NCBI taxonomy): domain Bacteria; kingdom Bacillati; phylum Bacillota; class Bacilli; order Caryophanales; family Bacillaceae; genus Rossellomorea; species Rossellomorea sp. NRS-1567. The sequence continues at coordinate 86,358 of NZ_JBITPL010000007.1, read as the reverse complement.
GAACGCCATACTAGGGAAAATGCTCCTTCATTTGTTGACAGTTGATCAGATAAATAAAGAAGCTGATCTCAGCTTTAGCAAGACATCGGAAGAAGAAAATGATCTCCTTGGATATTATCGAATAGTAAGGGATGATTTATGGAGTTTTGTGACAAGTCTAAACTTGATTGCTGAGAATGATCAAGGCATTCATCCTGTGTGGAAGGCAGCTCAAGAAACAGGGACTGTATTGAATCTGCCACTAAAAGAGTTGATTAAAGTAGATAAGGTCTATCCATATCAAGGAAATGTAGTGTGGGTGGTTGAAAATTCGAGCGTGGCTTCCACATTGATGGACCTTGTTCCCACGGCTCCTATCATATGTACCCATGGGCAACTGAGAATTGCCGGCTGGATCTTGATCGAACAACTTGCGATTTCAGGGCTGACAATCTACTATTCAGGTGATCTTGATCCTGAAGGGATGCTTATCGCGGATCGATTGGTTCGCAGATTTCCGAGAAACGTCCGATTATGGAGGATGGATGAACAATCTTATTTTGAAGCAATATCAGAGGAAATCGTTTCTGATAAGCGGTTGAGTCAAGTGGATAAAATTCAGCATTCTGGGTTGAGGAAAGTTGCTGAAGTCATGAAGAAAGAAAAAAAAGCTGGTTATCAGGAAGCAATGGTAGAAGTGTTGGTTGGAGATATAGAGGAGAATTTAGGAACCTAAAAAAGGAAAAAGACTGTCGTGATCGATTACGATGGTCTTTTTCCTTTTTCTTAATACTGTACTCCGGAGGTTTTCTTTAAGTAATCAGCAATATAAGCTACATTTTCCTGATGTTCCTTATCCCCATCCTTAGGAATATAAAACTTAGTCTGTGACTTCCCATCCCCATCATAAAAAAGAAGATGTCTATAAGTAGATACTACTTTTAGATTCTGACCAATCCTATGTTGTCGATTTCCGAGTAAGAAGGCATTTTGATACTGATTAAACACAATCATGTATTCCTCGTTTTATTTTGCACATAGGGTCCTCCTCTCTAATGGTCATTACTTTAAGTCTAATGGAAGTTCAAGGGTTTTCATGCTATTGAACTCTGATTGGATAGCGTATTCATAAGTTCATATGTCCTCCTTCAAACATTCGGCCCCCATCCGAATTTTTTTTTTTTATAAAAAATTTATTTAAAGGGTGTCCATTCCCACCACATCCCCCTATATAAAAGATGAATACAAACTGAAACAGGAGTGATTCAAATGAGTGGATGGAGAAAACTAGAAAAAGTCATGGTGGATACGGAAATTTTTCATCACCCGGAGGATATCAGGTTGTATGTATGGATACTGTTACATGCAACTCACACAGGCGGGGTGCAGGTGGGGGATGTGGTTCTTGGGGAGAGGCAGTATGTCAGGTCGATCGGGAAGCTGCAGGAGGATCTGTGGTTTTACAATGGGAAGAAGAAGGATGGGTATACGGCGTCGAGGATCCAGCGTTCGATTAAGCGGTTGGAGAAGTATGACTGGTTGAAGGCGGAGAAGTTTCAGCACGGGTTTATCTTTACGGTTCGACCTGTGAAGGATCCGTTGTGTGGGGAGTATTTGAAGTGGATGGGAATCCCTATGGAAGGAAAAGGGGATGATGAATTCGCTGGTGACCAGCCTGATGAGGGGGCTGGTACCCTTTTGTCCTCTTCACGTGAATCAGATATGAAGGAGGAGCGAATGAGTTGTGAAAACAGACTTAAGAACTTAGAGAAAGAAGAGATCTTAGAGAACAACAACAAAGGAGCTGCTGATGAGGGAAGGCTTCGGGCACTGATCGGACATTTCGTCGGCAGGAGGGGGAGAGGGTTCTTCTTGACACCGATGGACCAGATGGCGATGGAGCGGATCAGCTTGAACGAGATGTCGACAGCCGAGTTGATTAGGTTTATGGACGAGCAGTTTGACAAGCAGGAGAGCATCAATCCGAAGCTGACGATCAACAGCCCCAGGTATTTGGAGAAGGCCCTTGAGTCGTATCTGCCCCCTGAGGCTTCAATGCGGAATCTGGACAAGATGCTGGACGGGCTGGAGGAGAGTGTGACGGGGGCATGACTTTCGGGGAGTTCAGGGAGCTGGTCAAGGTGATCCAGGGGGCGTTCCCTCACAGACAGCTCACCAAGGACACGGCGGCGATCTGGTTCCAGCACCTGCAGAATTGTGATTATCATGGGGTGAAGAGGCGGATCGAAGCCCATATCAAAGTGAGCCAGTACATGCCGACGATTGCCGAGCTGTATGAACAGCCGGTTGAGGAAACGACGATACTACAAACCATTCACATTTGGGAAAAAGAAGGAGCGGAACGCATTGAGGATGAACGACGAAACGAGTGGACACGACCTGCACCACCCTGGGCATGATGAACAGCTGCTTCGCGAGCTGCATGAAGCGGAAAGCATGATCATTGGAGCGGTTCTTATGGAGCCTGGTGTCCTGGATGTACTGACCTTGGAGGAGAAGCATTTCAGTCTGGTGAAGAACCGGTTGATTTTTAAAGCGATGAAGGGGCTTCAGCACAAGAGGCTCGAGATTAATCTGGTCATGGTGGTGGAGGAGCTCGGCGATGATATTGAGAATGTCGGAGGGGTCCAGTTTCTCCTGGCCCTTGCCAACTACTGCCCGACGACGGTGAACATCGAGCAGTATGAACAGATTGTCCTGAAGTATTACGAACTGAGCCTCATCAAGAACTCGGCCCATCACTTCCTGAACGCCTACACCCCGGAATCTGCACAGGGCCTCTACAAAGCACTTATCGACATGCATACCAACACCATCACAGACGAAGAAACGAAGGACGAGATCATCATGGATCTCTATGAATCTCTTTATATGGAGAGGGACGGACTTCCCGGTGTATCGACGGGATTTGAGAGCCTGAATGCGCTGACGGGAGGCTGGAAGGAAGGGGAGCTCATCATCTTAGCTGCGCGACCCTCCATGGGGAAGACGGCCTTTGCCATCCAGCTTGCTTGGGAATGCACCAGGGAGCAGGGAGTGAGCATGGTCTTTTCCCTTGAGATGAGCTCCAGGCAGATCATGCAGCGCCTTCTCTCAAGTATCACGGATATCAACATGATGAAATGGCAGAATCCCTATAAGTATCTGACCAAGGACGAGATGCCGAGGATGCACGGGGCGATGAACGCCGTGTACAAAGCGAAGCTCGAACTCTCGCAAAATGGGATGATCACCCTGCCTGAGATCAGACAGCGGATCATGAACCTGAAGCGGGAGCACCCGACGGAGCCGTTTCTCGTGGTGATTGATTACCTGCAGCTGATCAATGTGAAGGAGCGGTTTGACCGGCATGATCTTGCGATTGGGCATATTACGAAGCAGCTGAAGGGGATGGCGAAGGAGTTTGGGATTCCGATTATACTGTTGTCCCAGCTATCGAGGGGAGTCGAGTCCAGGGATGACAAGCGACCAAGGCTGTCGGATCTGCGCGACTCGGGGAATATCGAGCAGGATGCGGATGTGGTGTTGTTTCTGTACCGGGATGATTACTACTATCCGGATTCAAAGAACGAGCGGGAAGTGGAGGTGAAGATTGCGAAGAACCGGAATGGACCGGTGGGGACGGTGAAGCTGGAGTTTGTGAAGGAGTTTGGACGGTTTCGTGGTGGATGGATGCAGGGAGAGGGTTCTGTTGGTTCGGTGTGAGTGAACCGGGGGGAGAGTGAGCCGGGGGGACAGGTCCCTTGGCTCAGGAGTAAATGATGAAAAGGGGAGGAATTGGGATGTTGGTGACGGAGTATGCGAAGGGGAATGAGTTGGCATTTCGTATAGAGAGTTTGAAGGTGTATGGGGTGGTAATGGGGTTGTTGGGTGTCGAGCGGGAGAGGCGTGAGGATGGGTATGTGTTTATTAGTTATAGGGAGATGTGGGAAGGGTGTCAGGAAGCTGGGGTTCTGTCGGGGTATGAAGTGCCGTTTGCAGTGATGATGGATATGGTGAGCGTGGTGGAGGATGGGGGATTGATTGGGAGGGAGAGGGTTAGTGGTGGGAGTTGGGTGAGGAGTTAGGGTGGGTTTGAGGTTTTGTGTGGATGAATAGGAAGCATGAGAACAGTCCCCGTGCTTCCTCTATTCAATAAATGTAACTGTTTAAAACATCAAATGATATTTTGATCATTCAAAAATTTTTCAAATAGCTCAGAACCTTGTTCCATAGATAAATCTTCACTTTCAATTAAATAAATGCCTATCAATAAGCCAAAATCTTTTATAGCAGGATACTCTTCTTCCGAAATATTAAGTTTATAAAAATCATTTTCCAAGAACATACACCAAATGTTTTGATCTTTAACTTTTAAGAAAATAACTTCTAAATCTTTTTGATTTTTATAATATCCTACATGTAAATGATAACGATCATCAAAAATCAATTTGAAATTCAACTCCTAAAAAAATTAAAATACTTTATGATGAGTTTTTAAATTTGGAGGAACATGATAATGGAGAACATTTGAACCACCAGTTTTAATAGGGAAGTAATCCAGTCTAAAAACTACTGCTCCAGTTTTCTTAAGTCTGACCTGAATAATTCTTCCACCTCATACAAATTTGATATCCTCCGATTGTCCGCTTAGTTATTATAACAGTTCTTCATTTGCGCCTATCTTAAATAAACCTTAAATTTGGGAACTACGGGGACAGGTACCATGGCTCAGGATTAAACTATGAAAAGGGGAGAAATCGAAATGTTGGTGACGGAGTATGTGAAGAACGTGTCAGAGTTTCAGATTGATAGTTTGAAGGTGTATGGGGTGGTGATGGGTTGTTGGAATGCGATCGATCCAGACGTGAGGATGGGTATACATTCATCAGCTATAAGGAGATATGGGAGGGTTGTAAGGAAGCAGGGATTATATCGGGGTATGAAGTGCCGTTTGCCGTGATGATGGATATGGTGAGTGTGGTGGAGGATGGGGGATTGATTGGGAGGGAGAGGGTTAGTGGGGGGAGTTGGGTGAGGAGTGTAGGGTGATGGGTGTTTCTGGTAGATGAAAAAAGGAAGCATGAGAACTGTCCTTGTGCTTCACAGCATTGAGTGAAAATGCTCGATGAGTGTGTGATATTGGAAAGGTTTTTGCCGATACGGAAGGAGTTGCGGCAGGGATAAAAAAGAGCTTCACCCCATTATTTTGGAAGTGAAGCTCTTTTTATTTGTGGGCTAACATACGCTGAATTTTTTTTGTGCCAAGGTACCTGCCCGCCTGGATTGTTCAAAAATATATATTCTAGAATCATTCTTTCTGAGTAATATGAATGTGTTTCTGTATTTTTAAATCACTTAATTTATTCATTACTAACTTCATCATATTATGGTTGGAATGAAAAAGGTCGATCGAAATGGCTCAATTCTATAATATCAAAAACATAAAAGAGGTTGAATGCTTATCAATAGGACAAAGTGCGATAAAAACTTGGATTCGCTCTCGCACTACCGTAAGTAAGTACTTAACCGAAAGTTCAGCTCCCTCGACTGTATAATGTAAACGAGTATATAGTAAGAAGTAAAGCTCTATTCAACCCATAGATCTCTTTACCCGATCAAACCGTTCCTCTTCTTTAACGGGGCCATCTTCATTTGGTTCTGCTATCGGACTCTTTTTAGGAGGCGCCGCTTGCATGTATTGATACCCCTCCAACATTAACTTGAAAGCCAAGACAGTCAATGTTAGTAAGAAAATCGGGGAGATCGCAATCCACCAATAGGTCGTAAATAAAAAGCGGAAATTATTACCGATAATCCCCGACCACTCATTGGAAAGGGAGACATAGACCACATTTCTAAATAGGTCTTCTTTCATGGCTCCCCCTCCGAAGAAGATGCCAAGAATTCCTAAGTGAGCCAGAAGAATCAGCACCTGAATCATCTCCCGCAAAAAAATGATTACGAGCTGGGGTTTCAAAAAAGGTAAAATATGTTTCATGAGAACATGCCTGCGGTTCCCGCCGAGGATTCGCACACTTTCCATAAACTCTTTTCGAAGAATCTGATTAACCTCTTTGGAAATCGTCATTGAGGTGATGGGAACGGCAGCTAATGTTAACACTATGACTTCAATGATCACCCTTGTTCCAAAACCATAGGTGAACTCACTGTCGACCCCGTTAAACTGACCGTCGGCAAACAGAACCCAATATAGCATTAAATAGGCGATGAGGGTGACCGGATAGTAGTAGAATGCTTCAAGAAACGGGCGGCTCCATTGATTCAGCTTAGGGGCATAAAGCTCAGAGATCGTTCCCCATACAAAAGACAACATGAATCGCAACCCTGCTATCAGTAATGCGACGCCAAGGGTATATTTAGCTCCGATGAGGAGGATATGAAACATGCTTTGTGCCAGGTTGTTGGTCCCGAAAGGAGGATATTCCCAGGGGGAATAGGGTGGGCTCTTCACCCCATCTTCTGTAAAGCGAAGATCTGCTACCGGGATATAATTATCGAAGAACCACCCATACATTAAGCTTCCCATGAGCGTGAGAAAGACAAATAGAAAGCCGGTCATAAAGGACTTATTTCTCAAAACACGGATCATTCTATTCCCCTCCTACATACTTCGTTTTTAGCTTCTTAACCACTTCCTCCAGCAGAAAAAGCGGGATAAACATCAAGATGACGCTTATGGTGGCAATCTCATAGGCCGGATGATTGATAACGAACCAGGTGAGTCCGTATGTATTAAAGAGGATCTCGAGCATAATCAGATTGGAAAACATAAACGAAATAATCATCTTGGAATGATTAATCAAACTTACTACGCTATTACGGAAAACATGCCTCATTAATACATGAAAACCCGTCAATCCCTTCCCTGTAGCGAGCTCCACATACGGCTTCATCAATTCATCTTCGAATATGAGCATCAACGTCCGGTAAAGGAAAATCGTCGGAAGGATACTATAGGTGAGAAGTGGAAGGGCGTAGGGTCGTTCTGATCCACCTACCACCTCGAAGACCAATATCCCGGTTTTTTTAAATAAGTACACGAAGAAGAGCTGCGCCAGGACAATGACAAAGACATCGGGGACCGATTCCAGAAGGGTAGAGCTTCTGATCAATAGCAGCCTCTTCTTCAAAGAAAGCTGGAACGTAATCAGAATCCAAAGAATTGCGAACCCTAGTGATAGGAGAAAGCCCAGAAACAATATCGTCAACGTATAAAAGTAAAAACCGAAGAAATCTGGAAAAACATCATACTTCGTTTCATGGGCGAACGACTGGGTCTGGAAGGTCATCGTGTCAGGGTGTGTGAGCGTATATACTAGATGTGTGAAGTTTTGCCAGAAAGATGAGAAGCTGAGATTGATTTTTCCCTGAAAGAGACTGATGAAAGCTCCGAGGCATAGAATACATATAATAATAGATAGTATACGTGCTAACGTTCTCATCCTCGATCTCCCATCCTTTTACTAGCCACCGTGACTGCTTTCATCCACGGTACTGTTTGATTCAGTGCCAATGTTTTTATGTATTTCTATCCTATATCGGTTTAAAAAATCAGCAACTACTTTACATAGTAGGAAAATAACCACGGACTGTATTAGAACTACTACCCATAATATTACTTCTGGATAGTACCTTCCTTTTTCAATATTTGACAAATGAGATCTGGAAAGTATCCCTTTACACACGTCTTCCGTTGAAACCCCCATATTGACTCTAGTGATTTTTATCCTGTTTCCAGTAATCATGTATTCCCCCTCCTTTATTTCCATTTTATTGTAACATAAGAGGAATAAGGATATAGTACAAAAGTCCAAAAATGATAATTGATATCCCTTTCCTAGCGCCATGGTTGAAAAGGGGGTCAGGACGTCCCTTTGCTTGTAACAAATAAAGAATATTAACCGATTCATTTAAGAAACAAATACAGTTAGATGAACCAGAGATAAGAGTTAACAGGGGATGGTTCCGACTTAACTTTTTAACATCATTACAGACTTTTCTTAAATAAATATAGTATAAATGAGTTTCTAGATAACTTTAGGCCAAGGGATCTCTTTGTCAAAAGTGAAAAAGATGAGTGAATTATTCCCCTAATCTCAATTTGAATTTCGGGCAAAGGTACCTGCCCCTAAGGCGCTTACTAATGCTCTTTTTGTTGGTCATGTATTATTCAATTAATAGAGCACTATTGTCTGAAAAATGAGTTAAAGTTGAATCCGTCGCTTATTTAGTTCAACTTTTTGAAGTATAAAGTACTTGAATAGTGCATATAAAAGGAGCATCTTCTCGCTTCCCCTGTCCGTGCCGAGGTTAGCGGCCGCTTAGCCTCAGCCCTGATTCTCATAGCTGATTCCAATGCATTCAGGCCGGAAGCCGAATGTTATGCGGAGAAATTAAAAGCAGCAGGGGTGAACGTTCAAGAAGCGATATGCAGGGGCTGTTCTCATGCGTTTACCCATCTGGGACCAAAAGAAAGAGCAGAAGAGGCCTGGCGATTGATCGCAGGCAAAATCAATGCTGTGGCTGAAGCCCCTCAATATTGAACCATGACCCAAAACACATTCACGTTTTTTATTAGAGGGAGCGAGGGTATAAGATAGGTGTGGAGGATACAGACTTGATATATTGGAAAAAAGCACTGGCACAAAGCCAAGAGGATATTGAAAGTGTCTTAGATAACCATACATAATCCAAACAAGATTTCAGAACAGGAGGAACGGTAACCATTGAAAAATAAAACGGTACTTATCATTGGAGGCGGACTCGGCGGGGTGTCGGCTGCCATTACACTGGCACAGGCGGGATACGATGTCTCCTTATATGAAAAAAACAATCATATTGGAGGAAAGTTGAACCGGCTGGAACAAGACGGTTTTGGTTTTGATCTCGGCCCGTCCATTTTAACGATGCCGCAGATCTTTGAGAAATTGTTTGCGGCCAGCGGTAAATCCATGGAGGATTATGTCCAGATTGAAAGGCTTGATCATCAATGGCGTTCCTTCTTTCCCGATGGAAATGTCATAGACTTGTATGAAGATGTGGACGACATGCGAGAGAAGAACGCCTCTCTCAGTGAAAAGGACATTCGTGAATATCAACGTCTGCTGGATTATTCGAAGACCCACTACGATATGACGGATAAAACCTTATTTAAAGGTGTGGATACGGCAAGAGGAATCGTTAAGAATGCGGGACTGTTCAGTGTCTTGAAGAACATTGACCTGATGTCCACGGTACATAAATCCCTCGATAAGCGGATCAGTCATAAGCAGTTTCGCGATATGCTTTCCTATTTTATCAAATATGTGGGTTCGTCCCCTTACGATGCGCCGGCTGTGATGAATATGATGATCTACATGCAGCATGATCAGGGAGCATGGTACGTTCCCGGCGGTTTGCACAAGCTCGGGGACGCCCTTGTGAAGCTGGCGGAAGAAGTGGGGGTGACCTTCCACCTTGGACAGCAGATCGTCAAGCTTGAAAAGAAGGATGACGACATCACAGGAGCCGTATTGGAAGACGGGACACGGGTGACAGCCGATCATTATGTCTCCAATATGGAAGTCATCCCGGTTTACGAGCGATTACTGGAGGAAGACAGCCATTATATTGAAAAATTAAAAAAGAAATTCGAACCGGCCAGTTCCGGTCTTGTCATGCACCTGGGTGTGAAGAAGAGTTATCCGCAGCTTCGCCATCATAATTTCTTTTTCGCCGAAAATATGAAGGAGCAAATGGAATCGATCTTCCACCGCCATGAACTGCCGCACGATCCGGTCATTTATCTGGTCAATGTCAATAAGACCGATCCGACTCAGGCTCCTCCAGGACATGAGAATATCAAGTTGCTGCCTCATATTCCTTTTATCCGGGATGAGAATCCGTATACTCAAGAGGACTATGAACAATTCGCTGAGCGGGTCCTGATCAAGTTGGAGAAGATGGGTCTTGATGGCTTGCGTGACAATATTGTCACCAAGGACATGTGGACACCTGAAGATATCAGGCGCACGTATGGCTCTGACCGCGGGGCGATTTATGGGACGGTGTCAGACAGTAAGAAGAATAAAGGGTTGAAGCATCCAAAACAGAGTGAACGCTACGACAACCTCTACTTTGTCGGGGGGACGGTGAATCCGGGAGGCGGAATGCCGATGGTAACCTTAAGCGGCCAGCTTGTCGGTGAGAAAATTGTGGAGAGGGATGCTTTATAAAAAAAGGGGTGATGTCATGATCGTATCACTGCCTGACCAGTGGATCATACTCATTGATGTGCTTGCCTGGACGTTCTTTCATCTCGTCATTTCGGCCGTTTGCTTGAAACTGCCTTTGACCTGGTTTCTGAAGGACCGCTTCTGGTTTCGGACGTTCTCTTTTGAACGATCCGGAGAATTGTGGCAGCGTTTATTCCGGGTGAAGAAGTGGAAGGGATTTATTCTGGATGGCACGATATTTTTTAAAAAGGGATACAGTAAAAAGGGGTTGCATGGTACGAAGTCGAGGGACTTGATCGTATTTGCAGCGGAAACAAAACGTGCGGAATTAACCCACTGGCTCTCCATTCTCCCTGCGCCGCTGTTCTTCATATGGAATCCAGTATCGGTAGGATGGGTGATGGTCCTGTATGCAGTTGTCTTTAACCTTCCGATTATCGTGGTTCAACGTTACAATCGCGGGCGTATATCGGCCATTACGTCAGGACTTGGGAAGAAATGAAGCAGACTACTGTAAGGAAATGCAACTACATAAAGGTTTAACGGGGATTGTCACGTTTGTGAGTTTTGGAGGAAGGAGGCAGATTAAATGACGGCTTTAGAAGTGATCAATCTCATCCTGGGTTTCCTTGGGGTTATCATTGGCATTCTCATGTTTTGGTCTTTGCCGGTACCAGGTTTCACCGCAAAAAATACGGCCGGCCTTCCGTTTCTGTCCATCATTATCCCTGCCAGGAATGAAGAAGGGCGGATCACCCCGTTATTGCAGTCATTGCACGAGCAACGATTCAAGTCATTTGAAATTCTATTGGTGGATGACGATTCATCGGATCGTACCGTGGCTGTCGCAGAAAGCTACGGTGTAACGGTCCTGCAGAATAAGGGAGCAGGGAAATCGTCTGCCTGCTGGCGCGGTGCCAAGGAGGCAAAAGGGACCTGGTTGCTATTCCTGGATGCCGATACCAGATTTACCAGTGTGGATGGATTACGTAATCTTCTCCATTACTATCAGGGAAAAGGCGCCAGGGGTATCCTCGCCTTGCAGCCCTATCACACAGTGGAGCGTGTGTATGAGCATCTTTCCATTGTCTTTAACATCATCGTCGTAGTGGGCATGAATCTATTTACCGTCTGGGGATCCCGGTTCAAGGCCGCCGGCTCGTTCGGTCCATGTATTCTTTGTAATCGAGACGATTATTTCTTATCCGGAGGGCACAAAAAAATCGAGGGGGCCATCATGGATGATCTTGCATTGGGAGAGGCCTTTCTTGATCAGAACCTTCCCGTTCGCTGCTTAGGGGGCAGAGGGATCATTTCGTTTCGCATGTATCCGGAAGGCTTCGGAAGCCTGATCGAAGGCTGGTGCAAAAGTTTTGCCGTCGGTTCCAAGTCCACTCATCCCGTCGTCATGTTGATGGTCATCCTCTGGATTACTGGCAGTTTAACCAGCGCGTCTTCATTGATCTCTTCGATTATGGAGGAAAGAACCGCCGCTATGATCGTCAATGGGGCATTGTATATCCTCTATTCCGTTCAAACAGCATGGTTTGCCCGCAGGGTCGGGGATTTCAGCTGGGTGTTTTTCCCTTTTTACCCGTTGCTGTTTTTATTCTTCGCAGTGATTTTCCTTTATTCTTTCATCCGGGTGAATATTTTCCATTCTGTGAAATGGAAGGGGCGTAAAATAAAGGTGTGAAAGGCGTAGAGCTCTTTTCTACCTGAACGGGTGGACCCCTTGAATGGCCTCCGCGCTTCTCGAAAAACAAAATTGTAAACTAGAAAAAACGCATCCCCATGCGATTTTTTCTTATGCCCTAACCAACAATCCAACAAATTTTTGCGCCATGGGGACAGGTCCCTTGGCTAAGGGTTAAATGATGAAAATCGTGAGGGATTGGGATGTAGGTAACGGAGTATGCGAAGAACATGTCAGAGTTTCAGATTGATAGTTTGAAGGCGTAGGGGGTGTTGGTGGGTCTTTAGGGTGGCGACCGGGTGAGGAATGAGGATTGATTGGGAGGGAGAGGGTTAGTGGGGGAAGTTGGGTGAAGCATACTGGCGGTTCGGCTTGATGAAAAGGAAGCACGAAAACCGTCCTCAATTAATCAAAGATATTAAACTCATATTGAAGTGGGAGTGCAGAGCGATTGGGGGCAACCTGAGTGGATCGCTCTTTTTTTGTACACTTATAAGGTCAAGGGAACAGGTACCATAGCCTCTTTTGTATATAAGCCATGGTACTTGTCCCCTTGGTTCTTTTTTCGTCCAATCATTACATTAAATTCATCATACTATTATATTAAATATTGTTTTTAGGGGTGATGAATTGTATAAAAAGAAACGAATCCAGTGTGATCCTAATCGTATACTCCCTCCTGAGGGGTGTGACTTTTACCCACCTCCACCGGGACCACCGGGACCACCAGGACCACCGGGACCACAAGGACCACCAGGACCACCAGGACCACCGGGACCGCCGGGACCACAAGGACCAACTGGGCCACAAGGACCACAAGGACCAGCTGGACCTCAAGGGCCTGAGGGACCTCAAGGACCGGCTGGTACTCCCGTTTTAACAGGAGTGGGATCACCAACCTGCGATATTGGTAATGATGGAGATCTATATATTGATATATCCACAGGGAATGTTTTTTATAAGCAACAACAACCTGTTCCTCCCACAACAAGGACGATACCTCCTCCAACAGGGAATACCCTGCTTGTCGGGTCCACCCGACCATTTACCACGATTCAAGCTGCTTTAACTGCGGCAGTAAATGGGGATCGATTATTACTAGACGCTGAAACCTTTACGATAAATTCCACGATAAATGTAAACAAGTCGGTAACGATAGAGGGGCAAGGAAAAGGCGCAACGATCGTGGATACCACGAATAATACTGTAACTACCATGTTTAATGTCACCGTATCGAATGTGGTCTTCCAAAACATGTCCATCATTCAAGATTTCGTATCAATAGCATCCATTGAGTCCGTCATAAGAGTGAATAATTTGTCAGCTACCGGAATTTATGTCGATAATTGTGAAATCTCCGTATGCGAGTTCGGTATTTCACTGATTGCCTCTGAATTCCAGATCACCAATTGTGACTTTAATTATGCACCGGGTGCTGCGCTTAACAATAGTTATCGGTATATCAGTATTTCTTCTACTTCAGGTCAGAGTATTATCGACACCAATACGTTTGTCTCAGATTCAGGGGCTGTCAGGTGCAGCTTCATCATTATCACGAATGTAGCAGCCAGTTCAGGCACACTAAAGGGGGATTTGGTCATAAGGAATAATACACAATTGACTTCTCCCTTTACGCTCCGTCACCTTCTTCTCATGGAAGAATTTACAGGTGAGAATTTTGGATTGTATATCATCGATAATACGACCATTAGTGAAGGAAATGTTCCTGTCTTACTGTTTGGGCCCAACCTGAATATTTTTAAATTTTTAGCTTTTTATGGAAATACCGTTCAAAATACTGCAGGGAAAGGACTCGCTGGAATCGATAACAACTATTTGGGCAGCACAGATGTTTTCAGTACGGGTAATACAATTGTAAATGAATTTTTCACTGCTGGATGGGCATCTGCGACTGATCCGGCAAGCTTTATCGTCGGATATAATTCAGCCGTTATTCCTGTACCGCCTAATCTGCCCCTAAATCCTTGTTATTGGTTATTGTTGAGTGAATTTATTTAGAGAGGGACTGCTTATTGATTAAGTAGTTCAGTTTTTGTGGGGAACATAAGAAATAACTTATCAATTTAATGGCCAAATCGCATAGTGATTTGGTCTTTTACTTTTAATTGTAAACCATTTAAAGGAACGAAAAATTTCGTGCAATTCATCAAGCCTAAGAATAATAATGCTTATAAAGTCGATTGGCAAACTTCTGAACAAGTTCGTGAAATTGTTCAGAAATTTGCGGTATACTGCGAGTATAGAAAGAGTGAAGTAGTTGATATGTTCTTAAAAAACCTTCTCAAAGGCGAAGAATTTCTTAAATGGGTTGATGGCATACGTAACAATAAAAAAATGATAAGAAAAATGGGGTTAGAGGATGTCATGGAAGGACAAAAACTTGACTAAATTACACAGATTAGTGATTGCTGATAAAGTTTACAATATAAACGGTATAATTTATAGTAGATAGATTAATGTGGACAAAAGGGAAACAAGGATTCCTTCACAATCTAAGATGGGCTAAACATGAATTTTATATGGAGTGTAAGATGATAATTAAAAACAATTTCAAGTATTATGTAGAACAACTTTTATTGACGTTAATACCGATTTTAATCTTTAACATAGGATTACCACATCTTTTACCTATTTTAAAAGTAGTTGGTTCCACCGTGTTCTTACTTATTTTAGTCATAGCAATGGCAGCTCTTGCTACTGGAAAAAGAGGGTTTATCCAAGTTATTAGGTTAATATCAATAGTCAACTTCTTAGTTGTATTAGCAATGTTTCTTACCTTCTATATCAGCAGTTTCCTTGTACTGACTGACGCAATCGGCTTCGAAAATTTCCTCGGCTATTTTTCCAAAATAATTACATCCTTCTCGCTAGCATATTCGATTGAATTAGCTTCTGCTCTTTCCTTAACTGCATCTCAATTAATGGTTTTTGTTTCTGCTGCTGCTTTACTTTTATTTGGTATTGGGATGTTGATCAAAAAAGTGTTGAATAAAAATGGTTAATTCAATTCGATTTGTACTCTGGAGTGGCATTTTCTCCACACAAATACACAGAGCGCATCTATGATTGAACATCACAATAAAGCCATTCTCATGGAATAGTGAGAATGGCTTTATTCATGCTGAGACTATGGTTGATCCCTTAGCTTGCAGAATCGTCTTAGCCGGTCCCCGTGCATCATGAATCTTTACTTTCAGAGGATCAGGGATTTTAGGGTTTTCATTATGGGAAGTCTAACAAAAGAAAAATCGAAGAAATGGAGTGTGGATCATGGTGAGAGGGATCGAAGAGTAGGTATAAGGTAATCGTCATAACTTTGTATCAAGGAATGACGATTAACCTTCAGCTCGATTCTCAAGGGTGAAAACCCGTTTATCAATATCGGTGATTCTTGTGTTCAGATAATGAAAGTCCGTTTCAGAACGTTGGTTGCCTACTTTTAACAAAGCAATGACATCTTCTGTTTGTGAAACTTCGATTCTGTTAACCGTTTCCTTTATCTCTTTTAAATCACTTCCGAATTCCTTCAGGTTACGGTCGAATTCCTTCATGTTCTGTTGAATATCGGATAACATGTTCACGATTTGCTTGTCCATTTATCTTACCTCCTGCCTACCATTATAGTAGAAATGAATCAATGATACTACCCTGAAATTGTGTGAACTGGCAGCACGAGGGGACATAGACGGAAGCACGAGAACCGTCCCCACGCTTCCAAAAAACAGCCGGAGAAGACCCAGCCGCAGCTAATTTTTCATAATTGGCGGTGACAGGTACATTTAGCCCTTTAAAGCGAAAATAGTGATGGATTGTACTGATGGTTGAAAGAGTTGTGGAATAAGAAACGGTGCCTGACCCCAGTAGGTCAGGCACCGTTTTTGGATTCAATGGAAAGTCTAACAAAAGAAAAATCGAAGAAATGGAGTGTGGGTCATGGTGAAAGGGAACGAAGAGTAGGTATAGGGAAACCGTCATTCCTATTATATCGAGATATGACGATTACCCTTCAGCTCGATTCTCAAGTGTGAAAACCCGTTTATCAATATCTGTGATTCGTGTGTTCAGATAATGAAAGTCCGTTTCAGAACGTTGGTTGCCTACTTTTAACAAAGCAATGACATCTTCTGTTTGTGAAACTTCGATTCTGTTAACCGTTTCCTTTATCTCTTTCAAGTCACTTCTGAACTCCTTCATATTTCCATCGAGCCCTTTCATATTACGGTCAAGCTCTTTCAAGTTTTGGTCGAACACCTTCATGTTCCGTTGAATATCGGATAACATGTTGATGATTTGCTTTTCCATTTTATCACCTCCCTCATACAATTATAATGGAAATGAATCGATGATACTACCCTTGATATTTTGTGAACTGGTAGGCCGAGGAAGGTACCACGGGGACAGGTACCACGGCTCTCTCTCCCGATTAAAAATGGTCTGGTTTCTTGTTACCCGTGGCTTTTCTGCTTCCGGCTGAGCTAACAGGAAGCGTGAGAACCGTCTCTCTCCTCTTTAATATTGTTTAATTCTGAATGTTTTGGAATAATTAGTAATAGTCTAAGTAAGATGGGAACCGTGCCCGGTTAACCACAGCTAACTCATTATGGGGGAATCATGTATGAATAAGAAAAAAATAACGGTCTTGCTCACTTCAGTGGTGGTTTTGGTGGCCGCCTATGCCTGGTATCAATCCACGAAATTATACGGTAATGATAAGGAATCCATCGTCAAAGTGATAAATTCCGTGGAAGGTTATGTGGATAAAGACATTCGAATTGTGCAAATCGATGATTTTGATGATGTTCGAATTGTAGGGTTTTTGGCCAATCATAAGCCATCCTATATTGAGTTTGCTCAAAACGATAAGGGGAACTATGTGTGGAAACATATTGAATCCCATCATGACGGGACAATTGGAATGTTTTTACCTGGTACACTTGGAAAAATCATGTTCGTGACGAATGATGAAAATGACATTGCGAAAATGACGGTAGATATTAATGGGGAGACACTTGAGCAAACGTTCCCTCCTTACGAGCAGAACGTAGCCTGGATGGATTTTCCTAAATCAAAAGATGGAGGATATGAGTATCGGAACTACAAATATTATGATAAGACTGGGAGTTTGATTGAAGAGAATGAATGATTGAATCTGAATTTTTTAGGCTGACTGGACATTACAGGCGAAGCGTCGGGACGGATCTGGTGCTTTCATTCTTATATTTTGAGGAATCATCAAATACGACTCCGTCTTCTCTTTCGTGCTTCTCTGTCCCCGCCCCATGCTTCTAATCTCCACATCCTTCACCCTTTCCCCTTATTCTATGGTAAATTAAAAGAATAATAGTTTCACTTTTCAAATAATAAAATGCGATTCTGCATCAACCATGGAGGGGCTATGTTTTTCTCACTTCGCAACCGATTATTCATGATTTTCACCCTGTTACTAACCTTTCCTTTTCTAGTTCTGTCGATTCTGATTCCCAACTGGTTTACGTCCATTATGGAGGAGCGTACGACGAGTTCGACGATTGAAATGATGGAGCAGTATTCGCTGTATATTGATTCAATCACGTCACAGGCAGAGGATTTAGGAAAACAGGTACTGGTTAACCCTACGACTCAGGAATGGATCAAGTCCGAGGAGAATGATAGGGAGGTATCCGATGCCGAACGTCTTCTGATGAAGAACCAGTTAAAGGCGGAATTATCTTCGATGATGATCAACAATTCCAAGGCGATGTCCGTATCCGTTTACCTGAACGATGGAACCGGGACAGCCGGGAATCTTCCTCCTCTGGAGAAAACCATTTGGTTCGATGAATTCTATAAAGACGATCAACGCTGGCTTCGATCTCATAATGATCTGATGGCGGATCAGGTGAACAGTTACCTTCTGCCACTCTTTGATATCAATACCCTTGATTTATCCGGGGTGATCAAGGTAAATTTTCCATCGTCCCTTCTTGAGAATGCCTTAAGCAAGATCAAGCTGGGTGAGAACGGGAGAGTCTATCTCCTGGACAGCCTCGGAAGAAATGTGCTGACGGGCAGCGTCGATACACCGGAGAATGTAGTAAAGGAAAGCTTAAAGACTATTAAGACAGAGACGAACAGCTCGGGATTAATAGAGGTCCCTTTCGAGAAAGAAGAGTATATGATTTTCTATCAGAAGGCAAAGGTAGGAGAATGGGTGCTGGTCAGTGAAATTACCAAGTCCGAACTGTTCTCTCAGGTTAATGAGCTTCAGAGGAATCTCCTTTTGACGAGTGGATGGATATTCTTATTGACGATCATGGCGTCTTATCTCTTTTCTTCTACCATCGTAAAGCCTTTGGGGAAATTGACCGGTGCCATGAAGCTTGTTGAAAAGGGAGAATTTAAGAAAGCGAAGCAATTGATTCCTTCCATTAAGACAGCTAATGATGAGATTGGTTATGTGGTGGATGTGTTCGGCCAGACGGCCAACCGCCTCGATACCCTGATTGAAACAGAATATGAAGCCAACATACGCAGGAGGGATGCGGAATACAAGGCACTGCTACTGCAAATCAATCCCCATTTCTTAAATAATACCTTGGAAACCATCGGTGGTCTCGCAGCTCAAGGGAAGAACAAAGAGGTGATCGATGTCACGATCCATTTAGGGAGGATCATGAGATATTCCCTCAATACGGAATCTGACATGGTGACCCTTGGGGAAGAAATGACCTATATACGGAGGTTTATGGAAATTCTGAAGCTGCGATATGAAGAGGCGCTCTCAGTTTCCATTCAGGAGGATCCTGCAGCCTCTCCGCTCCCGATCATTAAGTTCGTTATCCAGCCACTCGTGGAGAATTCGGTTAAATATAGTTTCATAGAGAAAACGGAGGCCGTTCTTCGTATTTCGACGAAGAAAGTGAATGATTGGGTGGAGATTGTGATCGAGGATAATGGAATCGGGATCCCTGAGTCTATTGTGGAAGAATTGAAGCATGACCACGGTCCTCATGAATCCAGTCATGTACTGGAAAGCAAAGGGCGAAGCATCGGACTTAAAAATGTCCTGGGGCGTTTAAAGCTGTATTATGGAGAAAATTTCACCTATCATATTTCATCAAGAGAGTATCAAGGCACAACCATTGTCTTACGCATAAAAAGTGGAGAGGGGGATCTTCATGCTGAAGGTGATTCTGGTCGATGATGAAATTCAAATCCGAAGAGGGTTGAAGTGGAAAGTGGACTGGGAAGAAGAAGGCTTTGTTATTGCCGGCGAAGCCTCCAATGGCAAGGAAGCGTTACAGGTGATAGAAGAGGTGATGCCTGATCTTGTCGTGACCGATGTCAGGATGCCGGTCTTGGATGGGATGCAGCTTGTGAAAGCGTTATCGGGTAAGTATCCTGATATCAAGGTGATCGTCCTGTCGGGATACGCAGATTTCGAGTATGTACGTTCCTCTTTGGTCGAAGGAGTGAAGGATTATCTGCTTAAGCCCGTCGATCCCGAGGAATTGACGGCTGCCCTCAGGAAAGCAAAGAGTGAGGTTGAAGCGGAGAAGCAGAGAAGAATGGAAACGGTCAGAATGAACCAATTCCACGCCGAGGAAATGAGGGAGCAATACCTGCTTCATTTGGTGAAGGATGAATGGGCAGGGAAGAATATTTCCGGGGAGAGACTGAGTCAGCTGAAGCTTGATGTGCTGGCAGGTGAGGACACGGTCGTTCAGTTCATCACCGTAGAGATTCGGAGTGGTGACCCCGAACAGGTTAGGGATTTGTTCCTGCCTTTCAAGATGTTGTGCAGAGAATTATCTTATGAGCATGAAGGAATCATGTCCTTCTACGACACGAGCTATCAGAATATGATTCATTTCTTATGTCTACAAAACTCGGGAGGGAATTCAATCCATACTTTTGTTCAGGAATTGCAACGGAATGTCAGCAACTATCTGAATGTTGAAACGGTCATTGGGGTGGGAAAAGTAGTCATGGGTTTATCTCAATTAAAGAACGGATACATATCCTCCCTTCTCTCCTGGAGTCAAAGTTCCGCTGATGCCACGTCCCAATTCATTGACGGGACAACGAGTAAACAGACGGTGGAATTCACTGACGATGTGGAATGGAAGTTGTCAAACAGCATGGAGCAGGGCGATTATGAGACTTTCAAGAAACATCTACTGTCTACCCTTGCTGAATGCGACCGGCAATCGGTGATGTCTTATTCCTTTGCAGCTAGCAGGGTGCTCTTTATGCTTGGATCCATGGCAAGGAAATATGATCTGTATACCGATGATTTGGAGAAGAAGATGTGGAATTGTCAATTGGGTATATGGGAACTCACTTCCCGGTACCGGGTTAAAGGACAACTGCTGGATCTGGCAAGAATGATTGCGGATAAGGTGAGTGAAACCCGGCATTCCTCTAATGGAATTGCCATCGTGGAAAATGTAAGGCGGTATATGGACAAGCATTACACCAATGAAATTTCACTCTCCTCCCTTGCTGATCAATTCCATATCAACTCGGCCTATTTATCAGAGATGTTCAAAGAACTGGTAGGACAGAATTTCAGTGATTATCTCGTCAACCTCCGAATGGACAAAGCCCGTTCCCTGTTGATGGATGAACAGTTAAAGATCATCGAGATTGCCCATCTTGTCGGCTATTCTAATTCCGGCTATTTCAGCACTGTATTCAAGAAGCGATTTGGACAAAAGCCACTTGATTACCGGAAATCCATGACAGTGGATAAGGGGGAGGAACGATGAAGTATAAATTTACCGCCATCTATGTACTGGCTGCGCTACTCATGTTGACAGCCGGGGTCTACAGCATCTTTACTTTTACCTCATTCCAGGAAACCAGCAGAGATAAGGACGGAGAAATGCTGGATGAACAAGACAAGATTCACCTTACATTCTGGAGAAACAAAGGGACAGAACTTGAGAATCGGGCGTATGAAGAGCTGGTGGCTGACTTTAATAAGGAGCATCCCACGATTGAAGTGGAGATGGTCCCTATCCCTTATGGGGATTATGAGTTGAAGCTTAGAACTGAGATGGCAGCAGGTGACCCACCTGATATTTTGACGATCGATACGCCGACTCTTGCCCTTTATGCAAGTGCGGGTAGTCTTCTGTCATTGGATGATTATATGAGAAAAGATGGTCATATTGAGGATCTCGCAACCCCTACGTTGAAGGGGATCACATACGAGGATGAAATCTATTTATCACCCATTACAGAATCAAGTGTGGCTCTTTTTTATAACATCCATTTGTTTGAAAAAGCAGGGGTTCCCCTCCCTTCCAAAAATCCACATGACCCGCTGACTTGGGATGAGGTTCTCGAGGTTGCTAAGAAAATCTCTGCTTTAGCACCTGACATCACGGGAATAGACCCGGCCCAGGGATTTCCGGATGGGGAGTCGCCATCCTACTTCAAGATGCCTATCCTTTGGCAATTTGGAGGAGATGTACTGGATCCTGGCAATCAGACAGCGAGTGGTTATTTGAACTCCCCAGCTTCATTAAGAGCCCTACAGTTTTATCAGGATCTCTATCAGAAACACCGGGTAGCCAAGGTCGAACTCCCCGAGGAAGCATTGGAGACCGATAGGCTCGGTATGACGGTCCTCGGTTCCTGGATGGTGGAGAGTCTTAGTATGATGAACCCTGATTTCCGGCTGGGTGAGGATTTCGGGATTACCGCCCTGCCGAAAGGGAGCGAACAGGCGGTTCCAAACGGAGGCTGGTCCCTCGGGATTTCATCTGAAACTGACTATCCCGATGAAGCATGGGAGTTTATCCGATATGTCACCAGCTTTGAAGGTGCAAAGAAATATGTGGAGATCACCGGAGATGTTCCGGCTCGTTATTCTGTTGCAGAAGCCTTTCCCGAGTTCAATGAGTATCCGAAGAATATTTTCGTGGAACAGGCACAAAAGTACTCAAGGAATCGACCGATCACCCCAGCCTATCCTGTCGTGAGCGAAGCAGTCAAAGCGCTATTTGAAGACGTGGGAATCGGAGGGAAGGATGTCAAAACTTCGGCAGAAGAGGCGGTCAAAAAGATTAATGAAGAACTGAATGATTTGGAATAAAAACCTTTGGCAGCTGCCAGAGGTTTTTTTTGTGCAGTAAACTTCCAAAAAATTTAAACTGTTTCATCCGAAAATAGTAAACGTTTTCATTCTGGGATTCTAGTAAAGTGAACTCAACGGACATCCTCACCGAAAAGGGCGGGTCATTGTTTCTGAACAACTTGATTTTTATAAAGGGGGTCAAAAGATTGCAAGAACTTGCCAAGGCAGATACACCAGTCATAGCGGAAACAAAGAAAAATTCGAAGCTCAAAACCAAGCTCCATTATATGAAGAAAAACTATATTCTCTATTTGTTTCTTGCACCTGCCATCATTCTTACGATCATTTTCAAGTATGTTCCCATGTATGGGGCATCCATTGCATTTAAGGATTTCAGTCCCATCAGGGGGATCAATGGAAGTGAATGGGTGGGGTTCAAGCACTTTACGGACTTTTTATCGTCTCCGAATTTCATGGATATCCTGGTCAATACTCTGAAATTAAGTTCCTTCGAGCTTCTGATCGGGTTTCCGATCCCGATCATACTTGCACTGATGCTGAATCAGCTCAGGAAAGCAGGGGTGAAGAAGAATATTCAACTCATCCTTTATGCACCACATTTTATCTCAGTCGTCGTCATCTCCGGGATGATCTTTCTCTTCCTATCACCTACGGGACCGATTAATGCGATGCTGTCGGTTTTTACGGATAAGCCGATTTCATTCATGTCTGATCCTGATGCCTTCAGAAGCATCTATATCTGGTCAGGAGTTTGGCAGGGCGCGGGGTGGGCATCGATCATTTATGTGGCGGCACTCGCCAATGTGGATCCCCAGCTTCACGATGCAGCAACCGTAGATGGGGCGTCCCTGCTGCAACGCATCTGGCATATCGATCTTCCGACACTGAAGCCTGTGATGGCGGTCCTGTTCATCCTGGCTGCAGGAGGCATCATGGCGATTGGATTTGAGAAAGCCTATCTGTTACAGACGTCGATGAATCTGCCAACCTCGGAAATCATTTCGACCTATGTATACAAACGGGGGCTGCAGGCCGGTGACTATTCATTCGCCACGGCAGTAGGGTTGTTCAATGCCGTCATCAATGTCATCTTATTGGTTTTCGTAAATCGTGTGGTCAAGAAATTAAACGAAGGCGAAGGTCTTTTATAGAAAGGGGGAAACGAGATGTACCAATACACCAGGAGTGATAAACTCATTCTTTTCATTAACAAAATCCTGCTTGGGGGAATCGTTATTATTGTTTTGTTCCCTTTGATATATGTTCTACTATCCTCGGTTCTTGAGCCGAATGTTCTGGTGAAAAAAGGATTACTCATCAGCGGATCGGATTGGACGCTCGAGGGATATAAACGGATCTTCGAGGACGGGACCATCGTCAAAGGATTCATCAACTCGATTCTCTATTCTGCCGGATTCACCCTCATCACCGTGAGTGTCTGCATCTTTGCCGGCTATTCCCTCTCGGCTGAAGGGCTTGTCGGACGAAAGTTCATCATGGTGTTCTTTCTCATCACGATGTTCTTCAACGGAGGGTTGATCCCGACGTATATGGTGGTGAAGGACTTAGGGATGCTGAACACAATTTGGGCGATCATCCTTCCCAATGCCATCAACGTTTGGTTCATAATTCTTGCAAGAACGTACTTCAAATCGATTCCGAATGAGTTGAAGGAAGCAGCAAGGATCGACGGGGCATCGGAGTTCAAAATCTTCTTGAACATCGTGTTTCCGTTGTCAAAGCCGATCATCTTTGTCATCGCGCTCTATGCGTTCATCGCACAATGGAATTCATATTTCGATGCGATGATCTATCTTGAGGACCGGGATTTGTACCCGTTACAGCTCGTCCTGCGATCGATCCTCATCCAGAATGAGGTGCAGCCGGGAATGATCGCTGACCAGCAGGCGGCAGCGGAACTCCAAAGAATTTCAGAGATGATCAAGTATTCATCCATCGTATTAGCCAGCTTACCGCTGATCATTATGTATCCATTCTTCCAGAAATACTTTGAAAAAGGTGTTATGGTGGGATCTTTAAAATAATCTATATTTTATCAATGGGGGTTTAACAATGGGGAAAAAGACGAAGACAATGTCGGTACTTCTGATGTCAGGCATGCTGCTTGCAGCCGGGTGCAGCAACAACAGTGAAAGTGCTTCTTCTGAGAATTATGAACTGGAAAATGTAAAGTTTCCGTTAGAGGAACAGGTGACGCTTAAGATGATGACATCCAGCTCACCACTTGCTCCGGATGATCCAAATGAAAAGCTGATCTTCAAAAGGCTACAGAAAGAAACGGGAGTGAAGATCGACTGGACCAATTATACAGCGGGGGAAACTTTCAATGAAAAGCGGAATCTGGCTGTCGCGAGCGGCGAACTTCCAGACGCGATCATGAATGCGGGATACAGTGACTATGAGCTATTGAAGCTTGCGAAGGATGGAGCGATCGTTCCTGTTGAGGATCTGATTGATGAGCATATGCCCAACCTGAAAAAGGTCTTGGAAGATGCGCCTGAATATCGCTCGATGATGACGGCACCGGATGGGCATATTTATTCCTTCCCTTGGATTGAAGAGCTTGGTTCAGGAAAGGAAAGCATTCACTCCGTCGATGACTTCCCATGGATCAACGTCGAGTGGCTGAAAAAACTGGGGCTTGAAATGCCGAAAACAACCGATGAACTTAAAGAAGTCCTGAAAGCATTCAAGACTCAGGATCCAAACGGGAATGGTGAGGCAGATGAAATCCCGATGTCCTTCATCATCAACCATGGAGGTGAAGATGTGTCCTTCTTGTTCGGTTCATTCGGACTCGGTGAGAACTGGGATCACACGGTCGTCACCAATGAAGGTGAAGTGAAGCTGACGGCAGCCGACGAAGGGTATAAGGATGCCATCAATTATTTAAATGAATTATATAAAGAAGATTTGATTGACGTAGAAGCCTTTGAACAGGATTGGAATACCTACCTGTCGAAAGGGAAAGAAGGACGTTACGGGATGTACTTCACATGGGATAAAGCCAACATCACGGGTATGAACGATCAATATGACCTCATGCCAGCCCTTGAAGGCCCCGATGGAACGAAGAATGTGGCGAGAACGAACGGTATGGGATTTGACCGCAATAAAATGGTCATCACGAGTGCTAACGAGAACCTTGAATTAACGGCGAAGTGGATCGATCAATTCTATAATCCGCTTCAATCGGTTCAAAACAACTGGGGAACATATGGGGATGACAAACAGCAAAACATCTTCGAAATGGATAGTGCCAGTCATTCATTAAAACACCTTCCATTAGAAGGAACGGCTCCTGTTGAGCTCAGGGAAAAGACATCCGTCGGCGGTCCACTGGCAATCTTGGACGAATACTATGGAGCCGTGACGACGAAACCGGATGATGCTGCCTGGAGACTGGGGCTCATGAAGGATGTCATGGTACCGGATATGAAGGCGGATAACATCTATCCAAAAGTATTCTTCTCCCTTGAGGAGTTAGATAAGCTTTCGAAGATCGAGACCGATCTGCTTGCTTATGTGAAGCGTAAAAAGGCGGAATGGATCACCAACGGGAAAGCCGATGAAGAATGGGCGGATTACTTGAAAGAACTCGATCGCCTCGGGTTACAGGAGTGGCTGAAAATAAAGCAGGATGGATATGACCGTAACCAATCATAATTAAATTCAGGCTGTACCTTGCCCAGGCAATCGTGCAGCCTTTCGAATGCAAAGGAGAATCCATATGACGAATAATTATCAAGAAAAAATGAGCCTTTATTCAGAAACCTATCGTCCGCAATTTCACTTTTCCCCGAAGGAAAAGTGGCTGAATGATCCAAATGGGATGGTCTATTTCGAAGGGGAATATCATCTCTTCTTTCAATATCATCCACAAGGAACTACGTGGGGACCGATGCACTGGGGGCATGCGGTTAGTCGTGATTTAATCCATTGGGAGGAGCTGCCGATCGCCCTTTATCCTGACGAGCACGGTGCTATTTTCTCTGGAAGCGCCGTGGTGGATTGGAAGAATACATCGGGTTTCTTTGAAAAGGGGAATGGCGGGCTGGTCGCCATTTATACAAGCGCGGACTCATATCCGGATTCCGATCGTTCAAGGCAAAGACAAAGTCTAGCCTATAGTCTTGATCATGGCAGGACGTGGGAGAAATACGAGGGAAATCCTGTCCTGTCAGATGAAGACATTACCGATTACCGGGATCCGAAAGTATTTTGGCATGAGGAATCTGAAAGGTGGGTCATGGTGCTGGCGACGGGTCAGACGATTACCATATATACGTCCCCTAACTTGATCGATTGGGAGTTTGCCAGTGAATTCGGTCAGGACGAAGGCTCCCATTCCGGAGTATGGGAATGCCCGGATCTGTTTCCACTCATGGTTGACGGAGATCCCGATCGTGTGAAATGGGTGATGCTGGTGAGCATTGGTGACAACCCTGATTTCAAAGAAGGTTCAAGGACCCAGTACTTTGTTGGGGACTTTGACGGCAAGACGTTTATCAACCTTCATAATGCGGACACCATCCTCTGGCTTGATCACGGAAGGGACAATTATGCGGGGGTGAGCTGGTCCGATATCCCTGAAAAGGACGGAAGACGAATCTATCTTGGATGGATGAACAACTGGAGATATGCAAACCAGGTTCCGACTGAAACGTGGAGAGGAGCCATGACCTTGCCTAGAGAAATGACCTTGATTTCTACGGCAGACGGGGTTCATCTTTTACAAAAACCTGTATCTGAAATGAATAGAATCAGAAAAGAATCAAAGGTCATCAAGGCAATAGGGCTAACGGATGAAGCGTACTCAATGGATGTAAATCATGGATTAATGGAAGTGAATCTGGCTGTAACGTTGGAAGAGGCAAAGGAGTTCAGGCTGACTATCCACCATTCATCCGAAGAGAAAACGAGTATTCGGTACAATCGAATCACCCAAGTGTTATCGATCGACAGGACTCAGTCAGGAGAACACGAGTTTTCGGATTCATTTCGGGGAATTTCCGAATGTCCTGTGGAATTAATGGACGAAACGCTCAACCTTCAGTTATTCCTGGACTCATCTTCCTTAGAGGTATTCGCACAGGGAGGACGGGAAGTATTAACCAATCTTATCTTTCCGAAGGGAATGAATCCAACCCTTTCCCTCACTGCCCTTGGAGGTGGTGCCAAGGTAGAAGAGCTCTTGGTTACCGAGCTTTCCTCTATCTGGGGGAAGGAAGTGTGAGAGCATGAATGATCCTTCGATTTTATGCATCGGTGAACTGCTCATCGATTTCTTTTGTACCGATATCAATACAGACCTTGCTCAAGGACAACACTTTTCCAAGCAAGCAGGAGGGGCTCCTGCGAATGTGTGTGCCACCATTACCACACTTGGGGGGCGAGCCAGATTCCTGAGCAAGGTAGGAAATGACCCATTCGGCCATTTCTTGAAAAACACCATGAAAGATCTTACCATTGATGATTCTTCCATTCTTCTTGATGAGCATCATCCTACGACTCTGGCATTTGTATCATTGAAAGAAGAAGGGGAAAGAGATTTCGTGTTTCATCGAGGGGCTGACGCTCATCTGAACAAGGAAGAGCTTCATCAAAGCAACTGGAGGGAATCTTCAATCATTCACTTCGGATCGGCTACCGCCTTATTGGATGACCCCTTTAAGTCCGCTTACGTATCCTTCATCCAAACGGTTAAAGAAGCAGGGAAATTCGTCTCCTTTGACCCGAACTTCCGAAGTGGTTTATGGAAAGGGAGAGAGAGGGACTTCATTGGGATGGCGGAGCAGTGCATCAGTCAAGCAGACTTCGTCAAAGTAAGCGAAGAGGAATGTAAGATCATTTCTGGATTCGCCCATCTATCAGATGGAGTCGAACGTTTTCATAGATTGGGAGCCAATACGGTAGCCGTCACCCTTGGGAAGGATGGAACACTTGTTTCAAACGGTCAAGAATCTTGTATCGTCCCAAGCATCCCCGTTCATTCCGTCGATTCAACAGGAGCAGGCGATGCATTCGTTGGGGCAACCCTGCATCAATTCAATCACTATCAGGATCCGAAAGTCCTCCTGAAGAACTTCGAAGAATTAAAGAACGTCATTTCAACCAGCAATCGCGTGGGGGCCACTGTTTGTACAAAAATAGGGGCAATCATCGCGATTAGGGAATTAGAGGGACGGACCTCTAAATGGTGATAGTTATACATTAGCGCACTAAATTGGTGCCTGATGTCCAGCACGGTAAAGCTTAGTGTACTGGATGTCAGGCACCGTTTTTATTTTTCTCTGCTTATATAAAAATTTGATAAAATAAAGAGGTAGTTAGAAGGGGGAGTCAAGTTGAAAAAAGAATTGATTGATCGATTAACCACGTACGTGAAGGTGTATACAGAGTCGAAAGATGGAGTGGAAACAACGCCTTCCACTCCGGGTCAGCTTGTACTTGCCAACATGCTGGTACAGGAATTGAAAGAAATCGGAATGACAGACGTAACAATTGATGAATACGGGTATGTAATGGCTACATTACCTGCAAATACGGACAAAAAAGTCCCTACGATTGGATTCCTTGCCCACATGGATACATCTGAGGACTTTACTGGGAAAAATGTGAAGCCTCAGATCGTCGAGGGTTACGATGGGAACGATATTGTGTTACATAAGGAACTAGGGATTGTTCTATCGGTGAAGGACTTTCCTCAGTTACTGGATTATAAGGAACACACCCTGGTGACAACCGATGGAACGACCCTCCTCGGAGCGGATAATAAAGCAGGAATCGCGGAGATCATGACGGCGATGGCCTATTTGATTGAGCATCCCGAAGTGAAGCACGGCACGATTCGAATCGCTTTTACGCCGGATGAAGAAACAGGGAAAGGACCCCTTCAATTTGATGTGGATCGGTTCAATGCTCAATTTGCCTACACAGTGGACGGCGGCCAATTGGGTGAATTAGAATATGAAAGCTTTAATGCGGCAGAAGCGAACATCAAGATTTATGGGAGAAATGTTCACCCGGGTACAGCGAAAGGCAAGATGGTGAACGCTTCTAAAATCGCCATGGAATTGAATCAGCGATTACCTCTCAAAGATGCGCCCGAATCCACTGATGGATATGATGGGTTCTATCATCTTACTTCTCTTCAGGGAGAGGTTGAACAAGCAACCATGAGCTATCTGATCCGTGACTTCGACCAGGAAAGCTTCAACGGGAGAAAGACGACGCTCACCAACATTGTAAAAGACCTGCAGGCAACCTACGGCCAGGAAAACGTCCAGCTTGAAATCAAAGACCAGTATTATAATATGCGAGAGAAAATAGAACCTGTCATAGAAATCGTCGAATTGGCAAAGCAGGCAATGGAGAACCTGGAGATTACACCAGATATTAAACCAATCCGGGGTGGAACGGATGGGTCACATCTTTCATATATGGGTCTACCGACACCCAATCTCTTCACTGGCGGAGAGAACTACCATAGCCGATATGAGTTTGCTTCAGTGGATAACATGGTGAAAGCGACCGAGGTCATTATTGAGATTGTACGATTATTTGAAGAAGAGACAGAATGAAAGAAAGGAAGCATGGGGACGGTTCTGGTGCTTCCAAACTGAATGATCAATAAATTGTATAAAACAGCTGGCTTATACGGGCAAGGCCAGCTGTTTTTTTATGTTTGATTAATAGAATGAAAGATGCAATCTAATAATCGGAGGGATTCTTCTATTGCAAATGTCGCAGTTTATCCGGATTAGCAACCGTATAGATCGTCTGAATTTGATTGCCACTGAAGCTAAAGGAGTACACATATTGTAAGTGGCCATCAATTGTTACTTTCAGTCCTGGTAGACTGTTGACAGATGTATAGTGGATAGTGAACTTGCCAGCATACATTTTCAATAGGTTTTGAAGCAATTGAACGACTCTGTTCGCACCGTAAATAGGTACTTGTGCAGCTTTTACTTTGCCGCCGCCATCCGAGTACATAGCAACATCTTCGCTGACAAGGTTCAATAATTGATTGACGTTTCCATTTAAGATGGACTGTACAAACTCTTTGACTGTAGATTCAGCTATGGAAATCGAAGGTTGTTTCTTAAGGTCGTACTCCATGCTTTTTTTCGCACGGTGGAATATTTGCCGGCAGTTCGCATTGCTTTTTCCAAGAATCTCAGCGATATCATCATAAGAGTATTGAAAAACTTCTCGAAGCAAAAAGACGGCTCGTTCTATCACATTTAGCTGTTGTAATAATAGTAAATAGGCTGTAGAGATGGATTCTTGTTGAAGAAAGGCATGGGAAGGATCGTTAGGTGAATGCTTTCCTTCAAGCAAAGGTTCCGGAAGCCATGGTCCAACGTATACCTCACGTTTCTTGGCGGATGATCGTATTAAATCCAGACAGCGATTGGTGACGATCTTACATAGATACGCTTTTTTATTTTCAATTTGTTCGCGGTTGGGAAGCTGATCAAAGGTTATAAACGCTTCTTGGACAATATCCTCTGAATCCATCACGCTGCCTAACATACGGTAGGCTAATGAAAAAAGCAAAGGTTGATAAGCTTGATAAAGTCCTTCCATACTCATCATTTGATTTCCTCTCTAGTGTTTAGTAGATGTGAAATGGCTCGCTTAGCGCTAGCTACGGATGCATCAACGAGAAGCTCGCCATGTGAAGCCCAGTCCCCCGCAACATATAGCCCCTCAATTTCAGGGACAGCAGGGCCAGGGTTTTCCGTTCTTTTCATATGAGGAAAATCGTGGACTACCGTCATTTTCGGTAAGAACTGTCTTATTACTAATTCATTCCGCCAGCCGGGTTGAACCACATCTAACATTTGCTCCAACTCAGCCTCATTCTTTGCTGCATCTGGTTGCGGCCCTTGATATTTAAAGAGCGATATCAGTTGTGTCCCATCATCACTCAAGATAGCTGGCCTTGGTTTACCCTCCCGTGATTGGTTGGTAAGGAAAATGGTCTGATCTAATCCATAGATGAATTGGTGCCTAGGCTTAGGCAGCTGGCGCAAACCAACATCCAGACAGGCAACCGTAACAGGAATCGATTGATTGTTCCACGTGTGAAGGGCGGTTTGATCGGCATGTGGAACTAGCTTGTGAGAAATGGAGGGTGGAGTTGTTAGTATGACATTCAATGCTTCTATTCTAGTACCATCTTGACATAAAATCGAGTGTACTTTCTGATCTTGATGATCGATTGTCCCCACCTTACGATCACTGACCAGTTCCACTCCCAGTTGGACAGCAAGTTCACGCAGTTCTTCTACAAGTGTCCCCCATCCTTTATCGAGATACAGAACCCCTTGAAGTGAACGCTGCAGTTGCTTTAAGGCAGGACCAGCGGCGTGTAATTCAGGTGCAAGAACATAAGTGGATGTTCGAAGCAGTGAATAGAACACGTTGCGCAACATGGGATCATGCAATTGAGCTTCAATCCAATCCCGGATACTGATTTGGTCCCAAGCATTTGTGTCCATTTTTCCTAATTTAATGAACCATTTTGCCAATTCGACCTTTCCTGCCCAACTTAGGAGCGGCGTTTGAAAGAAGGAGGAGGTGTTCGTTGGTAAAGGAACGATTTGTTCTTTCCACATCCCGTGAGCATGAATAGAGGGAGAGCTTCCCTCAAGTCGTAACCCAAGTTCGCGGAAGGCTTCATACGCTTCCCCTTTATACATTGCATGACTGCCCAAGTTAAAATATACCCCCTGCTTTTTATTTGTGATGGCTCTGCCCCCAAATCGCTTTTGCTGTTCCAATACAAGGGTTCGTTTTCCTGCTTTTGCTGCATAGATGGCAGCCGTTAATCCAGCGATTCCTCCACCTACAATAGCCACTTCATATTTTACCATCTTCATCATCCTTTTCGGTTATTTACTGATATAACGGATGAGGGAATGATTCTGTGACAAAATGGAGGAGGAAGAATTTTGGACGGAGCATGGGGACGGTTCTGGTGCTTCCTCACTGCTGTTGAAAGTCAGAAACTCATCAACAATCTAAAAACGAAAGAAGGAAATAAGGAATCTTTGAAGAATAGTACAAGCGGATACTGGTTTTTTACAGGCTGTTGATCCCATTCATGCTTTTAGGTTTTTTTCCAGATATCATGTCGGCTATTGATTAGACATGTGTCATAAATTCTCTATTGCAATGGGTGATCTTTGGGTATTTTTCATCATAGGGTATATTTTGATTGCAGTGTCCAAGTTTTTTGCCGTGAAAGCGAAATACCGTTTTATGATGTGATTCGAATCAAAATACTCTAATGTTCGGGAGGAAATGAAATGTCCAACAATACGTTGACTTCAAAGGTGGAGAATGATCGGGTACTTGTGCTTGAACGAGATTTTGATGCGCCGCGTGAGCTAGTGTTTACTATGTTTAAAGACTCTGAACATCTCAAACAGTGGTGGGGACCAAGAGGCTGGGAGCTTCCCGTATGTAACGTGGATTTCCGACCGGGAGGTGTGTGGCACTTCTGCATGAAGTGTGCTGATCAAAATCAAGGAGAATACTTCGGTATGGAATCTTGGGGAAAAGGGGTTTATAAGGAGATCATCGAGCCGGAGAAGATCATCTACGTCGATTCCTTCTCAGATCCGGAAGGCAATACGAATAAAGACATGCCATCGACTACTAATACATTGGAATTCATCGATTTGGGTGGCAGGACGAAGCTGATCAACCGTGCTGAATATGATTCGGCAGAGTCTCTCAAGACCGTTACTGACATGGGTGTGATAGAAGGCATCACCGAAACGTGGGACCGGCTGGAAGAAGCCCTTCAGAAGATGAAATAAAGTCAGGATACAACAATAAGTTTATTAGGGTCTGATCCTCAACAACCTAAATCATTTCCGCGCAGGGATCAGACTCTTTTTCAGAAACAACTAAACATAAGCTCAGGACAGCTGTTCCATGTTCTGAGCTATTTGGCGTTTGAAATTAATAGCATCATATCCACGAAATATTGTAAGGACATCAAGAGAGAAGGAGTTCCTGCGAGCTGTTTAATGATAAATGAACATATTTAAGGTTCGTTTAAGGATGGATTAAGGTTAGTTTAACGTACTGCAATTATAATAAAAAAGTTCGGTTCAACTATTGATTAAAGGAGGATGTTAAGTGGGTGAGGACAATCGGTATCCTATTTTACTGTGTTATTGCATTGGTATTATCAGCTTGTGATGCTCAGATTGAAGGGAAAGACTCAAGCAACGAAATAACTGGTAGCTGGGGATATGAATTCATTAATAGTGACAATCAAAGAGAAGGTGGAAAACCCATAAAAATTGCTGTGCTTGATAGTGGAATTAATTCTTCATTACCCGAACTTAAAGACAGGGTAATCAAGTCATTTGATGTCATTGAGAATGATGAAGTTACGAAAGATTCATTCAATCATGGTACTTCAGTAGCAGCGATTATAGGTGGGGAAAGAATCAATAATGAGATTAAAGGGATCAATCAACACTCGATACTATATGATGTACAAGTTCTAAATGAAAACGGGCTTGGAGATGTTAGCAATGTTGTAGACGGACTAGAGTGGTGTATTAAAGAAAAAGTAGATGTAATCAATATCACCCGGAATTAGAGGGTGTGATTCATAAAGCACTAGGTGAAGGAATCATTATTGTTGCTGCTTCTGGTAACACTCTAGGTTTAAATGTTGAGTATCCCGCTAAATATCAAGGTGTTATTTCTGTAGCTTCAATAAACAAAGATAGTAAGAGGTCCAGTGTTTCTGCAAAAGGGAAAATTGATTATGCTGCACCAGGTGAAGATATTTTATCCATTAATAACCAAGGTCAAATCGGATTATGGAAAGGAACTTCATTTGCTGCGCCTATGTTAACAGGTGTCATTTCAGTGTTAATGAGTCATTCTGACGAAGATATAACATACAAAAATATACATAACTTTCTTAAACCTTTTGTTCAAGATCTTGGGGAAAGAGGGCACGATGAAGAGTTTGGAAATGGAGTAATTATATTAAGGTAGAGTTTATGAAGAGGAGTGGAGATATATGAAAAAGGTTTTATCCTATTTATTGGTTGTCACAATGTTATTTACCATATCGCCTGTCGTAAGCCGCGCACAAGATGAGGTTAAAATTGAAGATGATATATTAGTAGAACAGTTTGGTAAAGAAGCCGCAGAAAATATGTCCGTTTCTGTAGACCAAGTGGATTCTAATAATATGGTTGTTAAGAGTGAGTATGATTCTCAGAACTTGAATGCGGTCGCCTATATAAATATCGATAGTCTTGATGGGACCATTTCCGTGGAGGGACGAGTTCAAGAAGGTAATGTGGTTGAGGAAAGCTCCTATGATGTTCACTTATATACTATTGAAGAGAATGATTTTAATGCAGTTTTCATAAATAAGGAAACTGGTGAAATATATGAAATGGATACAATAAAGGCTTCAGCTTCCATTTGGCCATATATTCTTGCAATTATTGCGAGGGTGGGATTATCCGCAGCTCAGAAACAGTTCGGTAAAACAGCAGTAAAGGCTGCACTAAAAAATTTACCAAAGAGCGTTAAGAAAATCGATGATTCATTTCTAAAGAAAAATGGTATTGATGCACATGAGTTAAAGCAGGATTATTTGGGAAAAAAAGCGAAAATATCACAGTATGATTTATATATAGATAAAGATACTAAAAGAGTCTGGATATACAAAAAAGGTGGAAAAGGAACGCCGATCCCAACAGAAGAATTTATTAAGTAAATTAGAAAGGGGCTAAAATAAATGAAAACGGAGATCAATGTGGAATATTGCCTATATGGTGATGACCTAAATCCGGATGATATTACTAAACACCTTGAATTGGTACCTTCTCTAAGTTATAAAAAAGGTGATCTCATTAAAGAAAATAGAATAATGACAAGACTGGAGGGATGCTGGGAGATTGAAACAGGTTATTCTCCATCAATGGATATCAATGATGCTTTGAGTAAACTGGAAGACATACTCAATGAAAAAACAGACAAAATAATGGAGATTAAAAGAGCCAATGAGCTTGAAAGTAAATTGACCATTGTCATTAAGATTTATGATAACGAGGTGCCTGGCATGTACTTCTCTCCGTCTACATTATCCTTTATTGTGAACGACTTAGAGGCAGAAATGGATATTTGCACATATATAAACTAAGAACATACCGGAAATAAAAGAATTAGGGACGGACCTTCTACCTTAGCAAGGTCCGTCCCTCTAGGGTATATTGGGGACGGTTCCCGCTCTACCCTTTACACTTTTCTTTTATTAAAGTAGTTAGCTATTTGTTCAGTAGAATAGAATATTATTAACCCTACAGTTAAAATAATAAATGAACTACTTATTAACGGTCTATTATTTACCATTTCAAAGAGTGCATTAATAAAAAGGGTAACTCCCCAAAATATAAATGTACTCTGAAATGCGGTATTAACACTTTTCTTATAAATTCTTTCATCGTTTTTAAAAAACATATTGATTTCCTCTCAATGTCTAGGATTATATCTTAGCATTCGTCACTACTAAATCTTCCTCCCAATTAGCGAATCGGGGGCAGGCATTGTTTTCCGTTTAGCGAGGTACGTCCCTCTTTCAATTCCATCGCAACGATTTCTTAAACTCACGAAACGCCTGCTGAGAGTACTCATCCCCAAACTTTCGAATGACTCCTTCTATGTTTTCTTTTTCCTGAATTAAGATTGGATGTATTTCCGTTGTATTGGCCACTTCATAGACGGCATGTAGAAAATCGACCATCTCCCCTATTAAAAACCCATTTCGCAATTTCATTACTTCTTGGATGACGACAGGTATGTACTGAAAAGCTTCCTCTGAAGTCATGCTAGTAGTGATTTCCTCAAAGAAATGGCCGAAATACCATTCATCCTGATCGAGTTTCTCCTGCCAGTTATGGAATACCTCATGAAGTGGTTTCATGGAACTCATCCCTTTCTTAGGGACGGACCTCTCACTTAGAGAGGTCCGTCCCTCTTTCACATATTCAAAAACTCTTTTGCAACTACATGATCAGGATCTAATGACAGCATCCTTTTCGCCGTATCATATGCTTCTTCTTCACTGACTACTTTATCGGGGATTTGATGCAAGAATAACAGATTGGATAAGTACCTGATATCTTGTCGGTCTGTTAATTCCACACATCGCCTTGCATGATAAAGGGCAGCATAATAAGCACCGTCCAGGTAACTTAGTGGAATCGCCATCAATCTAAACGCCATCTCATGTAACTCAACGTTTTCCTCTTCGACTAGTAAACTCATAATGAATGCATAATTCGTTATACTTGAATCCTTGAAGGCCATTTCCATCAGTTCTCCATCAAGTTCTGAATAGGAAAGTTCATTCGTCATTTCTTTTGCCTCTTCAAAATGTCCTTTTATGATGAAATCATTTAGTTTATTTGTCATGTTTATTACCCACCAATTACTACTTTTTTTAACAATGGCCAGTCATATATCTCAAGGACCATTAACTAATTCATTGTACACGACTTCCTTAACCCCAACCTTAAAGCAACCTTAAATTAACCATAAATCTCAAAAACCACTGCCAATTTCATGGTAAAATAGGATGAAAATTTGATTTTACAAGACTGGGAGTAAGAGTATGGCAGAGTTGATTTATATAGCAGAAGATGATGTGGAAATAAATCACTTGATCACCCTTCATTTGCGGAATGAAGGGTATCGGGTGGAGCAGACTTATGATGGAGATGAAGTGATCCGTAAATGCAGGGAGAAGCGACCGAGCCTTCTCATCCTGGATTTGATGATGCCGAAAGTGGACGGGTTTCAGGTGATCAAGGAAGTTCGGAAAAGCTGTAAGGTCCCGATCATGCTGCTGACAGCGAGGGCCGATGATGCAGACAAAGTGTTGGGATTTGGGCTGGGGGCAGATGACTATGTCGTGAAGCCCTTCAGTATGGTTGAGCTCGTATCGAGAGTAAATGCCCAGATTCGAAGGTATACGGATTACAGTGTGGTGGAGGAAGAACCTGTCATTCGCAACGGATCCCTGGAGTATGATCCGATCAATCAGACGGTGACGAAGGATGGGGAGCGCCTCTTACTAACCCCGAAGGAAACGAAGCTGCTTTCGATTTTCATGAAGAATGTGAACCGGTTGTATACGAAGGCCCAGTTGTATGAGCTTGTATGGAACACGGACTACATCGGGGACAGCAATACGATCATGGTCCATATCAGTCGGATCAGAGAGCAAATTGAATCCGATCCTAAATCCCCGGCGTATATCACGACGGTGAAAGGGCTCGGCTATCGGATGGAGAATCATGAAAACTAATCCGATCCTTCTTAAAAAGCCCATTTCCATTACCAAGCAGTTTTTTATCAATTATTCTTTATTGTTTATCATTCTACTCGGAGTAGGGACGTTCACGCTGGTGGCTAACTTTGTGTATGTCGAGACCGTGTATGAGGACTTGGATCAGGACTTCCTGAAAGGGACGTATGAAGATGCGAAGGAATTGGGTATGAAAGCGGCATTCAAGAAGAATGAGCTGCCGGATCATGCCTATCTTGAAATCGTCAGTCCCGATTATAAGGTGATCGACCAATTCAATAGTTCACACAAGGTCGGGTTTAACTATGGATTGAATGAATTCCTAAAGGAAACCGATACGTATGATACGGATTTATATATACCTGAGAATAGTGAAGAGTATCTATTACTCTATTTTCCCGCAGATGACTATTTCCAATTGGATGATGTGTTCTTCTTCACCATCATCTTTTTCATGGTGTGCTTGATCGTCATTCTGTACTGGTACGTGAAGAGAACATCTGTCCAGCTCATTCAGCCGATCCAGAAGCTTCTGAAGGGGATCGATTCGATTTCATCAGGAAATTATGGAGAGAATATCGAGTTCGAGGCGAATCAGGAATTGAACCAGTTGAAGAACAACATTAACCAAATGGCAGAGACGATTGGCACAGAAATCGCATTGAAGGAAAGGTCCGAGAACTTGAGGAAACAGCTGATCTTGGATATTTCCCACGATTTGAAAACCCCCCTGACCAATATACAGGGTTACGCTGAAACGTTGACCAGCTTGACGAATCTGAGTCGAGCGGATCAGAAGAAATACACGGACATCATCGTGTCCAACAGCAAGAGAGCAAACCGGCTCATACATGACCTGTTCGACCTGTCGCATATGGATATAGACTGCGATTCGGTTTCGCTTAAGAAATATGATATGGCCGAATGGCTCCGGACCTTGTTGACTTCTTTTGTAGAAGAGTTCGAGGAAAAAGGAATGGAGTATCACCTGGATATTACCAAGGATACCCTGCTGGTGAAATTCGATCCCTCAAAGCTTGAGCGGGCGATTACGAATATTCTCCATAATGGGATGTCGTACAGTGATGGATATCTGTCGATTTCACTCAAGCAGCAACAGAATCAGGCCGTGATGATCATTGAGGATAGGGGAATAGGGATACCGGCCGCCTACCATGACAAAATATTCGAACCGTTTGTGCGGATGGACGAATCCCGGAATGGTGAGACCGGGGGAACGGGCCTGGGACTT
Source organism: Rossellomorea sp. NRS-1567 (assembly GCF_050467885.1). Taxonomy (NCBI): domain Bacteria; kingdom Bacillati; phylum Bacillota; class Bacilli; order Caryophanales; family Bacillaceae; genus Rossellomorea; species Rossellomorea sp. NRS-1567. Next base: position 47,694 of record NZ_JBITPL010000007.1, on the reverse strand, counting down.
GCGATTGCGAAGAAAATAATTGAACAACATGGTGGATCCATTGAATTGGATAGGGGATATGATGAGGGATGCCGGTTTGTGGTTGTGTTTGGCATTCAATAGATAGATAGTGGGACCAGACCTCCTGCCGGCACGGGGGTCAGGTTCTTTTTTTAGATTATTAAAACTATTTTAACGGAAGAACGAAACTACGTGTTAAAATATAGGAGGTTATACAGTCAGTTGTAAATTCAATAAGATCCTTAGGATGGAGGTTTGTTGAATGTCAGAGAATTGGGATGTTTATTTTGGTTATATTGAGGATCGGATGGCTTCAATTGTTCTGGATATGGATATCACAGAGGAAGTGAACACTGAAGAATACCATCATCCTTACTGTATCAGATTTAAAGTGAAAAGGCCGAATGAAGATGGATTTCCTATAGGAGCTGAAGCCGATCGATTAGGAGATATAGAGGATTCGCTTATTGATTCTTTGGACACTCACCACTTTGTTCATGTGGGGCGGGTGACAACTGACGGGATCAGGGATCTGATTTTTTATTCAAATCAAAAAGAGCAGGATGCTTTAGTCGATGCAGCTGAACGCTTCAGTCAACCGGCTGGCTATGAGGTGGAAGTCTTTCGTATTGAAGAGGATGAACCTTGGGAATTCTATTATGATATCTTATATCCTAATCAGTATCAACAACAGCATATGGGGAATCGTCATGTAGTGGAACGCCTGGAAGAGTCGGGGGACACATTACAGGTCCCGCGCAAGGTTGACCACTGGGTGTATTTTGACCATCCAAAGAGTATGAAACGTTTTACAAAAGCCATCAAGAAAGAAGGCTTTTCCATCGAAAGTGAAACGGGTCATCCCAATGAAGAAGGGAAATATGTGCTGACGATATCCCGGGTGGATTTAGTCGATCTTCCCTCCATTAATGAAGTAACGGACCTGCTTGTCGAAATCTCTGAAACATATGACGGGGAGTATGATGGGTGGGAAACGTTGGTGATTGAGTCATAAGGAAATCCGAGGGAGTTTTTTTAGAGGGAAATAGCAAGTGAAGGGCCTGGTTGAGAACGAAGTTAGGTACATAAGTAATGAACAAATAAGGAGGACGTACACATGAAAAAAGTGTTGGTATTGGTTACGGATGGTTTCGCTGATTGGGAAGCAAGTTACGTGACGGCAGAGATCAATAAATCAAAAACGGGTTATCAAGTTCAGACCATTGCGATCGACAAGGATCCTAAGGTGTCAATGGGTGGATTGACGGTCCTTCCCGACTTTAGTTTACAAGAAGCTCCTCTGGAATTTGAGATGCTCATTATTCCTGGTGGTACTGGGTGGAGAGAGGAAAAGAATCAGCAGGCGAAGAAGCTTGTGGATTATTGCTTTGAGCATGACATTCCGGTAGCGGCGATTTGTGATGCGACGACTTTTCTAGGAATTCACGGGTATCTTGACCATCTTAAACATACAGGTAATTCACTACCTTATTTAAAAGAGGAGGCACCTCATTATCGGGGCGATGAGAACTATATAGAGGACCAATCCGTTAGTGATGGCTGTCTGATCACCGCGAATGGAAGTGGAGCAGTGGAGTTTTCAAGAGATATTTTACGTAAATTGGGTGTTTTAAAGGGTGAAGAATTAGAGGGATGGTATGATATATTTAAGAGTGGTTTTATAAAAAAGTAGTAGAATGGCGACGGTTCTGCTGCTTCGTTTTGATCTAAGAGGAAGCACGAGAATCGTCCCCGCGCTTCCCCTTGACAATGATTGAAAATTTTATTATCTTAATAAAAAACCTAATACGTTTCTCACATTCGTATAACTCCAATAATATGGTTTGGAGGTCTCTACCAGGAACCAATAAATCCTGATTACGAAGAAGATACATTTATTTGTATTTTCTTCGTAATCAGGATTTTTTTTGTTGAAAAATTGAGGAGGTACAACAATGAATTATTCTACAATGCCTAAAATTGAACTGCACTGCCATTTGGATGGGAGTGTTCGACCCGAGACTATAATTGATATTGCAAAGAGAGAGGGCATCCATATCCCTTCCTTTGATATAGAAGAGATGAAAGAGGAGCTCATTGCTCCATTAGACTGCGAATCACTGGATGAATACTTAGAGAAATTCTCGATCCCTAATGCCGTTATGCAGTCGAAGGAATATTTAAAGAGGATCACCTATGAGCTTTATGAAGATGCAGCCAAGGAAAATGTGAAATATATGGAGGTTCGGTTCGCTCCATTACTTCATACACAGAAGGGGTTATCTGTAGAAGAAATCATTGGAAGTGTAATTGAGGGAATGAAAGAAGCAGAAGAACAATTTGATATTAAAGGGAATATCATTTTGTCTTGTATGAGAACGATGTCGGCGGAACGTGCATTTGAGGTCGTCGAACAGGGGAAGAACTTCCTTGGAAAAGGAGTCGTCGCGATTGATTTATGTGCTTCCGAAGAAGAAGGGTTCTGCGGGAAATTCATTGAACCCATCGCTCTGGCGAGAGAATATGGCTACAGAGTCACGATCCACGCCGGTGAAACTGGGATTGGGAAAAATGTGCTCGAGGCTGTTGAATGGTTAGGAGCAGAAAGAATCGGACACGGTGTATATATTACAGACTGTCCGGAAGCGTATCAGGTTGTAAAAGAAAAACAGATCGTGCTTGAAATCTGCCCAACGAGTAATGTTCAAACGAAAGCCGTAAACCAATTTCGAGATCACCCACTATACGATTTTCAAAAGGACGGAATAAAGATCACCATCAATACAGACAACAGAACGGTATCCGATACAACGATGACGAAGGAATGTGATTTAGTCTGGAACGAATTTGCAATGAGTGATGAGGATTATAGGGAGATTTATATGAATAGTGTGGAGGCTTGTTTTGCGAGTGATGAGGTGAAGGAAGGATTGAAGAAGTATTTGTAGTGAGCCACGGGGACATGTACCTTGGTCCCGTTTTGTATGAGAGCCACGGTACCTGTCCCCGTGATTCCCCGGAATCTCTATTTCTGAATTTTCAAACTAATATTCGGAGTTTATAAGATTTATGGTATAATAGAATGACAATCAAACGAAAGTGATTTGAGCTATGTTATTAAATGCAACTACAAACAGTCCAGTTGATTATTATTTTCGAGAAGTGGGAAAAGAAGAAGTAAAGGGTAATAGTTACCTTACTGATTATGGCTGGGAATTTAATTGGCTTCACCCGATATCACATGGTTTTAAGGTGTTTGGTTTAGTTACTAACTATAATCCTGAGTTTGTAGAAGGTCTTATTGCCTTGAAAGAAAACCCGGATGAAGACTTCCTTTGTGTAGATGTAGATATTATTGAATCTTCACCACAAAATAAGAAGTTCATAAAGGGTGTACTTAACAAAGAGCGGTCACATACAAATGTTGGAAGAGTCCTCATAGCGTTTGCTTGTTGGTACAGCATAGAAAAAGGTTTTGACGGGTATGTTGGTCTTACATCTAAAAGCAGCAAATATCCATTTTACGAGAGTATGGGAGCTCGTCTGACATATGGGCAGCATTTTATGTTTGATAACATTGCAGCTACAAGGCTTGTAAAAAAATATTTTCCGGGAGGTGTATTATGGTGGCAGGAACCAAATTAAAATCAAGATATATTAAAAAAACTCCAGGAGGGCATACTATAACCAGGAGTGATATTATGCATAAAGATATCGTAAAGTTTGATAATGCTTTTCCTGATGGGGTATTTGCATCCCCAGCACCCGCCGAATCCCCAAAAGTGAAAATAAGAGCATTGGACAAATACTGCAAAGAGCACGGCGTTAGACCAAAAGATTTAACTGAAGAAGAAATGCAACAGTTTCTTATTTATTAACAAGTCCCTAGGTTTCTAGGGGCTTTTTATTTTGATTTCCTATACGCTTTGGCTGGCCTGACCCTCAGCACCATAAAGCTTTGGTACCGAGGGTCAGGCCTATTTTTCGTTCGGAATAAGAAGGATCAAAGAACACCCCAACGTTCTTTGATCCTTCTTTTCCTTTTTTAAAAAAATTGTTCTATTACTCACCTCTATAGTGTATGATACATAGTATAAACCATATAGTGTACGATACACAGTATAATTCAATCAAAGAGGTGAACATATGGATAAGTCACTGCTGACATCTCTGACGACGGAACTGCGGAGGGGGACATTGACCCTGGCGGTATTAAGTCAATTGCGGACACCGCAGTATGGATATTCACTTGTCCAATTACTGGAGAAAAGCGGAATTTCGATGGAGCAGAGTACACTCTATCCGCTGCTGCGCCGTTTGGAGAAGCAAGAGCTGGTCACAAGTAGCTGGGACCGGTCGGAAAGCAGGCCGAGGAGATATTATGTGCTGAGCGAATACGGCACTGAGATCTTGGGCCAGTTACAGACCGAATGGGAAAAGATGTCTGGGGAATTGGCCATTTTATTAAAAGGGGATGAGGAAGGATGAAGCTTGTTGAACTCTATATTCAAGAAGTGATGAGAAGGCTGCCGGAGAAGAGTCGGGAGGATATTGCCCTTGAATTGAAATCAACGATTGAAGACATGCTGCCGGAGGATTATACAGAAGATGATGTGAGAGAGGTACTGACGTCACTCGGGAATCCTGCCGTGCTGGCCTCGAATTATCAAGACAGGCCGATGCACCTGATCGGGCCAAGATATTATGATCTTTATATGACGCTCTTGAAGATCATTCTCCCCATTTCAGCTGCTGTCACGTTCATCGTGTTAGCCGTATCATCTGTATTGAGCTACTCAGGGGAATCAAGTCCCATTGAGATATTCCTGTCCATCGCAGGAAATGGGGTGGTCGAAGTCATCGGAACAGGGATGCAGGTCTTCTTTTGGCTGACGCTCACATTCGCCATCATCGAGCGGACCGTTTCCACGGACAGTCAGCTTCCGATCACCATGAAAGGAAAAGAGTGGACGCCTGATGACTTGAAAGACATCCCGTATATCCCGAAAGAAAAACGGATTTCCAAGCTGGAGATTTTCGGAGGTTTGATTTGGACGGTCATCTGGTCAACCTGTTATTTTAAAGCGTCAAGTATCGTCGGATTGTATGAAAAGAGTGACAACGAAAGAACGTTCACTCCTTTCTTTGATGGGGATGTGCTCATTAAGTATTGGCCTTTGGTCGTGTTCCTGATCGGCTTGGAACTTCTCCTGCTGCTTAGAAAATGGAAAGCGGGGGTCTGGACCAGGAAGCTTGCGATAGTGAATGCAGTATATCAGTTCATTCCTGTTCTAGCCTTTATGTTTGTTTTCAGGAACATGGAGGTGCTCAATGCCGATTTCATAGATAGGATACAGGAACTGTTCGACGCCTCTTTCAATTTCCAGTGGCTGTACCTGACCGTATCGGTTGGATTATTGGTCACTGCGGTGATCAATAGCTATGATGGGTTTAAGAAGGCTTATAAATGAATGGGACGCATCGAGTTCTGTGAATGGAGTAAGGTTCTGATCAGGAGATCGGAGCCTTTTTTTCTTGGGTGAAAAGGTATTTGAGGGTGATTTTGAAAAGAAGATAGTGAATGAAAATATGTAGTTCGTATCACAGGGAGAAACGATCGAATTAGCAACCCAGAATATCGAGATGTGTTCGAAATTGTAAAAAACAAATAGGTAATTTATGTTAAAATATCTTTAGAAACTTGGTGCTTTCCATTAACGGCAGGAGAATGAATAAGCAGAATAACGAATGATAAAACAAAATGATTACATTCGTTGACGTAAATACCGATATCAGTAGTACAAAAAATGAAGGGAGAGAAACTTTTATGGAAGTTATCATGGTCATTTTACCTTTAATTCTAATAGGTTTCATTTATTTTATCCCAAGCTACATAGCTAGTAAAAAAAATAAGCATAACAAAATTCTAATTTATATTATTAATTTCTTTTTAGGATGGAGTTTGTTTGGTTGGTTCGCAGCTTTATATTTGGCAATTAAAAAAGATCATCGCGATCAATTATCAATTAATAATAAAGGGCTTAGTAAATAAAGAACCCAAAATAAGTCTGACATAAAAGACCCTAATTGGGAACCAATATAAGTGGGGGGTTATTACAGGAAGTTATACAAGAAACTCTATTATCGAGGTGTTTTATTTTGCAAAAATGCGATCATTGTAATACTCCATTTTGCTGGAGTGAAATCTATAAATCGTTTGTATGGACATATAAACCAATTGAGTGTAATAACTGTGGAACGGAACATAGAATAACCATTTTGGGGAGGTTATCTTTTGTTCTTTGCACAATTGTCCCTGCGATGATTTTTATGAATTTCCTATCCCCTTTCGATAATTTCATTTTAACTTTTGTTATATTGATATCCATTCTCTTGGGTGGTTCATTGCTAACACCATTTTTTGTTAAGTATAAGGGGGAAGTGTGAGCTAAAGGGGCTATGGATTAAGATTTGCAAGCTGATTCTTCATCTTTATTACATAAACCCGCAGGATTACTGAACAAAGGAGGGAGATGAAACCGGCACACATGGGCGAATATAAAAGGCTAGTTACACTCTTAAATAGGTTCAAGCAAATGTTTTATTATTATGACGATGAAGATTTTTCTCCCTCTGAGAAAAAATATATTGATAATATCAAGAAAACAAATCCATATGGGCTTTTGGTGTTAATCTTTGGTGGGGTTTCATTCACATTTGGACCACAATATGTCATTCTACCTATCGCAACTTTGACCATTGCAATACTTACACTTGGGACTTTTGATAAAGAAAAAGAAGACAATCCGTGGACATTTATGTTGGGGTCCATTCTATCACTCATAGGTTTATATATGTATATTGTTGGAGCTGTTCATATTCTAATATGATAAGAGTTATTCTTTTGAAATTCGTTAATTGGACAAAGAGAGTAGAAATTGATTTTGGGCTTATCCCGTTAAATGTATTATAGATCGGAAATATGGAGACAATAAAGAGGTGATTTTTTTAATTAGGAGGGGATTATATGTTCATGATTATACGAGTGATCCTGTGGATATTTGCTGCATGGCGATGGGGGGATTGGCGGCATTGGAAGAAGTACCAATCTACCATCTTGTTTTTCATCTTACTTGATTTATTATATAATTTTCTAACATATAATCACACGTTGTGGCAATACGAGCCTACATCTCTTATACCCAATCATACTTTGAACAATATGATTGTGATGTTTATATTTTATCCTTGCATTGTACTTATCTATCTAGGACGATATCCATCTGGTAAGGTCAAGCAAGGTGCCTGGATTATTTTTTGGGCATCATTTTTATCTCTCATTGAGTTTATCAACAACAAAGTGGGCCTCATAACCTTCCATAATGGTTGGAATATAAAGTGGTCCATATTTTTTTATCTGTATTCCTTGCCCATATTAAGACTTCATTATAAAAGACCATTAGCGACCTATTTATTGGCAGTAGTGATCACTATAGGGTTGTTATGGATACTCAAAGTTCCTATAAGCAAAATGAAATAAGTACTGTGTTCTTATCTGTATCACTTGATATTGATTGAAGTAATCAGTTTTCTGGAATTTATACAAAGATCCCCTTCACCTAAATGGATAAAGGGGATCTTTCCTTTCATATTTCATATTGAGAGGTTGAGTGGGAAGGTCAAGAGCTGACTATAAAGCTAATGGCGGGCCGGAACCGACCAAAATAAAAGTCGAAAGTTCTGTGAAACTCTATTCACCTTTGTTGCACACTGCTGATACTTGACACAAGTATGTCTAAATAATATTATAAAAAAGACCGATTGTTCTTTTTTTGGAGGTGAAATTTTGAATAAAGGAAAAAAAACTAGAACACACATCATAGAAAAGTCATCTGTATTGTTTAACAAAACTGGTTATAAAATGACCTCCATTTCAGATATTATGGATGCGACCGGCCTTAAAAAAGGTGGGATTTATAACCATTTTGAAAACAAAGATACATTGGCAAAGGAATCTTTTTCGCATTCGAAAAACGTATTAAAAGAAAAATACTATGAAGCAGTCGCATCAAAAGACACTGCCTACAAACAGCTTGACGCGTTTATCTCCATCTTTTGTTCATTGTACGAAAATAATATAGTAGTTGGAGGATGTCCACTAATGAATGCTGCCATAGAAGCAGATGATTCGAAAGTGGATTTTGAGGATTCCATAAAAGATGGCTTCTCGGGATTATTAAATTTAATTCAGAAAATTATTGAATATGGACAAAAACAGAAAGAAATTGACAATGACTTAGATAATCAACAAGTAGCTATATTCATTCTCTCTTCTTTAGAAGGTTCTCTAGCCTTGAGCCGTTTGTTTCAAGATAAGTCTTATTTAGAATCGGTTATTAAACAAATAAGGTCCACTCTTTTCCGATAAACATCCATTTTAATATTTTTTTTGAAAAAAAGAGACCGTTCAGTCTCTTTTAGTCTGAACTTAGTGCAGTTAAGGACCTTAATAAAGAGTATTAAGGAATGGGGTGATTATCACTAAATTAACTGAGACATCCCAGGAAATGAAATCTGAGTAAAAGAATGAAAAAAAGGAGGTGTTTCTATAGTGAAACGTATGCTATTAGTATCATTTTTAATGTCGGTAGGGGCAACTTTTGTCACTCCATTATTTCCTTTGTACAGTGAGACGTATGAGATGAATAGTTTGGAAATCACAATACTATTTGCCATTTATGCAACCTTCTTATTACCGAGTTTACTTATAATCGGTGTAAATTCGACTAGATGGGGATTGAAGAGGATTGTGCGTATCAGCATATGGCTTTCCATTTTGTCTACACTTATTTTTCTCGTAAGCGCTAATGACTGGATGCTTTATTTAGCGAGAATAATGGAAGGCATTGCTTATGGGGCGTTTACAGGATCAGCTGCTGCTTATTTAATCCTACAGACTTCTCCGGACAGGACCCAAAAAGCGATAAAACTATCAGGAGTAGCTATACTTTCAGGATTTGGATTTGGTCCTGCAATTGCAGGGGGAATTATTGAATACAGTAATTTGCAACCACTTCGGTTTCCATATGGAATCTTACTTGCTCTTCTCATCATTTCACTCATCCTGTTGGAAACTCTTCCTAAAGATGCTGTTACCGGTGAACAGAGGAAAAGTAATACAAAGGTTTCTTTAGGGTTACCCAAGAAAATTCGTTCTCCATTTGTTTCAATGGCAGGATTGCCAATTTTTACAGTTTTTACTATACAAGGAATTGTCTTTTCTTTAATTCCTACTTTCGTTAAAAGTGTCATTCAAACATCCAATCTCGCAGTTTCAGGGATGATTATCTTTGTTCTCCTCATTGGGGCAGTTTTGGCTCAGTTTATTCCCTGGTTAAGTCATCCAGTCAAACGTATACGAATTGGAATCCTGCTTCTGTTAACCGGGGCTTGGATCATTGTTGCTTCTGGTATTGTCTCAAACTTACCATTGCTTTGGGTAGGTATTATCCTGCAGGCTATGGGTGGTGGGTGGACCTTTCAAATAGCTTTAACATTTGCAGGGCAGTTACCTAATCCGGTAGAGCGTCCAAGAGTAATTTCGATCTTTTATTTGTTTGCTTACTCAGGCTTTATTTTCCCTGTAGTTGGTGTCGGATTGCTCTCTCTATTTCTTGATTTGCATTTTTCTCTCATTATTCTTAACATTTTCGTTACACTTATCGCCATCTATGTTTTGAAATATTCTGAAGTCTTTTCTCGTCACTACTCACATTTAGGTGGTTCAACAAAACCTATGAAAAATCAAAAACCCACAATAGTAAACAGATGAATGTAAAAACAAATCATTTCTGCCAGAAAGAAATGTTGCTAGTCATAGAGCAAAATTGTCTAGATTAAGTGGTTTTTGGAAACATCTATATCTGAAGGATCGATAAATGATAAATCCAATTATGTGTCTCAATAAATTAACATTCATACTTTATTACTTCCGTACATTGGGGAGAATAACAGTAAAAAATTTCCAAGGAGAGATGCCTTATGACTCAAAGAGTTGCCTATTATGAAGTTGCTGCTGATGCTATGAAAATTATGATGGATATGGAGAAATATACAAAAAAAACAAAGATTGACCGCAAACTTCGAGAACTTATAAAGATTCGTGCTTCTCAAATTAATGGGTGTGCATTCTGCATTAACATGCATACATCCGATGCTAGGAAAATGGGAGAAACTGAACAGCGAATTTATTGCCTGAACGCATGGGAAGAATGCGAATTTTATTCGCCGGAAGAAAAAGTAGCCCTGGAACTTACCGAACACATCACTCTAATTCCAACCCAAAGAGTACCTAATAACCTGTACATGCGTGTCCGGGAACATTTTGATGAGAAACAATATGTTGACCTAGTAATGATTATAAATCAGATCAATAGTTGGAACAGAATTTCAATTGCAATGGGAAATACAGCTGGTAAAGATAATTAAAGGGGGTGCACCTATCCATACAGAATTAATACTTCTGTGGTAAAACTACGTATTCGTAACCAAAATTTTTTAATATATCTACTATTCGTTAACAATATTGAACAAGGTCAAACAGATAACTTGTCATTTATACTTTCTTAAATGCTTCAAATGGTATTAACCATTTATTGAAGCAGTAATGTAGTAAGAGCTGTTCAAGTATTGATGATTGACTCAGCAAAAGCATAGTTTGTCGAGTCAATCCATCAATACGAATTAACATGTAATCTTCTTGCTCGGATAATCTCCTCACAGTCGAGGTGCCTGAGACCGATGTTAATCTAAATTATAAAGCTGGAATATGTACATCTTTCAAGATATCTTGGAGACATGGTGTATGCGTTCGCAGGTAAGAACAAATCAGAAACAGCGAATCATTAGTTGGGAGCTAAAATTTCTTTAGCCGTGTAATGAAAAACATGATAGGAATATAGATATAAAGAAAATACATTCCCATAGTTGAATGATAATCGGTTAACAGGCGAATACTCTTGTAATCCTTTACGAATAGACCTGCAATCAGCATTCCAATGAGAAAAATCAGGAGACTCGAACGCCTCTTAGCATTGAAGGTGTTCAGCATTCCTCGGCTCGCTACCCAAAGGCCGAGAGAAATATTTGCCAAAATTTTGATCAACCAAACCGATATGGCTAAATATTCTAATCTTTGCAAAATAGGTACTTGAATGATCTTAAGCATAGTGAGCGTCGGCCATAGAAGATGACGAATATAGTCTACATTGAAAAACATCAACGTTATGAGCGTTGTTAACAAATAGAAAGAGGTTACAAATAGCACAGTGACATGCGCCCATTTTTGCGATTTTTCTGGTGTTTTGATAAAGGGGTAATAGACAAGGATCGCTTCGAACCCCATGAATATATAAAGTGTGCTCTTAAACGAGGAAAGGACTTCAGGCATTGAATGGTCATTGAATGACATGAGGTTCTGAGGATGGAGATGGGGGAGTAGCAAAAGTATGAACGGAATGACTATTAAATATGAAATCAACATTCCCCAGAAGCTAAGCCCGGTTACGCTTCGAAACCCTCCAGATACCGTATAATATATAAGAAGTAATAGTACGATCCCCATGGGAAACGTATTCATTTCTGGAAAGACCCAAACTTGAACAACGTCATTATAGGCACGAAATTCAATAAAAGCCCCTATGTAAAAATAAAGAATAATTGCTACATTTATTGTACTCCCAAATATTTTTCCAAAACATAAAGTATTAATATGGGTAATATCAATCCCTTCTTGTTTTAGGAGTAGAATCTTGTAGATCATCCAGATAATCAAGTGAATACTTATTCCCAACAGAAGGACAGTCATCCATGAGTCATTTCCCATTCTTTTGACAAGGCTGTGCTGGAAGTTCAATATACCTACACCGACCATGCTGACATATATCAAAAATACAATGAAGAAGGGTGATATTTGATATTTTTCATCAATCGGATTCTGCATAAATAATCGATCTCCCTTTTCATATCAACTGATTTATTCTGTAGTTCCTGATTGATTTATCGTGACGTCCACACGTACATGTGTATTGATTTCTGGATACATTTCACTTAGTTCTTTAGAGTTCAAATCCTTAGATTTATGTCTAACTAAGTCTCCGAAACCGACAGGATCCACATTGTTTTCCTGGAAAAAAGATAGTAATGTTTGAATTTCTTTCTCAAAATGGTTTCCCATTTTTTTTTCGAGTTTTGTTACCTTAGCCTTTGACTTCAATACGGCTAAATCGGGGATTTCCTCCACTTTGACGTTCATCTCTAAACGGATGGAAATCGAGGGGGCGGATTCTTCTATCTTTACGTGCTTAGACACCTTTGATTTGTTAATATGAATTAAAATTTGCTTCTCAGGGTCTTCATTTAAGGCTTCTTTTGTACCTGGAACCATATACCTCCCAACTTTAGCGTGATTAAGAAGCAAATTTAGTAAGAAAGCTTCTTCATTGTTAATATTAATTATCTTCTTATCCTTTCTAAATAAAGCTAACCCATCAATCTTTACTTCTCCTTGTTCCTTCTTGAAAAATGGAAGGAACATATCACGTCCTTCTCCATAATAATTGAATAATGCTTCATGTAGATTCATCATGGGTAGATTACCGTTATTAATATTTTGTTCGACCATATAGGTTAAAAAAAAAGGCTCTCCTGATTTTTGTATTATATCCAATAATTCTGCTGCGTTACCCTCTGCTACTCCGAGTTGAAGCATTGAAGGGATTTTTGGATCCCGAGTCAAACTTTGTAATTGATCTCCAATTCCCTTTTCTGAATAGTCATTCCCTAATAACACCATACCCAATTGACCTTTTTCAATTTGATGTTTTGTCCTTCGGTTGATTCTTGGAATGAGATCATAATTAGAACTGGAAACAGTATCGATCAGCTTGAATTCCGTATCCCCCATGGCCTTATAGCGAGGAATAAGAATCGCCCCCTTATAGCTTTTCCCATCACTATCAATACTAAGGATTTGGGGCAGTTCAATATCATCAATCACTTTTTGCTTGGGAATACAACCAGGTAAACATGTGCTCAAAACGATCATCAGGGTAATCAATGTAGTCTTAGCCATAGTTGGCTTACTCCTTCTATTCATTAGTAAAGTCTTTTTTTAATTTATCTGTACGAATAACGTATCTTAATATAGAAGTTGGTCTTAAATACCCGGGTCTTTTATTCAGATTTTTATAAGAAGAACGTATAAAACTATCCCCAAAATCATTCACTCTTAGTGGAAATAAAGGAACGGTGTAGGGAGCACCCAATGATTTTAATTGAGTTAGATGGATGAGAATGAAGGTTATGCCAATAAACATCCCAATTCCTCCCCATAGTGAGGAAAGGATAATAATTGGAAAGCGTAGATAACGAATGGTGTTAGACATCTTAAATAAGGGAGTCGTAAATGAAGCTAACGCAGATAGAGCAGTAATAATAATTAGGATATTACTTGTTAATCCTGCTTCAACCGCTGCTTGACCAAGTATAACGCCCCCTACAATACCCAATGTTTGGCTGATTTTAGTAGGTAATCTTGCACCTGCTTCTCGAAGGAACTCGATTGTTACCTCTAAAAATAGAACTTCAATTACAGGCGGAAAAGGAACGTCCTGCCTTGAAAAGATAAGGGGACCAAGCAAATCCATTGGAATGACTTCGTAATGATAAGTAGTTAAAACTAAATACATTGATGATGCAAATAAAGAGAAAAGCACTCCGAGAATACGAATTATTCGAAAAAAGGATCCTAAAACCCAGGGTAAATAATAGTCCTCCGGGGAGATGAAAGAATCAAAAATGCTTGAAGGCCCAGTAACAAAATAGGGGGAACCCTCACATGTTATGGCTACCTGTCCACTGATCAGTGCATATACTACACGATCTCTCCGTTCCGTTGAGAGGAATATTGGGAATGGAGACTTAGAGTTGTCTGAAATAATTTGCTCCAGCTGAGATGAATCAAACACAACATCAAAATCCATATCGCATAGCCGTTGTTCAACAGTCTCAATGTATTGCTTATTTGTTACTCCTTCTATATAAATAATTGCGACTTTGGTTTTGGACACTGTGCCAATAGTAAAGTCCTTTACAACCAAATTCGGAATGTTTATTTGAGCCCTCAGCAAACGTATGTTAGTACTAATGTCTTCTACGAACCCTACCTTTGGACCAACAACACTAAATTCATTTTCCGTATCATTATTTTCGCGCATCCCTTTTTTGGTAGACATGTTAACTAAAGCATACTTGTCTATCTGGTTATTATTGAAATGGATGGCTGCATATCCTTTAAGTACTTTTGATTGTACATCCTGGAACTTATCAGTTATCTCTATATCGTCAACCGGAATCCAGGTTAACAAGTCCTCTATGTTTTTTAGTTCAGAATCCAAAGCGCGGTTTTGTATTGCGTGAATGACTTGTTGCTGAAGAACTTTTTCATCAATTAAAGTATTGAAATAGGAAATAGTAATGTCTTGATTGGAGAGAGAAATAGTTGTCGTTTTAAAGTCATAAGACCTACCTGATAATTCTTTAAAATGTTCCATATCCTTTATTTCCGTTAGCAATTTAAATCCTCTCTTTTTCCTGGAATGTCATTTGATCAAGTTAACTTAATTCTATTGTATTTTTAGTCATGTTCCTTTTTATTATGCAATATATTCTAATGATGATAATTAAGGGAAAGCCAGGTATGCTTAAAAAGCAATACAATTAGAAGGTATGTAGTGGGTAAGATATGATTCATATAAATAAGGAGGGCTATTCAGAATGGAATTCAAGTTTAGTGACTTTTCTATTGTTCTACCGCCCTTCCACATAACAATTATTGCAATCATTATTATTTTCTTTTTAGTAAGGTGAATTAAACAATTAGAAACACTCGTTATACCGTTTCTTTAATTAGCACACACATTGGTCGAATCCTTACTCTTGGTACAAATAAAGGTACCTTTGAGCTAGGGGTTCCTTTAGGATTTATAGTAGTTTTCTTTTACTTGTTTTTTAGTAAAGGAAACCATCCATCCAAAATGAAAGCCAGTATTTTAGGACTTTGCGTAGCATTATATCAGTTGATTCTCCATTACGTTGGTTAATTTTTTGTATTCAATTAACGTGGATGTTTGTAGAATGAAAATGGATAACGTCAGGAGAATGCGAATTTACAACGTTTATGGAAACTCAATATGAAAAAGCCTAATTCCTCAATTCAAGTGAAGAAATCAGGCTTTTTTCAATAATCCATTACCGTACCTTGCCTAAATGTGGGCTGACCGTCTCGGTATTAAGGGGTGAATAGCTTCCATTGCCCCTCGGAAACAACTTCAACGGCCCCATCGGTCACTTTGATGGCCGTCTGATCGTCAATCGCGTACCCTGGCACTGAGACGCCTGCAGCCCACTTTTCTGCATTGGCCAGGGTATTGTCCGGTAACATCTCGTGACCCAGGTGAGGAAACAATGCAAAATCCACCAGACCCAGCGTTTTATCTTCCCCTGTGAGAGGACGCCAGCCTACGAATTCTTCGCCGATATTCGGGGCCATCACCATGCTTCCAGCGCTCATTCCCACATAGACTGCATCCAGTGATGGTAAAAGGTCTGCAAGCCCCGATTGCTGCATCCACTGGTACAGGTAGAGGGCGTCGCCTCCAGACACAAGAAGGACGTCCGTCTGCCGAACAAGGGGCACCCAACGGTCTTCGTCGATGCTTGGCAGCGCTGTGAGCTCTAGAACGCCGACAGACTTCCAGCCCAGGTCGACCATGGGATTCTCGGAATTCCCGCTGATGAACTGCCAGGCTTTGTCGCCGGGACCGACCCAAGGGTGCCCGTACATGGCGGTGGGGATGCACAGAGCGGTGGAGTCGGCGATCGGCTTGTCGAGCATGTCAACCAGCGCGTTGTGGATCGTCGGGTTATTGACGCCCGCGGACGTTAGCAGAAGTTTCATTCCCGACGTTCTTGAATCCTCTAAATAATTTTGCGACATAATTTTTTCCTCCTTAGGGTACGAACTTTTTTACCTGAATCTTTAAGATTATCACGGATTTTTTTGTTGATTCCTAACTACCATAACTTGAAATGTCGTGCGTAGAAATCACTTCTATGGTTAATTATCTCTTATTTATTTTATCATGTTCCCTTCATATGTTTCTGTGTATTTACGATAAATAACAATCTATCTGATCATTAATTCAACTGTTCAAGAATCATTATTTATTTCACTAAAAAGGCAGTTATCTGGAATAAAAAATACTTATATGTAATCCACAATAGAGTCAGATCGTTGAAGAAGGATATTATAATCGGATGTCGTATTTATTTCTTAGAGATCATCACTTAGGAGGATTTAAATGCCAGTGTCTAAAGATCATGTAGAATACATAATTCGAAATGTAAAAGTAGAGGATGCGGAGGTACTTTTGGATATTGAGAGCTCTGTTATTTCTGAAGGTGAATATTTCATTGTAGAATCAGAAGAGGTAGAAAAAAAGCCATTACAGGAGAAGAAAGAACGAATTCAAAGTATATTGGATAACATAAAAGAAACTCTTATTATAGCGGAAGTGAATGGTGTAGTTGTCGGATCGATAGAATTTCGTTCACAAAATAGAAAGAGATTATCACACACTGGCTCTGTTTCAATGGCGATAAGTAAAAATTACAGAGACAGGGGAATAGGGAAAGCGCTTTTAAAGGCATTATTAGACTGGGCAGAAGAAAACCCATTAATCGAAAAGGTAAGTTTAGGGGTCTTTTCAACAAATCAAAGAGCAATTTCCCTGTACAAGCAGATGGGTTTTTTGGAAGAAGGTCGTTTAATTAAAGAATACAAGTTAAATCATGGTGAATATATTGATGATATTCTTATGTACAGATTTGTATAATAAACTAATGTGGCGTTAGTTAAGTATTCGTCAAGCAAACGGGCGAATTTTTACAGTGTTGGATTGCGTCCATTGTGCCGTTATAAAAGCTGGGTACGGAATTAGCATTGGGAGGTGCCTCTCATGCAGTTTTAAGCCTTTGGGGATACAAAAAGTTTGTAGGCAAAGGTATATTCCATATGAAGGTAACTTTGGCAGGTCGGCGATGTACAATCCTCGACCTTTTTCTAATGGTGGACTAGAATCGTAAGCATGGGTGACGTTTCTGCTGCTTCGTTTTTACCGCGCTTCCATAACCCACACCAAAAAACAGTACACAAGAGGTGTCCGATATCATGAACTGGAAATTAAAGAGCTTTAATGAACTATCCACTCACGAGTTGTACGGGATTTTACAAGTGAGGACCAAGGTCTTTGTAGTGGAACAGGAATGTCCCTACCTGGAAGTGGATGGGAAGGATTTGCACTCGTATCATCTTTATAAAGAAGAAAACGGGGAGATGGTTGCCTATGCAAGACTTTTACCGGCAGGTGTTTCGTATAAAGAGCCGTCTATTGGCAGAGTTCTTGTGAAGGATGACTATCGTGGTAAAGGACTGGCAAGTGAATTAGTAAAAAGAGGATTGGATTTCATTCTTGATGAATTAGGGGAAAGAACGGTGAAGATTCAAGCTCAGGAATATTTGAGGGAGTTCTATGGGTCATTTGGATTCAGGGCGATAACGGAAACCTATTTGGATGATGGCATCCCTCATATCGATATGATTTTGCAAAAGTGATGAACCCCTTTCGTCAGGCTATTGATGAGTCTGATATACATTGTTAAACGAATGAAGTTGCCAGACAAACTGATTACTTTGTCTGGCATTTTTATCTGCCTGTCCCAGGCACGTTGATCTATTTATCGTTAAGGACGTTCCAGTACAGCGGCAAGCATCCCATGCACAACCTCATGATCACGCACATCATGCAGACGATACTCCTCACCCGGAAGCGAATACCACTCCTCAGCACCAACATAAGTGATGGCAAGTGTCAGGATCCCTTCATCATCGCAGGTGGTGACAAGTTCAAGCTCGCCGCTGATCACGCCGACCTCAGAGGTCATGACACCGTGGGTTGCGGTAAAGATCGTTGATTTCTTATCCATATGTATTCCTCCGTTCTAGTGTTTGGTATGAACAATACCCGTACGAGCCAATCGTACGGGCATTGCTGGTATTCAAATCAGTAAACGCAGCTGTTCAGCATGCCCTGAAGTGCGGTCTTTTCTGAGGATTGCAGGCTTAAGCCCCATTTGTACTTGGTGCTGATCCACCACTTAGAGTACCCACAGTCTGCGCCGGAACGCGGTGGCTGCCATGTAGATGGATCCTGGTCACCTTTGGAGCGGTTGGAGCTGGCGCTGACCGCAATCAGTTGCGGGCCGCTCAGATCATTGGCGAAGTCCTCGCGCTTCTCTGTCGTCCAGCTGCTGGCACCGGAGCGCCACGCTTCAGCAAGGGGGACGACGTGGTCGATATCAAGGTCGGACGGATCGTAGAACGTAACGCCATCGTAGTAGCTGTACCATTTGCCGGACGTGACAGGGCAACTGCCACTGTAATAGTCGGCGTCACGCTTTAGCACCAGCTGGCGGGTGTCGCAGCCGCTACCTTGCCCGATCCAGTGGGGAAACTTGTCCCGGGAGTAGCCGGACATGGAGCTTTCGGATTTCACAGTCAGTGAGTTCAGTTGTGATTGGGCCGTGGACTTGGACGGTGTGCCAGGTGGGAATGCTAGTGCTGACGGCAGGAATAAAGCGAACGAGAGAAGTAGTGCAACAACAAACAACATCGATTTCTTTAGCATGGGAATGCCTCCTGTATGTAATTTTTTTATATCAACATCTCATTCTGAGAGAATGGGATATTAATAGTAAGTCCGCAGCGAATGTAGAATAACATTGAGAAAAGGGATTGGATCGGTTTCATGTTAAAGTGATTTTCATAGAAGATTGACACTAGCGTTAGTTCGCCTCTACTTAAAATGATAGAGGATGGAATAACCTTCTAACAAGTTAATATTTTGTAAATCCTCACTCTTTCCAAAAGTTGAATCCTTCTTCCTATTCCTTCAGGATCAGTTGATCATCACGGTTCGGTTTTTAGTTGGCCCTATTCTTAAAGGAGCCGCCCTCCGCATGAAATAATTTTGAATAAATAATACAAAAGTAATATAATGGAAAATAAAAAGGGGAATGGGGGATATAGAATGAAAAAGTACGGGTTACTGTCAGTTCTTTTCTTTTTAGCAGCATTTTCGGTTTATTTTATATCGATGTTTATAACAGGGGACTTATTCTCTGGAAAAGTAATGATCATGATCGTCATAGTGCTTCCGATGATCGGACTGATATTGGGTCTTAAAGCCAAAGGCGGTTTTAAAACATTCGGAATCATAGGTAATTCTTTCATTCTTCTCATTTCCGTAGTTGTTCCACTAGTTTCAACATTCTTTTGGAGTCAACCTTAACTATATTTTAATAATCATATATTGGTGCCTGATCCCAAGCCCCGAATTGGGGGTCAGGCACCGTTTTTTTTGGTAACATAAAGAGAATGCATATAAATGATTGGGAGGTTAACAGAATTAGAGAGAGTACTCAAAAAGTGTGCGAAGCGATCGTACGATTTAGAACCCGGAACCGAACATATGGAGGTCAGTATGAAACAAATTAATCAACAATACAACCAAATAACAGACTACATAAATAACCTGCTTCATGATCACCAGGGAGTAGGAGTAAGCGTTACCATTGTGAAAGACTCAGAGACAATCTATTCTAAAGGTTTCGGGAACGCCCGGATCGAAACCGCAGAACGCCCGATTGACGGCGATACTAGGATGAGCATTCAAAGTATATCCAAGAACTTTATGGCCCTTTCCATTATGCAGCTTGTAGAGAAGGATTTAATTGAATTGGACGATGCGGTTGTTACCTATTTGCCATACTTCCGAACGAATAATAAAGAACAGAGTGACGCAATCACGATCAGGCATGTGTTGTCTCACACGGCAGGTTTTCCTTCAGAAGTGGGAATCGCCAATATGATTGCACCGAATGTGAGGGAAATATTCTCAGATACACCGACAGAATTTCAGGAAGCATTGGATCATTATCAGCTGACAGAAGAAGAGATTGCTAGTATAAAGAATCGCGAAGATATCACGAAATGGTTTGAAAAAGTAGAATTGGAATACCCACCAGGAGAGGGATGGAATTATTGCACAGATGCGTATGTGATTCTTGTTGATCTGTTTGAAAAGGTGACAGGCAGCAAATGGGAAGCATCCCTTCACGATGACATCCTCACACCCCTTGATATGAAGCGGACTACGAGTGACTCATATGAGGTTGAGGAAGATCAGAACAGTGCCAGATATTATGTAGGCGAGGATAAAATAGAAACGCCTTTTCCCATCAATCCAATCTCGGCGCCAATCGGGTATTTGTATTCAACCGCCAATGATTTAGGCAACTATTTAACATTTCATTTAAATAAAGAATCGACTGTTTTACAATCAGAATTAATAGAAGAAATGCAAAAGCCCGTCCATCTTGTAAGCGAAGAATGGAGGGCGCCTGGATGTGATGTCAGGAGCTATGGACTTGCATGGTTTACAGATACGTATAGGGGATATAAAATCGTCGAACATGGTGGGGGCCAGTTAGGTGTAAGATCCCTGATGACCATGGTACCTGAGCTCAATCTGGGAGTGGTGGTTTTATTGAATTTTGACGGGACTATTCATCATGATATTTGTGATAAGATCATGGACGTTTTTATTGATTCATCACATGACATTTAGGAAATGTTTATGGCCGGACCCTCAACACGTAGAGGGTCCGGCCAAGTTTTTATATTTACGCTAATGTCTCATGCTTCCGGTCCAATCGATGACTCAAGAATGTCAACAGACTCGCACAAAGCGCAACCACTCCACCGACAAGTGACACATTCATCAATGGCCCTTGATGGTAGACAAGTCCACCGAGTGCCGATCCCATGGCGATACCGACATTACTTGCAACGGGCATCAAGGAAGCGGCGAGTCCTGTCGCTTTCGGTTGATACACACCGGCAAGGTCAATCAAGTAAAGCTGGGTTGAGGTCGTTAGCAGGATTGCCATCAAGGACATCAAGCCAATGTTGATCAAGCCGATGATAAAATGGCCCGTCGTAAAGTACAATCCGATCAGGACAAAGGCCTGGATAAGGAAAACGAATCGCAGGCGTCCGATGGCATTGTGACTGGCAATCTTTCCGGCCAGTATGTTGCTGAATATCGAGATGAAACCGTAGGCGAACAGGATCAAGCTGATGGAGCTGCCCGGTGCCCCCATCATGTCGAGAATCGGGACAAGATACGTAAATACCGCATAGGTTGCGCCGAACCCCAGAGCCGGGATGAAGAAAGCCATCAAGATCCGCGGGTGGGTCAATAAAGAGAACTGATCACGCATGGAACTGCGGTATTGACTGAGCTTACTTGGCAAATTCATGAAAGATGCCAAAAAGGCAACCCCGCCAAGGATCGTCGTCAACAGGAACGTAGCATGCCAGTCGTACCACTCAGCGATGACGGTACCGATGGGAACTCCGATCACGTTTGCCAGAGTAAACCCACCGAAAACGAAGGAAATGGCCACTCCCCGTTTCGTCACTGGAATTGCTTCGCTCGCGATCGTCATGGCAAGGGAAATCGAAACGCCTGTGACGATGGCTGTCAGCATTCGAAGGACAAGGAGCATGATGTAACTTGTGGAAATCACACACAAGGCATTCAGAATGATAAACGACCCAATCAAAAACAACATCCATTTTCGCTTAGGAAAATGGCTTGTTGCGGACATCACGATCGGGGTGGCGATGGCAAAGGTAATCGCAAACGCCGACACAAGGGTACCTGCCTTTGCGTTCGTTATATGAAGGCTCGAAGAAATCTCCGTTAAGATCCCAACGATGACAAATTCGCTTGTCCCGAGAACAAACGTTAGTAAACTAAGTGTGAAGATAAGAAACCAATGTTGTTTGGTTAATACAGTCTCTTGCATAAGTACCTCTTTTCTAGGATGGAAATACATCAGTAGTAGTATGGGCAAACAATTTAATTATCATATCATAAAATGAGACAGTGGGGACAGGTCCCTTGTCCCGGGAGGGGAAGCATAGACGTTTCTGATGCTTCCTAAAAAAGGAATGCTATTCATTCTCAGCATTCCTTTTTTTGCTTTTACGTTTTCTGTATCATGGTATACGCGACGTCATCAGCCAAGAGCCACGGAACCTGTCCCCCCGGCTCTCACATCTCCGGCCGCACCCACAACTTTGAAAAGTCCACATACCCAAAATGCTTGATCTCAATATTCATAATGTCAGTCGAAAAAGGGATGTATCGTTTCTCGTAATAGAGTGGAATCATGATGGATTCTCTCATGAGCCTATTCTCCAGTTTCATATTCAAGGCGGTCCAGTCTTCGAATGACGTTTGACGATATTCCTCGAGACGGGCTTTCCACGTATTGTCTTTTTCAAAGAGGGGATAAAGAGGCGAATAGCCGTTTTTCAAAAAGTGATAAAACGAGAAGTTCTGGTTGGATTCAAAGATTTCCCCGTGAACGAATAGGCACACGTGGAAGGTATCGGGCTGCCTCGTCAGGGTGTCGGCAAAGGAAAACCACTTAACGTCGACTGGAATGCCTTCTTTTTCAAAAACCTCCACAAGCCACTCGGTGGTTTTCGCTGTATGATTGGCACAACGGATCACGATCGGCTCTTTAAACAAGGGACGTTCTGCCTCCGGAATAGTCATGGATTGATCCTGTCCGATCAGGATGCTCTTGCCGTTCGGTGTCAGGCGGGGATCGAGGTCACGAAGGGTGTGGCGGTTCTTCGCAATCACCCAGTGCAGATAATCCCGGACGTCTTTTCTTTGAATCTGAGAATCTCGTCCCGGGACAGCATTCATGACAACAATCCCGAACCCCGAGTCACTCTCGACCTCAACAGAAGAAGACTGACTCTCTTCAATGTGAGAATGATAGATTCCTTTGAAGTCTTTCGGCACCTGGACAAATTCTACTGCATCGAGGAGCGGCCTCTCTTGAAAGTGCTCTTTAAAGGCAGCGAGAGTTGTCTTCGCATCGGTATTCTCCTCGAGGGAGAAGCATCCTGTCCCCAAGGTCCGTACCTTGTTTTCTTTATAAATGCTCGCACACATCATGCTGAGCATGGGGAGGATGTAGCTGCAGCCCCCGGGGTGATGGATGTCGATGATGAGGGGGGCCTTCGCCTCGATCCTTTCAACTGGTTCCCATAGATCTTGATAATGAGGGCATGTCCGAAGCTGTTCGAGACAATGGACAACATCCTTTGCCGTCAGGATGGAACCGTCGTGGAATCGGATGTCCTTTTTTACATATAGTCGCAGTTTCGCAGATGAAGCGTCCCAGCTGTGCGCTAGTTCCGGGAGAATGTCCCCTTCTTCTGTGATGGAGACGAGGCGGTTGAATACGTTTGCCACTAGATGGGCGCTGAGGACGTCGGCCGCCTCCAATGGATGGATGGAGAAAAAGGGATATCTCTTCGGCACGATCAGCTTATCTTTGGACTCTTTCACAAATCCGAGCTTACTGTGGAATTTATTCATCAGCCTCATCTTGCTGTCGGTTGACCAGTTGTACATGAGATACTTGCTGCTAGTCTCAATTGGTTCCTCGTCCAGAAGCTTTACGACTTCCTCTTCGAACTCTTCCTCCACATCTTTCTTCCATAGAAGTGTCGATACATTTCCCCGTCCGCGTCCCGGTGTGAAAGCAATCCAGCCTTCTTCATTCCATTTTTTCAAATAGCGGGTCGTCTGCTTGTGACTCAATTGCAGGGTTTCAGAGATTTCCTCCACTCGGATGCTGCCTGATGGATAGTACCGCCAAAGGGTGAGTAATTTTTTCTCCATGTTGCTTCTCCTCCTAAAAGGGGACATCAATTTGAAAAGTGTCTATTTTTAAAATTTTTCGTCTAGTTTACTATACAGTAAATAGAGGAGGGGGAACAACATGAAGTGGAAGGAATTACCTCAAAATATAAAAGTACGGATGATCACGTCATTCTTTAACCGTGCCGTCTCATCCGCTGTCATGCCGTTTATGGCGCTGTTCTTTGCTCAGGAACTGAATAAGATCTGGGCAGGGATCTTCCTGATCGTCACTGTGGTGATCGGATTTTCCATCAATCTGGTCGGGGGATATATATCTGACCGCTTTCCCCGGAAGAAAGTACTGCTGACGACGTCCTGGCTGAACGCCTTGTTCTTTTTCATCATGACCGTTAGTCTTTTTCCGAAAGATAATCTGATCCTGCTGTTTGCAGGTGCCTATATCGGGTTCATCGTCACGAGCAGTCTGGGCCGGCCTGCAATGCATGCGATCATCATCGATTCGACAACGCCGGAGAACCGGAAAGCCGTCTACGCCCTGGATTACTGGCTCGTCAATTTGTCCATGGCGATCGGTGCGGCAGTCGGGGGCCTGCTGTACTTGAACCATCAGACAGAGCTATTTATGATGTTGACCTTCACGTCGACGACGATTCCCGTTGCTTATGGGATTTGGCTTCAGGACAACTTCAAGGATCAGCTACAGAAAAAGCACGAGAATGTGTTCATTGATCTCGTGAATAATTACCGGATTGCCTTCAGGGATTCAGCCTTCGTGAAAGTGGTGGCAGGGTCCACCTTCATTTTCGCAGCGGAATTTTCCCTGAACAGCTATATCGGCATCCGCCTTGCGGAAACATTCAAGGCCGTGAACATCGGGAGTTTCGAAATTGTCGGGGTCAGGATGCTCAGTATCCTGAACATCGAGAACATGCTTCTCGTCGTATGCCTCACGTTCATTATCAATCGCTATACAGACCGTTTGAATAAGAAGAATGCCCTCTTGATCGGGCTCATTCTGTATGGTATCGGCTATGTGACGGTCACATCCGCCAACACGTGGTACGTCCTGATTGTCTTTAACCTGATTGCGACGATGGGCGAACTGATCTACTCCCCGATCCGGAACGCAGAGCAGGCTAATATGATCCCAAGCGATAAGCGGGGCTCCTACTCCGCATTTTCTAACCTCTCCTTCAGCGGAGCGGACCTTGTCGCACGGTCCACGATCATTATCGGTGCCTTCTTGATGCCAACGATGATGAGTGTTTATATCGGTTTCATCGTCATGCTCGGAACGGTTCTTGTTTATACGGGATTGTTTGGCGGGAGCTGGGTAAAGGCGAAAGTGTTGGATGGTGGTGTTGGTGCGAGTGGAGGGAAGTAAAAGGAAAGGGGGATTCCTGGAAGGGAGGGAATCCTCTTTTTTTGGTTCTGATTCGTATTGGGGTCAGACCCTCAAGGCTTGGATATCTTCCTCGGTCCTTCTTCTGATGGTCAGTTTCATGCTTGTTTTCCCCCTTGGGATTCTTTATCCTGTTTCTCGATCCATTTTTCCACTTTTTTCTAAATACGACCACATATACACACTCAGGACTCCATCCGTTTCGCTCGTTCCATAGACTTTATGGACTTCGAACTGCTTTTCTGTGCCGAAGTAGGAGGTAGAGTAGTTCTGGATGATATATTGAGAAATCGCGTCATCGATTTGTTGGGTTATCTGTTTATCTCCGTCGATCAGATTCAGTTCTTTCCCGTAACACCCGGCAAATATGACCGCTGCCATTAGTAAAGGTAAAACTTTTAACTTTTTCAAAATGTCCATTGCTCCTTGTATACATGTATTTTTGAAGTTTAGAAGAGATCGAGAATTTTATTCTATTTTACCATATGATTCCTTTTATTTTCCTTTTTTTACAATTAAATCTATGGTATCTTCCAGTAGAGTACCTGGATAAGGGGGAGAGGACGAATGAGCATCGTATCACTTAAAGAGATGCCGAAAGAGAACCTGGTTGAATTCTTCAATCGGCATTGGGGCAGTCCGAAGATGGTCATTTCCAGTGGGATCTATGACTGTGCTGCGTTAGACGGCTTTGCCTTCCTGAATGAAGAAAACGTAATTACAGGGCTGATTACATATGTGGTCAAAGACGAAGAATGCGAGATTATTTCGCTTGATATTTGGAAGAAAAGAAGGGGATCGGCACCGCCCTGATGAAAGAAGTAGAAAAGGTGGCGGCCGAGAACCGATGCAAACGCATCATACTGATTACGACCAATGACAATTTACTGGCCCTGAAATTTTACCAAAAGAGGGGTATTCACCGCTTCGCCGTGGAGAAGGCGAGAAAGGTAAAGCCTGAGATCCCTATAATCGGGAATGACGGGATTCCGATTAGGGATGAAATTGAACTCGAGAAGGGTGTGACTCTGACGGATGGAAAATCGTAAGTGGCCAAAATGGGCTGTGGAAGCAGTCGAGATTGAACCTCCAAACCCGGATTGGATCGAGGCGGGAAGAGCTGAAGTGAAGGAGCTTTTACACTCTTTGAGTCTCTTTGGTGTAAAGGAAGTAGAGCATGTTGGAAGTACGTCGATCCGCGACCTTCCTGCGAAGCCAATCATTGACGTGATGGCGATGGTTCCATCCTTTGATGATCTGGACGAGATCGCCGGTAGACTTGCGGAGGATGAATGGCATTATGTACCGGCAGAGCTTGACAACCGGCCGTGGAGAAGGTTTTTCATAAAAGTACAAAACGAAAGACGTGTCGCACATCTACACCTCATGCTGACAGGTGAACCAAGGTGGGAACAACAGCGGTCATTCCGGGATCGTTTGAACGTAAATCCTTCATTAAGAGAAGAATACGCCGAGCTGAAAAAGCATCTGGCCCATCAATTTCCCGACGACCGGGAAGCGTATTCGGAAGGGAAAGCTGCATTTATTCAAAGAGTATTGGATAGCTCGGAATTGGGGGAGAGAAAATGAAAAAAAGACTGCTATTGATTATGATCGTAGTCACTGCATTCCTTTTAATGGCTTGCAGTGGAGAAGCGAAGCAAACGGGAAGTACGAAGCAGGAGGAGACTGGACAGGATAGCAAAAAGGAGGATAGCGAGGGAAAGACATCAGAAGAAGCACAAGAACCGGTCGATACGGTGGATTTGGAAGACGCAACGTCCCAGAATCAATCGAGCAGCACAGAAGACCCTCTGTCTACATACCCTTCAGAGGAAATCGAATACGCCCGCGTCTGGTTACAAGTGATCGGGAATAAAGGCGTGGGGGAACTGAATGTTCGACATATTTCAGCCGGGGAGAAGCTGAATCCTTATGATGACAACAGCGTGGATTATCCAGAAGACGTCATTGTGTTAAGCGGCAAAATCATGGCAGATGGGATCGTTACCTATAGCGGTAATGGGGACGGCACGATTAATGTGTATGATGTACCTTCCCGTTGGCCGAGTAGTGAGCAGATAGAGGGGTCAATGGAAGAGTATACGAAGGGGATTGTGGAGGATACGGAACAGGTTTCTGTTGGCAAGGATGAGGATGACGAGGTTATTGAGTTGATGGATAAGTTGAATATACAGAGTTAAGATCATTGGTGGAATCGAAATAGAGAGAAGAATGACAAATAAACGCGGAAACTTCAACAACATTAAATATGGAAGAAGAGGAAGCGTATAGATATAAAATATGGAATGTGAAGTTGAATGGGATTTACGGGGGAACAGCTTAATAGTGGATAAAAGATAAAAAACTCTCAATTGCTAAAACATTAATGTAAAGAGCCTTAACCTCTAGGTGGGTGTGAGGCTCTTTATTTTTGTATCGTGCCATTTAATGGACAAAGGAATTCTTCTTAACCATAAAGAGAAAACCTAAAGGTAACCCTATTTATTATGTCTTTAATATTGAGTGGGAGAAAACATTAAATAGAAAGTTATCTAAGATCTTGTCTAAAGGAACGAAAAATACTTTTGTCTATTGCAGTCGAGTGATAACCAGGTGTGCTGAAACAGGTTCTGTCCCACCAGCGACAGGAGTAATGGTTAAAGCCGTGGCGTTATCAGCAGGATTTCGAACCGTGAGTATTGAATTTATGACTGAAGTTTCAACAATGGCTATCCCTACAATTTGAGACGTACCAGTTGCTCGACCAACCACTGTATAGGCGAGTTCAATTGCTCCTCCTCCTGAATCAAGGGTTAAAACCAGTTGACCTGCTTCGTCGACACTTACCTGAAACAAAACCTGATAAACGCCAATATCAGACAAGTTAAACGTATCGGCGCCAGTACGGAAAATCCCCCCACTTTGGGGTCCATCTTGCGGGAAATCTACGTCCCCACCTGGTGGAACTGTTGCAGCATTATCAGTAGGCATCAAAGCAAAGAAATCTGCAAATTCAG
Source organism: Rossellomorea sp. NRS-1567 (assembly GCF_050467885.1). Classification (NCBI taxonomy): domain Bacteria; kingdom Bacillati; phylum Bacillota; class Bacilli; order Caryophanales; family Bacillaceae; genus Rossellomorea; species Rossellomorea sp. NRS-1567. The sequence goes on along the minus strand of NZ_JBITPL010000007.1, from coordinate 19,336 downwards.
AGACTCCTGCAGGCCCTTGAGGACCCTGTGCTCCAGTTTCACCTTGTATACCCTGAGGACCTTGTGCTCCGGTTTCACCTTGTATACCCTGAGGACCCTGTGCTCCGGTTTCGCCTTGTATACCTTGAGGGCCTTGTGCCCCGGTTTCGCCTTGTGGACCCGGAGGACCTGGAGGACCCGGAGGACAATCACATTGAATCGGGAAAAAAGAGCATTGTTTCGGTGGTAATACATCCTTAAAACAAATTTCTAAGTCTGTTTTATCTTTTGACCCTGCTAAGCCCTGCGGCTTCCTTAGCCTAGAGTTCCTTAGTTTTTTATTGTATTGGTTCCATTTATCTATATCCATATTTTCACCTCCAATTAGTTGTCCTTATAGAATATAAAATAGTTGATTGAATTGTGCTTGTCCTCTTCGTCCACTTCAAGAATAGGCTTTATGGGGGACGGTTATGGAAATATTCCCCTAAGGGTCGGAGGTATAAAGAGCTAAGTTCACTGGCGTGTTTGTGGAAATTTGGAGTATATGGACAAAATTCTCAAAAAATGAGAAAAAGGTAAGCTCTTTTGTTGTGATAACTTGTCTGGAGTAAGATGATTGGATTAGAAATAATTAGTATTGAGATAAAGAGCAGAATAGTTAATGAATATATGGAGGACAGATGATGGATAATCAATATTTTGTAGGTTGGGGAACACTGGCTTTGATAAATGCCGGACTTGCACAAGGGAAGAACAGGAAGGGATTAAACTGGTTCCTGCTTTCACTTGTATTGGGTCCTTTGGCGACGTTAATTTTGCTATTTGTTGAAAAGAGGGAACGGTAGTATGCGTATATTGAAGGTTTAACTCTCTTTTTGTTGAATTCATATAATTAAAAAGACTAACCGAATTTTATAGAGGAGGAAGTATCGTGATTCAAAACAGTGCATTGATTATAGTGGATGTTCAGAAAGCATTTGATGACCCAAAATGGGGAGAACGAAATAATGTAAATGCAGAAGAGAATATTAGTAAAATACTAAAGGTTTGGAGAGCGAAAGGAGGGCAAGTCATTCATATTCAACACAAGTCAGGTAATCCGGATTCTGTATTTCATCCCGGCAATAAAGGTTTCACCATAAAGGAATTGGTAAGTCCTCTTGAAGAAGAAGTGGTTATTACCAAGAAAGTGAATAGTAGTTTTATTGGCACCAATTTAGAAGAACTGTTAAAGGCCAATCATATTAATACGGTGATAATAACAGGATTAACCACTCCTCATTGCGTCTCAACAACTACGAGAATGAGCGGGAATTTAGGCTTTAACACTTACCTGATATCCGATGCCACAGCGGCATTTGGAATGGGAGATCAAGATGGCCATTATTATGATCCGGAAATGATACATAACGTGTCTTTAGCTACATTGAATGATGAATTTGCCACTATCCTTTCAACGGAACAATTGCTAAATAGGTTGAGTTAATATTTTTTCCCTAATGCTTTAGTTGAAGAGGTAATAATTCTAATTGAAAAAGTGGAAGTCAAATGGTCAGGGCGATCAATAGTGGCAATGACAGCTTTTCTTGCAAAGAATGGAGTGACCTTTAATGGAAGAAGATTGGACGAGTAATGCAATCATAACTCCTATAGTAAAGTATGAGTATGTGAGGATTGATATCCATAATAAAATGGCGGAAGTAAACGTTATTGATCAAAAGCTGCAAAACATTGTAATGAAATTATTTATTGATATTGATAAATACGAAATAAAGAAAACAGGATCATTAGAAAATTACCCCTTAGATGAAGGCGAACTCATTGATTCAATAATAGGAAATATAAAGTACTTCATTAAGGAAGGGATATCAAAACCTTAGGCATAATAGACACCATGGGGACAGGTACCATGGTGCCTCATTTTAGTAAGGGAACCGAGGGACCTGTCCCTGTGGTTCACAGGTATTGAAAATAACAGGAACAAAGGAGGCGTGGGATATGAAGATCAATAGAATCGATCATGTGAGTATAAACGTAAATGACCTTTCAGAGGCTAAGGCGTTTTTTGTTGATTTAGGACTTGAAGTGCAAGCGGAATGGGAATTGGATGGAGAGCAGTTGGACAGAATAGTTGGGCTTAAAGATGTTAAAACGGCATGTGTAGGATTGGGAATGTCAGATGGTCAGACATGGATAGAGCTGGTCAAATTTCATACACCGTCAGATGAAAATGGTATTCAGCAACCTTTTGCCAATACGCTAGGTATCCGACATATTTGCTTTGCTGTTGAAGATATTGAAACGATTGTGGCCAATTTGAAAAAGAAGGGTAAGGAAATCTTTAGTGAGATAGAGCAATATGAAGAAAGTTATAAATTATGCTACGTTCGTGGTCCAGAAGGGCTTATTTTAGAGTTGGCGGAGAAAATCAGTTAAATAGTGTATCGGACTTTAAATGATTTAGATCTCCACATTTATTCTTGAATGAAATAAGACGCTAAAAAGAGGAAAGAGGCTGGGACAAAAGTGTTTTAGTGCAAGTGAAAACCCGAACAAATCTGCATTTTAGTGGGCAGATTTGTTCGGGTTTATAATTTATATTTGAATCATTTGATTTTAGCTGTTTCTAGCGGTTGATTGGAGTGCAAGACGAAGACTCCTGCGGGAAAAGTAGCTTATGTGAGACCCCGCAGGCTTGCCGAGGAGGCTCACGGGCTACCCGCGGAAAGCGTAGTCTTGCACGGAAATCATTAGCGGTATTGAGAACCTAAACTTCTATTGTTCGTTTTTATATCGTAGTTTTTTGTTTTGTCCCAGCCTCTTTCTATATCCCTAATGACTCTCTAAATCTTTAAATGGGAATATAGCTGAATCATAATGTTCCTTCTGTTGAGCAACTAAATAGTTGCTTATGCTTGACGGGCAACCAATGAGTTGCATATAATCAATATATGACTTGGGACAAAGACACTATATTCAAAGCACTTGGCGACTCGACTCGGCGGCTTATCCTGGATGAGCTTTCCGACCGCAACGAGCTGACGTTGTATGAACTTACGGCTCGCCTCGTTATGAAACATAACCTTTCCATTTCGCGACAGGCGATCACGAAACATCTTAATCTATTGGAAGATGCAGGACTCGTCATGTCAGAACGGAAGGGAAAATATCGAGTACTTATGTTTAACAAAGAACCACTTGAAAACTTATTGAAAGGATGGGTAGACTAATTTATCACAAATCGGCAGAAGATAAACTGCCACCGCAACGATTAAAGGAGGCCAAATTAGGATGAAAATTATTATCACGAGTATATTCGTACAAGATCAAGAAAAAGCATTAGCGTTTTATACGGACACGCTGGACTTTGTGAAAAAGCATGACGTTCCTACAGGAGCACACCGGTGGATTACGCTTGTTTCACCTGATGAACAAGACGGGACCGAGCTTTTACTTGAACCAAATGAGCACCCCGCTGCGAAAGAGTATCAAGAGAAACTATTCGCAGATGGCATCCCCGTAACTATGTTTGGGGTTTCGGATATTCGCAAAGAGTACGAGCGATTAGTGGAAAAAGGTGTAACGTTTACGATGGAGCCAACCGTCATGGGAGATATCACGATAGCTGTCTTCGACGATACATGTGGAAACCTTATTCAGATGATACAGCAGTAATTTTTTATGACGTTGTATAAAATAAATCGGAGCATTGAAAATTAGGTGGGATAAAAATGGACAGTCAAGTAAAGTTGGCATTTGAACATTCTAAGTCAGGCGATAAAGAAGAGCGTTATGAAGCCTACCAATATATATTAAAAGTAACTGACCAAAAAGTTGTTTGGGCATATGAAGTATGGGATCAACTACTAGAGGACTTAACTCATAAAGATAACCATCAACGCTCCCGTGCAGCACAATATTTAGCTAACCTAGCCATAAGCGATCCAGAGATGAGGATTATGAAAGATTTCCCTAGGTTGTGGGAGGTAACAAAAGATGAAAAGTTTGTGACGGCCAGGCATTCTCTCCAATCAATCTGGAAGGTCGGAATTGCTGGTACACCTCAAAAAGAAATGGTTATGGATTATATGGTTGAACGTTTTAAAAAAGGAACAGATGAAAAAAACTTTACTTTAATTCGGAATGACATCCTTCAAAACATGAGGAATTTATATGACCATTTTAATGATGAGTCTATCAAACAAACCGCTTTAGATCTGATTGATACGGTTGACGACAAAAAGTACAAAAAAAAGTATATGGATATTTGGAAGTAATTCAACTATTTTTTTCTTAAAGAACGAAGTCTTAAACCCCGTGGCCATTCCTCTACGTGCTGTAAACAGCATGTAGAGGAATGGTCCTTTTTAAAAAAATAGGTATAGGTCAGGTGAAAAAATATCGGTTTATTCTATGAGATATTGGGGATTCTTCTTAATAGTAACGAAAGAGGAGTGGACCTATGGAGTTAGATGGCAGAAAGTTAAAAGACAGGGCTATGGCCGCAATGAATAAATTCAAACACAATATGCAAGGGACGTACTATTCTATCGCTGATATTCCCACAGCTTCCGTTCAGGAGCTGGCGGACTTCATTCAGATACACCCTGACACACATGAAATCAAAAAGCATCTGCTTGGCAACACCTATACCTTTTTTAGATTAAACGTGAACAAGTATCGATTCTACTTAGAAACAACCAAGGGACGTATTTTACAACTGGATGGATCCTTAAACGGAAAGGAATTGGTATCCTATCGATCCTACCGGGATGCTGATGAAATACATTCCCCATTTAAATTGAGTTAAGAATAGGGAAATGGGCTTTCTTTTAGAAGAGAGCCCGTTTTTTTCGTTGTTGAAACCAAATGACAAGTAAAACGTATAATTTGTATAGATGGAAATATTTGATTGATTGTACTTACCAAGCACGGGAGAAAGTTTTTATAAAAAATACAATGGGGGGACGGTCAAATGAGAAACGAGCCTCTTAAATTAACTCTTATACTAATCTCAACTACTATTCTTCTATATCATGCTTTCCATTTATTTTATCTTTGGTCAGAGATTCCAGATACAATTGCCATCCATTTTAGTAAAGGAGAACCTGATCAGTGGGGTTCAAAATACATCCTGTTCATCATGCCTATTGTCAGTATTTTAACCTGGTTCCTTATTGGATTATTCGTCAAAAAACCGGAGAAGTTGAACTATGTTAATTTAACGGAGGAAAACAAAGAAATACAATATATAAAAGTTAAAAAAGTAATGTTAGTAATTCAATACCTTGGCACTATAACCTTTGCATTTACTAATGAAGCAGCTTTGAGAAATGCAGTTGGAATGGAGTCAGGTTTGCCTTCTTCAATTGCCATCGTTCTATTGTGTATTTGTTTTATCGCCCCTATTTATCATTTATTCTGGGCTGCAACGTTGAAAAATTAAGGAGCCGCCGGGACAGGTACCTTGGCCACGTCTTGTATAAGAGCCACGGTACCTGTCCCTGTGGCTCCCTTGTTCTTTGTCGAATTTTCGTGATGGTTGGAAAGGGTTTCACATAAGGATGTCGAAGAATTAGAGTAGACGCTTTTTTCTTAAAGGAGACCTTGTATGGTAGAGACTGTCCATCATTTAATTTTGCATGTGGTATTTATACTATTTACGATTCTTCTTTTTCAAATGGTTACGAGTGAATCGGACAGCGGCACGAAAGGGTTTACCCTTAAGTTCTTTCTCATGAATCTTGCTATTTTACTGTTTACCATGATATTCCCCGTTATTTACTCAAGCGGATATGTGTACGATTTCAAAGTCATTCCCATCATCCTTGCCTTTCTCTATGGCGGGAAGAAAGTGGGGTTTAGTACGTTCTTCGCCATGCTGGTGATTGGCTTGTTTACCCACCATGTGTGGATCTTTTTGGTTGTGAATTATGCGATATATGGAGTGTTGCTGGTCCTTCTATCTAAATGGTATAGAAGGATAACCTGGAAGAACAAAATGATTCTGATTTCGGCTTTTTATTTATTCATCCCGGTTACAAGAACTCTTTTCTTGCTTCAGAACAATGAAGTAGAGCAGCTCCCACTTGTAGCTAGTTCCACCCTGATCATATGGATCACGCTGATCCTGACCATTTATCTAATAGAAAATCTACTGGAACAAGTCAGGATCAAAAAAGAGCTCATCAAAGCTGAAAAGTTTAACGTAGTCAGCGAGTTGGCAGCATCCGTCGCACACGAAATCCGAAATCCCATGACGACCGTACGAGGATTCATGCAGCTCCTGCAGAGAGAAACGTTAACAAAAGAACAAAAGAGCTTTATCGATATATCCATACAGGAATTAGATCACGCACAAGATGTCATCAATCAATACCTTTCCCTTGCCAAGCCGCAGACGGAGGAAAACGAAGTGTTCAGTTTGACAGACACCATGAATGAATCCGTTGATGTCATGTCCACTTATGCTGTGATGAACAACATAAAAATCAACAAAAACATTGAAGACGGTCTGGTGATCAAAGGAATGAAGATAGAGGTGAAGCAAGTCCTGCTCAACCTTCTGAAGAATGCCATCGAGGCGGTAAAAGAAAATGGAGAAATTACCGCGGCAGCCACTGTACATAAAGACGGCCGGATCATGATCGTCATTCAAGATAATGGAGTCGGCATGCCACCGGAACAACTCAAAGTATTGGGCAGACCCTATTATTCGACGAAGGAAAAAGGGACGGGACTGGGACTTACGGTAAGTTATCAAATCGTCAAGCGGATGAAGGGGGGAATACAGGTGGAAAGCGAGCGGGGTGAGGGGACGACGTTTCGGATTTTTTTGCCTGGGAATGCATAGGGGAATGTCTGATTGATGCGATAGATCATTTTGTTGAGGTGGTTGTTTTGTTATTTGATTTTGCTTTTATGTTAATGGTTGTCATGTTGTACTATTATCAAATATATATTAAGGCTGAGAAAGAGGACAGGGTCAGGTTCCGTCCAGAGTCACTCTCCTCATTGGCAAACTTTTTACATTTTGGGGCGATGCTCTCTCTATTTGCACACATCATTTTCGACATAAGCTGGGTTACATGGATTGGTGTTTTTTCAGTAGTGGGATTAATCATTTGTTTAAAGCCCAAGAATGCAGAAAATGAAACTGCAAGGAAAATTGTCCTCCTCTTGCTGGTTGTTGTCGTCTTTAATATCATCAGAGTTCCGACTCACCCTCGAGCATTTCAAGATTACATTAGTAGTAAGGAGCAGTATCAATGTATACAGTATTTTGAACGTGTGAAAATGACATCCAACACTACATCCGAGTACCTCTTAGAAACAAAGGTGGAGGTCTTACCCGTTGAAGGGTACTCCTATGATACATACTTCTTATTTGCAAAAGGATTTATTAAACTGGCAGGTGAAGATGAAATAAAGGGACTGAACATTGGAGGGTACTGGATTGAATATTAAATGCTCAGGATATGGGTGTCTTACCCCAGCACGGTAAAGCTTTAACGTACCGGGGGCGGGCGCCGTTTTTTTATGTATTTTATGCGCATTTAATAGTATCTTAAGAAAAATTTAAGAATTCTCCCATGATTATTTTAAGAAATTTCATTTAAACTATCACACTTGAAGGTTTTTTTTATGTGTAAATAAACAATACTTATAATCGATGATGAAATCCCTTTGGATATCTTTTCTCCAAAGGGTATGCTTATGAAAAAATAATAGAAAATAAATGAAAGCCCTAAATGATTCCATTAGCTGCCAAGAAGATTACCAAAAACAACAAGTAATTTTAGGGGGAAGCTAGTAACGCAGCAATGGAGATTTAGCGACTATCACTTTAGTAGGAGTGAAAGAATGAAACCTTTATCAATTTTAGTAGCTGATGATGAGGAGGAAATTGCTGATTTGATTGCTATCCATTTAGAAAAAGAAGGGTACCGCGTGAAGAAAGTATTAGATGGAGAAGAGGCTGTTCGAGTGGTCGAGAATCAGGTCATTGATTTGTTGATCTTGGATATCATGATGCCGAAGATGGATGGATATGAAGTCACCCGACGCATTCGGGATCATCATAATATGCCCATCATCTTTTTGAGTGCCAAGACATCTGATTTCGATAAAGTTCAGGGCCTTGTCATTGGGGCAGATGATTATATGACGAAACCATTCACCCCGATAGAATTGGTTGCTCGTGTAAATGCTCAGCTACGACGTTTTTTGAAGCTTAATCAACCTAAGACGACTACAGAACGGAAAGGCTCCGTGGAAAGTGGTGGATTGGTTATTTCTCACGATCAGCGTAAAGTGACTCTATATGGTGAAAACATCGAACTAACGCCTAAAGAGTTTGATATTTTGTACTTACTGGCCAGTCACCCGGGGAAAGTATTTGGTGTGGAACATATTTTTCAGCAGGTGTGGGGGGATGCATACTTTGAAGGTGGGAATACCGTAATGGTCCATATTCGTACCTTACGAAAAAAGCTTGAAGAGGATAAACGGAAGAATAAATTTATCAAAACCGTTTGGGGTGTGGGGTATACATTCAATGGGTAACATACTGCGAGGCTTCCGTTCAAAAATGATCTTATTGCTGGGACTAAGCATGTTGTTGTCTGCTGCTCTTACATATCTACTCTTTAAAGGACTCCAATTGTATTATTATTCAAGTGTGAATTATGGAGATTCATTAGGTTATTTTCGCATTATCATTCGTAATATTGGTGACTTCAACGTCTTTTTACTAGTATTCATCCTGCTTTCGATTTTTTTCTTCTTTTTACTCACAAAACCCTATTCTGCCTATTTTAAAGAGATTTCAAAAGGAATTCATTATCTTGCCCAGGGTGACTTCAAGCATCGGGTTCAGATTGTGTCGAATGATGAGTTTAGTGATCTTGCCGAGAGCATAAATCTCGCCAGTGAAAAATTGGAACAAGCCATCGAAAGAGGGGACTTTTCGGAAAGTAGTAAAGAGCAGTTAGTCGTCAATTTAGATCATGATCTTCGTACACCCCTCACCTCCGTTTTAGGTTATATAGATTTGATCCTTAAGGATGAGAATTTGACGAAAGAACAAGTCAGGCATTTTTTAACGATTGCCTTTACAAAATCTCAGCGTTTAGAAGGACTGATTGATGAGTTATTCGAAATAACGCGAATGAACTATGGCATATTGCCAATTAAAAAAAATCATATAAATGTAAGTGATCTCCTTAATCAATTAAAGGAGGAGTTGTATCCTGTCTTCGAGAAGAATGATTTGATCGCTAGAGTGAATGTGACTCCGCAACTACCTGTTTTGGGTGATGGAGAGCTGTTGGCACGCGTGTTTGAAAATCTTCTTACCAATTCGAATCGCTATGGTAACGATGGCCAGTTTGTGGATATTAATGGCTTTATTGATTCAGGGAAAGTGGTTATTCAAATTGTGAATTATGGAGATTCCATTCCTCAGAATGAGCTGCCCCATCTCTTTGATATGTTTTATACCGGTGACAAAGCACGAACTCATCAAGGAGGCGGCACCGGAATTGGCCTCTTCATTGCCAAGAATATCGTGGAGCAGCATGATGGGACCATTACGGCCGAAAGCAGTATCATACGTACCGTTTTTGAAGTTCGCTTGCCGCAGGATGATGAAAATCCGAATGAATGATTTAAGAAAAATTTAAAATTTACCCCACTCTTTATTTAAAAAGTTTTCCCTACACTTATAAGCAACTAAGAGTAAGGAGGAAACGGATAAATGAAGAAGTGGGGCTTTTTATTATTATCCTGCCTAGGGTTAACTTTCGTCTATATGGAACCATTTTCTGAACCAGAAGTAAAAATACAAAACGATGATCAATCTGAAAGTGGTATCGCAGAGGGTGGCGATATCAAAGAAATCGAAATGACAGAGGATCAAATCTATCAAGGAGATCTGCTTTTGGTCAACAGTGAATATCCTGTTCACCAAGAAAGCATTCGATCGGATATTGTCAATTTATCTGCAAACAATGAACTGGCACGAGGGTACGTGTTGTTAGGCAGTGACATTTATTTATCAGAGGATATTGCACATACATTCTCAGAGATGGTTGCTGCTGCTAAAAAAGATGGTCTTCAACATTTCGCCATTACGAGCGGCTTTCGGGACTTTGATGAGCAAAGTGTGCTTTATCAAGATATGGGTTCTGACTATGCCTTGCCAGCAGGCTACAGTGAACATAATCTGGGCTTATCCCTTGATGTAGGATCTACTCAAATGAAGATGGCCAATGCACCAGAAGGAAAGTGGATAGAAAAAAACGCTTGGAAATACGGGTTCATTTTACGTTATCCAGAGAATAAAACGGACATAACAGGAATTGAATATGAACCGTGGCACATCCGCTATGTTGGTTTCCCTCATAGCGCAATTATGAAATCAAAGAATTTTGTATTAGAAGAATATCTGGAATACCTAAAAGAAGAAAGAACTATTTCTGCTAGTGTAAATGGGGGAAAATATGAGATATCTTATTATCCTGTTACTAAAAGTACAACCATCCATGTGCCTGCAGATCTTCGATATGAGATTTCAGGTAACAATATCGATGGTGTGATTGTAACTGTGTTTCCTTAAAAGCACGCATAAAACTAAAAGAAAGGTAAGGATGCAAGATGAAGCTAACGAAATTAATGGCCCAAAAAACAGCACTTATTTTGACAATTCTTCTTTTTCTTTCATCTTTTTGGTGCCACTCTTTGGTTTAATACCCCTTTTTAGTAGTGTCTGACCCCTAGCACGGTAAAGGTTTAGCGTACCGGGGGTCAGGCACTGTCTTTCTCTCTATAAAAATATCCGGTGCCCCAAAGAAGGGGACCGGATATTGAATTGTACTTGTCTCAGGAAGGGAGAATCAATGCATCATCATTTCATCAGCGATATCCTCGCCGCTTAAGTCAGAAGGGTAATAGGTTGGCCAGTTTACGACTTCCTCCAGCAACGCTTCCCGGTCATCTCCCCAATACAAGTGATAGTGATGTGAATCGGTTGGGGCAATGCTGTGATCACTAAACTGGATGTAGTTTGGCATCTTTCCTTCCTCCTCGTCAGCAAGCTTGAAGATGTAGCGCACTCCACGGTTTCCCTTCTCATAGGTTAGAATTTCGTACCCGTCATAGGTATAGTGTCCAGACGATTTTTTTCCATCTTCATAGAAGGTGAACGTATCCCCATCGATCATGATACGCTCGACGCCTGTTTTGTATCCGATTGTATAGTACTCTTTATACTCTTCAGCAGTCTTATCTCCGTCTTCTGCTTTGTGGGCAAATACTTCATCGAGGGTATCATCCAGTAAATAAGGGTAAACGGACTGCCAGTCACCTTCCCAGTCAGATAACTCACGATCTTTCACTTGATCATCTTCAAAGTAACCATCATAAATCTTCTGTGCTTTTTCATCTAATTCATGGCTGTGGTCATGGTCGTGATCTTCAGGTTCTATAGCAGGTGCTTGTTTCAATGCTGTATGCAACTGTGTCAGGTTACGTCTCATCAGTGAAAAATAGTCTTCATCATTTTCAATATCTTCAGTTGTCAGTACAGACAGGTTATGAAGTCTGAGTGTTTCTGCACCTATTTCATCCCTTACGACTCCAGCTGTTTTCGTCGTAATGTTCTGTTCAAAAAAGACATGCTTTAATCCGTATTCTTTAGCGGTCTCTACAATTGTCTGGAGTTCTTTCTGAGACGGTTCCTGTGTCGGGCTCAAGCCGGAAACAGCAATCTGATGTACACCATAAGCTTCTTCCCAATAGCCATAGGCGGCATGAGAGACGATAAAGTGATTGCCTGATGTTGCTTCCAGTTCAGTGGCAAACTCCTGATCAAGAGCTTCAAGGTCAGCCTTGAGTGTTTCAAAGTTTTCATTAAATAGTGCCTCTTCTTCAGGTTTCAATTCTACTAATACATTCTTAATGTTCTCTGCTAATTCAATGGAGCGGATTGGATCCAGCCATACGTGAGGATCATCATCTCCGTGGTCATGATCCTCTTTGTGATCGTGGTCATGGGCTCCTTCATTAAGCTCAATCCCTTCAGATGCTTCAACAACTGTCACATCTTCAGCCTCTACAGCCTCAGCGATTTTTTCAGCATACGCCTCAAGCCCCGCACCATTCATAATAAATGAATCTGCTTCAGCAATGGCCATTACGTCTTTAGAAGTGGGCTCATATGTATGTGAGTCCGATCCGGGAGGTAAAAGTGATTCAACTTCAGCTTCTTCACCTGCAATCCGTTCTGCAAAAAACTGCAGGGGATATACTGTAGTGAAAATTTTCACCGGATTAGTTGTAGACGAGGCCTGTTCCTTACTACTTTTCTCCTTTTCTTCTCCGCATGCAGCAAGGGAGAGGACCATTAATATACTAAATAAAGCCATCCATTTTTTTCTCATATGTATCCTCCTTATGATTTCTTGAAATAATATATCGTAATTATTACGATTTGTAAATAGTAATTGTTACGATTTATAAATAACATAGATAGTAATGATTGCTTTTCCCTGTGGTGCCAAGGGGACGGGTACCTTGGCCGCGCAGTGAACTAATGAAAGAGGAGGAAATAGGTTGTTGATTATGGAACGTGTGAGGGGGATGGGTTGGAATTTTAGATTGAGAGTTTGCAAGTGCATGGGGCGGTGATTAAATTGGATTTGTACATAAGATACGTTTAAGTCTTTTTTCTTTTGGTAATCCTAGCTAGTGAGACCCCATTCATAATGTAGCTCTGATTTGTTTTCAAATTAATCTACGGTGTTATGATGATGGGGTTATTTTTGTTTAGGAGCGACGGCTCTCATGCTTCCAAAGCAAGAAAGCCGTCCCTGTGTTTTTTAATTATTGATAATTGATAATCGCAGGGCTCGGCTCCATCTTCAACACATCCTCCGGCTCCATGACCGGCACATCTTTATCATAAAAAATCTTAAATGCCCCGTATTGTTTCGGTTCATTACGTATGTATTTCCCGTACAAAGCCTGCTTGTCCGCAGATGCTCCCCAGCCGTCAAAGTTTATGGCGACTTCGACGTTGTCTGTCGGTTGGATCGCCTCTTTATTCGTCAGTACGTCACTGGTGAATTGGTGGACGAGGACCAATTTATCAGGGAGATTGTTCTTTTCCGTAAGCTCCGAGACATACTCGACAGCCTTCTGGATTTCCTTACCATCCACTTGTCCGAGATCCTCTCCGGGTTTCTCCCCCTCAGCTACGTGGAATTCCGTATCGATCGCCAGGTGAACATGCGGGTGCATAAGCCACTTCTCGACCATTTTCACTTGCTCCATGACCGTGTCCGTCCCGAGCTGAATATCGAGAAGCACCAGTGCGTCATGCTTCTCAGCAAGCTCCACATACTCTTCAATATTTTCTTCCGACGTCATCCGCACATAATCTCCATCAGGCCCAGGCTCGCTCTGGGCCATCGTCGTAATCAACTCGATCGTCGGGACCGCCGGACGGTCGGGATCAGCGTCGGAATAAGCCTGGGTCTGTTCCTTCAGCTTCTTCATGTACTCCTCGGGTTCCAACTCGCCCAGAATCCCCATATTTTCAGAATCGGGCGTCCCGTAATAGGCGACCAATCGATGATCTTTTAATGGTCCATTGGATGAGTCTTTCACGCCTTTTGCCAGCGTTTCACCCGCAGGGACCGAACGCTCGGGATTTCCGCCCAGCGCGGCCTGCATTTCAGGGGTTTTCTGCTGCTCCTTTTTTGATAAGCTTTTATCCAGAGGCACAGCACCTTCAGACGGTTCCAACGGTTTGAAGGGCTGATCGTCCTCTTCTGGTTCTTCGTTTACCGTTTTGGATTCGTTTTGATCGGAAGACGGTGCTTTCTCCTTACTCTCCTCTGTGCTCGAAGGATCAGAGCACGCCCCCAGAATAAGAACTCCAGCTGCAAGTAGCAGCGATAACTTTTTCATTGCCTCACACATCCTTTTTATATAGAAGAATATGGAGGACTTTAACACATTTTCCTGTAGATGAAACCTTTGTTAAGAAATTGATAGGAATTCTTAATCCAAATGTTAATGCTTATTGGGACAGTGGGGACAGGTTGCTTGTCCCAGCGATTATGATTAAAAGGGAAGGAAATGGGATGATGATTACGGAGTACGCGAGGGGGGATGGTTCTTAAAGCGGCCATGGATCCCAGACATTTATGATACAATTTCTGTAAGATTGCTATTTAAGGAGGGTTCTTTTTGTTTAGGCGTTTTTCATCATTGTTTATGAGGCATCCTGTAATGATATCTTTGTCTTTTGTATTCATTATTGTTTTTTGTGTTTTTGGTTACATATTTCATTGGGCATTTTACAACATAGAAAGAATTGAACCAGGGGAACTAATCTCTGAAAAGACATCACCAAACGGGGCTTACACAGTAAAAACTTACTTGAATAACGGTGGAGCTACTGTGGATTATGCTGTTCTTGGTGTTTTATATTCCAATAATAAAAATAACAATTCTAAAAATATCTATTGGCAATATGAAGAGACAACCGGAATGATTAACTGGATAGATGAAGACACCGTTAAAATAAATGGTCAAAAAATTAGCGTTCCTGATGGAAAGTATGATTATCGTCATCCATAAAGAGGCTTGGGACAGGTCCCATGACTCCTTTTGTAAAGAAGCTTATCCACAGGGTAAGCTCTTTTTTATGAAAATTTTTCTTGAGTATGATTCTTTAATTTGAAATAATTGGTACTAAGCTAAGGGAAGTCATATGAAAAATTGGTGACATAGAATTCCAGGGAAGGTTTTTATTCGGGGTTTACCTCTCTTTCTTAGTATTAGAAAATACGAATCTAGCATTAATAAAAAACAATGTGCCAAAGAAAAATAAAGCTGTGACCATCCAACTTGCAATAGCTGAATATTCCCCGTTTAAAAGATACTCACTTATCAAATTTACAAATACCATTAGTGCCATCACAACATACATGCTGATTATATATTTCACTGTATTCCCACCTTGTAGATAATTTTTTAAAAAAGAAACTTACCAAATCCTATTAAACGACCACACTATAAGAATGATACTGGTTACTCCCCAAGCTGTTGTTCCAGCGACCAACCAAATGATTGATTGGATAGTTGGATTATTCTTTCCTTCTAGCTTTCTTTTAATAAAAGCGAGTACTGCAAATCCGATTATGAAGAAACTAACACTCGTCCAAAGTAATAAGTCCAATCTCGATTCTCCTTTTTTCTTGAATTATTTATCGAACAGCGTAATCAAAGAATTACTTACACAATCTATGAGGTTTTGCTTTATCGGGGACGCCCTCCACGAATTAACTCATTACATAGGCCATACAACGCTCCGCAAACTCCAGTACATCATCCGAAATCAGGTATAGGCCGGTTTCCTCTACAGGCTGTTTTCGTACCTTCCAGAATTTATCCATCAACTCTTTATCTCCTTGGAACATCTCATTGGATAGTTCCAGTAACCTGGTCCCGATTTGAAAGCCTTCTTCTGATTCAGGCTTCACATTGTGTTTGATGCACGATTCCATTCGCCGGATTAATGAAATATACTGCTGGGTTGTTTCGTCGTTGTTACTAAGGTTTGGAACGGACTTTTGTAAGAGGACCTGTTCATCTTCTTGGAAATAATCCATCCACTTCTTTGAGCTGTGTTGTGAACGGCGGACCAGTTCGGAGACGCGTTCCCAGGGTAAAGATTCTTCCAGATCCATCATATGAATTAATGAAGTCGTATTGGAGATGCTTGTTTGAAGTGTCGAGAGTTGTTCTTGCAGGTAATTGTAGTGTGAGACTAGAACTTGTTTGAAAGATAGTTTATCTAATATATTGCGAATATCCTCCAAGGGGAGTGAAAGAGATTTTAGGATGATGATTTTCTCTAATGTAAATAAGTCCTCTTCTGAATAATAACGTTTTCCGCCCGAATCCTTAAAGCTTGGTGTAAGGAGTTCAATCTGATCGTAATAGCGAAGTGTGCGAATGGATATATTCCGCTCTTTGGCTACCTCCCCGGTGGTCCATCTTTTCATTCCATTCCCTCCCGAAAAAAATGCTTGCAGGTGACGTAACGTCATCTCCTATAGTTGGATTATACCATATATAGGAAGAGGGAAGATGAATGGAAAAGAGTCAAATGAACTTGAAAAAACAGGACCCGTGGGGTTGGAAAGAATTCGTATTATTGATGCTACTTGAAGTTGGTTTGGTGATCGGATGTATTAAATTCGTGGTTAAGCCCCTATATTCTGACTGGCTTGACAATGAACTGTATGCCGGAACGTTAATGGGGTTAACCATAGCCATTATTCTCCTTTCAGGTGTTTATGTTGTTGCACTCCGTCCAAAAAAGCTTTCCTGGAGTGAAGTAGGGGTCAAGGCTTTCAATGTGAAAGATTGGAAAATCATAATCATCTATTCTGTCATCTTACTAGTTGGTGCCGTTATCATTGTAGTTTTAACGAGTTTCATAGGCAATTCGTGGGAGAACAGCAAAACAAAGGCGATGCAGCAAAATGCAACGTTCTTTACGATACTGATCGCCTTTATCTCTGCGGCGATCATCTCACCGGTATACGAAGAGATTTTCTATCGGGGTTTCTTATATCGCTGGTTGCGTACACGCATAGGATTGACTGGAGCTCTTCTACTTAGCTCGCTCATCTTTACCATTATCCACATCCCGACATACAACGTTATGCCGGTAAATTTCTTTAGCGGGATCCTTTTTGCTCTAGCGTATGAACGTACCCATTCGATCTGGCCATCGGTTTTAATCCACGGTTTGACGAATGGGATAATGGTTTTGCTGGCAAGTTTGGGGTAACTACAAAGAAACGCCAACCTATATAAATGGGGGAGAGTGTCCACATGTTCAACCACTTTAATTTCGAAACGATTTACCGTGAACGGAGTGTTTCCACACCACTAGTCGTCATGATGTGTGGTGTGGCCGGTTCCGGGAAAACGACATTCTCACAACAATTAGAAAAAAACGGGTTTGTGCGTCTTTCCATTGATGAAGAAATATGGGCCACTCATGGTCGTTATGGGATTGATTTCCCTATGGAAAAGATGGGGGAATACAAGAAAGAGGCAGAAAGTAAATTGCGCAATGACTTATTGAAGCTCATTCACGATAAACAACAGGTGGTCATTGACTTCAGTTTTTGGGACCGTACAAGAAGGGAGCAATATAAACAGCTCATCGAAAAGTCCGGTGGCAAATGGAAACTGATTTATATAAACGTTTCTCCTGATGATTTGCGTGAACGCCTTAAAATAAGGAACAAGCGCTTTGATGCCAATGCGTTCCCGATTACGGAAGAACTGTTAACTTCCTATCTGAAGGGTTTTGAAGTTCCTGAGGGGGAAGGGGAAATGGTTATTGAGAATTAGACATACTTTCTTTTTGCTTCATCTAGCCAGGGAATGGACCAAGGTATCAGTCCCTGTGGTTCAAAGGAGAAAGGAGAGGAAGTCCAGATCACTTCCTCTCCTTTCTCCTCATCATCATCATCTAATCCGTCATATACTCATTCACCAACTCATAACACCGATCCTTCGTCGACTCATACAAAGAGATGTACCACGCCACATTTTCAAACGTCCCGCCTTCATACTTCAGTCTTTCTTTCTCGGCTTTCGCTTCTTTCTGTTCGATCCATTTCAATTGTTCCGCTTTTAACTCCTTCATGACCTCTGGAGATAATTCTTTTTTCAGAAGGGAATAAATCTCATTTAATGCATCGTCATACCTTTCGTAAGACACCCCATAATAGTTTTTCATAGCGTTTGTCACGCCTTTATCTGAATCCTTCTTATCGGGCATGGCATCAAGTTCCTTTTGGATGTTGTCCAGTTTGTTCAGATATTCTGTTCTTCCCGCTACTTTTGATATGGGAGTATGATCTTCCTGACTACTGTCTACCTGAGCGCTGCCATCGTCCATTGAGGATTCATCCGATTGATTCTCCTCGTTGTTATCGGATTCCACTGTGCTTTCTGTAGATGAATCATCCGTACTTGCTGGAATCGTATCAGATTCAGACTGATTAGAAGCATCCTCTTTAGGAGAATCGCTACAAGCAGACATTAAGGCGAATAACATCGTCAATAAGGCTACGACAATAAATTTGTTCCATTTCTTCATTTTTACAGCTCCAATTCCTTGTTAAAATGCACCAATTGGTTTATTTTAACATATCTGTAATTGACCTTCTAACTTGTTAACAAGATTTTTGGAAATTTGTTTGAAGTATGATTCCTAATAGACCATGGTACCTGTCCCCGCGGTCCCTGGAATAATACTATCCCTAAAGGGGAAGCTAATCTGAATAAACCATTTTCCCTCTTCTGCCTGAGAAGAGGTTTTTTAGCGATGAACAGGTCGAAAGGATGGAATGTGTAATGGAGTTGGATTGGATTTGGAAAGCGGTTCTCATTGTTGTGGCGGGAACTCTATTGTTAAGAGTGGCCGGGAGGAAGTCGATTTCCCAGATGACATTGACGCAGACGGTCATTATGATCGGAATCGGATCATTATTAATTCAACCGGTAGCCGGAAAGAATATCTGGACCACAATCGGTGTCGGACTTGTTCTGGTCTTGACGCTGATGGTCATGGAATATTTACAGGTGAAATCCGATCGTGTAGAACAAATGATCACGGGAAAATCCAAGCTTCTCATGGAGAATGGCCAATTGATTGAAGAGAACTTTAAGAAGTTACGAATGACGGTGGATCAGCTTGAAATGAAACTGAGGCAGCAGGGAGTCAGTAAACTTTCGGATGTGAAATGGGCGACGCTTGAGCCGAATGGACAAGTCGGGGTGGAATTGATGCCCCAGGCGAAGCCGGTGACAATGAAAGATTTTGAACAACTCCAGGCGCAAGTACAGAGGCTGATCAATATGCTTGAGGTACAACCTTCCACGAGAAGGCCAGTCAGTCAGGAAGTCGGCGGGGAAGATATTTTTAAAGAGATCCAACAGCCCTCTTCCGTTACACCTCCCCCGAAACATCTTCAGTAGTAGCCAAGGAGGATTGTTTGGTCATTATCCAGCGGGCAATTCAAAGCGAATATTCCTACTTTTACATTGGTCATTTGAGTACCTGAAAAAAAGTTCCTGAGTAGTCTGCTCAGGGACTTTTTTGTTTGGCGGTGAAGGGCTTGATTGCTACTTGGCCACCCTGGATTTCAAATCATCTCCGGCATGATTAAGTTGGCCCTGACTGCCCCATAATTTTACTTGAATAAATGAAATTTTAAGGGAGATTGAATCATTTATAGTCAAGTCCTATATATTG